>JAXDLH010000169.1:0-4645 GCA_034666705.1 Chloroflexota bacterium
CCGAGCCCACCCCCTTCTGCGAGCGGATCGCGATCCGCGCCTATCCTACCGAGGAGTACCTCGGCTTGATCTTCGCTTACCTCGGCGAGGGCGCCGCTCCACCACTGCCTCGCTACCCGGACTTCGAGAGGGACGATGCGGTGCGGCAGGTGGAGATCTACCTCGCTCGCCCCTGCAACTACTTCCAGGTCCTCGAAAAGCACGTGGACTACGCTCGAACGGAGTTCGTGCACCGCAAGACTGGGCTGGGGATCCCCACGGTTTCCGTCGAGGAGAGTGATTGGGGCATCACGATGAATGCCCGGCGGCCCGGAGGGGAGCTGCGCGCGGTGCAGTTCGGCATGCCCAATCTGATGCACAACCTCAAGCCGCGCGGGAGCGAGGAGGAGACCGCCTGGCGCGACGACATCTCGTGGCGCGTCCCGGTGGACGACGAGCACCACTCCAGCTTCAACGTCAAGCTCGTCCACCTGACGGGCGCCGCCGCGGACGCGCATGAGGAGCGGCGCCGTGCCTGGCTGGCGAATGCGGCCGGGAACGAGCCATGGCTTGCCGAAGAGGTCCTTGCCGGGCGGCTCACCGTTGCCGAGCTGAGAGGCCGCAAGGACATCACTATCACGGCCGTGCAGGACCACGTGTACCAGGTGGGTCTGGGCGCGATTCCCGATCGCGAGGCGGAGCACCTGGGCGGATCGGACGTCGGCGTGGTCCTCCTGCGCGCCATCTGGATGCGCGAGCTGCAGGCGCTGGCGGAGGGGACGCCACCGAAGGCGTGGCAACGGACCGAGCGCGTCGTCTCGACCAGCTCCGAGTTCGCGATGGTCACGGGCTAGGCGGTGGCCGAGATCCGTAGGCCCCAGGAGTGCCTTCGGGGCAGCGCGCCGAAGGCAGGGAGGACGAAGTGAGAGAGCGTCGATGCCTGCGGATGGTGGTTGTGGGTGTTGCGACCGTTATCCTCGTTGCCACCGGCTGCACCGGCGGTCCTGCCACTCCAAGTAGCATCCCCAGCTCCGACAGCGCAACGTCAACGGCCAAGCCTAAGATCCTCACGCTCGCGCTCCAGCAGGAGCCGGCGGTTCTGAGCCTGCAGTTGGCCCAGGCAAACTCACAGTCCGGGGGAGCGCACCTCGTGCTCAATATCCTGCACAACTATCTGGTGGTGCAGGACAACGCCAAAGGCTATCAAGCACAAATTGCGGTGGAGAAGCCCGCGATCGACAAAGGGACGTGGCGGCTGAATCCGGATGGAACGATGGACCTCACATGGAGGATCCATCCCAACGTCCGGTGGCAGGACGGAGTGCCGTTCACGACCGACGACTTGATCTTCTCATTCAACGTCTACAAAGATCCCGAGATCCCGAACAACGTTCGGCAGCTCATCCGTGGCTTCGAGTCCGTCTCGGCACCCGATCCGACCACGGTGATTGCCCACTGGTCCACTCCATTCGTCGACGCCGACCAGGCACCGGGCCTGCAGCCCCTGCCACGACACCTGATGGAAGATCAGTTCCTCTCCGATAAGGCGGGTTTCACCCGCAGCACCCGGCTGACGACAGATTTTGTCGGGCTCGGCCCCTACCGGCTCGTGCATTGGGAGCCCGGGTCGTACATGGAGTTCACGCGGTTCGACGACTATTTCATGGGGCGTCCCCCACTCGACGGCGTCATGGTCCGGTTCGTGGGTGACACCAGCACCATCATTGCCAACATTCTGTCCGGAGCCATCGACATCGTTCCGCCAATCGGCCTGGAGGTGGATGCCACCATCGAGGTCAAGCGACGCTGGGAGGGAACCGGCAATATCGCCATCCCCCAATTGAGAGGCGGCTTCCGCGCACTCGAGATCCAGCATCGGCCGGAATATGCGCGGCCGGCGAGCGGGTTCACCAATCTCGGCGTCCGTGCCGGTTTCTACGATGCGATCGACCGACGCGCGTTGGCCGATACGATGACTGGCGGCCTCGCCCCGATAGCAGATAGTTGGCTGACGCCCGACGACCCGCTCCGTCCGCAGCTCGAGCCGTGGATTCCTCAGTTTCCCTACGACCCGGCCCGGGCACAAGCGCTGTTGGCACAGGCCGGCTGGACGCGAGGGAGTGATGGCACGCTCACGAACAACCAGACCTCGGAGCGGTTCGTCACGCAGCTCACCGCACGAGGCCCGGGCGATGCCAAGGCGCAGCACATCATCGCGGACAACTGGAAAGCCGTCGGCGCCCAGGTAGAGCTGTATGAGATCCCGCCGGCGCTGCAAAGCGACCGCGAGCTCACCTCGACCCTGTCCGGAAGTTGGCTCGCGACGCTGCAGCCCGAGCACCTGACGACTGATCGTTTCCATTCGAAGAGCATTACCTCCGCCGCGACGAACTGGACCGGCAACAACCGTGGCGGGTACGTCAATCCAAAGGTGGATGCGCTGCTCGACCGGCTCACCGTGACCATCCCCCGGCCGGAGCGGATTGGCCTTTTCAAGGAGCTGCTGCAGGATGAGATGGAAGACCTGCCCCTGATCATGCTGTACTGGGAGGGCGACATCCTCCTGGCGTCGAAGGGCGTGAGTGGCACGAGCGGCGGCGGGAACTCAACCTGGAACTTCTTTCAGTGGAATAAGGACTAACGATTGTCGAGTGCGGCCTCCAGCGCGCGCTGGAGGCTAGTCCAGATCCGGGAGGAGAGTTGTGGCCACACGTATTGAGGACTCGATCACGCGGGAGCGCCCCGCCGACGATTGGACGGACTTCGTGCACACCGGTCCGGGCACCCTGGCCGGCCGCTACCTGCGCCGCTTCTGGCAGCCGGTCGCTCGCAGCCAGGATCTGCCCCCCGGCCGCGCCTATCCACTGCGGGTCATGAGCGAGGACCTCACCCTCTACCGTGGCGAGGCCGGCGCCCCCCACCTGCTCGCCTTCCGCTGCGCCCACCGCGGCACCCAGCTCTCCACCGGCTGGGTCGAGGGCGATGACCTCCGCTGCTTCTACCACGGCTGGAAGTACGGCCCCACCGGCCAGTGCCTCGAGCAGCCGGCCGAGCCCGCCCCCTTCTGCGAGCGGATCGCGATCCGCGCCTATCCTACCGAGGAGTACCTCGGCCTGATCTTCGCCTACCTCGGCGAGGGCGCCCCACCCCCACTGCCTCGCTACCCGGAGCTGGAGGCCGACGGGCTCCAGATCGTCGAAACCTACTCGTGGCCCTGCAACTTCTTCAATACACTCGACAACGATCCAATCCACGGCGCCTTCGTGCATCGCAAGCCGGGACTGCCTCGGGGCGTGTTCTACTACCCCCGCGTCTCAGCGCGCGAGACGGACTGGGGCATGGAGGAGCGTCGGGTGTGGGCTGACGGCGAGTACCGCATCAGCCAGAAGGGGATGCCCAACGTCCACTACAACATGCGGAACCCGAATGGTGACCCGGAGAGCGGGTGGCTCGAGGACATCTCCTGGATGGTCCCGATGGACGACGACCGCTTCGTCAAGTTTGCCGTGCTCCTCGCGCACCTCTCTGGCGAGGCAGCGGCGCGGTACCTCGAGCGCCGTACCGAGCGCTTCGCGAAGATGACCGTACCGGCTGAGGGGCTCGCCGAGGAGATCCTGGCCGGACGGCGCGAGATCGAAGAGGTAAACCAGCTTCGCGCCTGGCAGGGCGCCTGGACCCAGGTCACGAACGTGCAGGACTACGTGACGCAGGTGGGGCAGGGACGGATCGCCGACCACAGCATCGAGCACCTCGGCCAGACCGACGTCACCGTCATCCTGTTTCGCAATTTGTGGCAGCGCGAGCTGCGCGCCCTCGCCGAAGGCCGGCCGCTGAAGGAGTGGCAGCGCACGGCCGACGTCGCCGCCTCCTGCAGCGAGCATGCCAGCAACTCCGAGGATCACCTGCCAGTGGCCGGTGCCGCGGTCGTCTAATGAGTCAGTTCTCACGATCGTAGCCTTGGCGTGGGTTGGGTCGTTCCGGTAGGGCGAGGGCTTTTCCCTCGCCGCATCGCCCCGCGCCACCATCGCCGGGCGGGAGGGGGCAAGCCTCTCCCCTACCGGAACGACGGCTGTGCCCGGAGGAACTGACCCACCAACACTGCGCATTGGTCGACGGACAGCCAGCCGTATTGTTGAGAAACAGACCGCGTCCTCGCGACGAGACGATGGCGGACGCTTAAGCAAGGAGGCCCCATGGCAGTTACTACGCCCAACGCGAGTCCCGAGACGACTGGAGCATCGGATTGGACGGACTTCGTGCATACCGGTCCGGGCACCCTGGCCGGCCGCTACCTGCGCCGCTTCTGGCAGCCGGTCGCCCGCAGCCAGGATCTGCCCCCCGGCCGCGCCTATCCGCTGCGGGTCATGAGCGAGGACCTCACCCTCTACCGCGGCGAATCCGGCGCCCCCCACCTGCTCGCTTTCCGCTGCGCCCACCGCGGCACCCAACTCTCCACCGGCTGGGTCGAGGGCGATGACCTCCGCTGCTTCTACCACGGCTGGAAGTACGGCCCCACCGGCCAGTGCCTCGAGCAGCCGGCCGAGCCCACCCCCTTCTGCGAGCGGATCGCGATCCGCGCCTATCCTACCGAGGAGTACCTCGGCTTGATCTTCGCTTACCTCGGCGAGGGCGCCGCTCCACCACTGCCTCGCTACCCGGACTTCGA
>JAXDLH010000170.1:0-12491 GCA_034666705.1 Chloroflexota bacterium
CACCCGTGATTGCCCTTGACGGGCGGGCAGACAGGGTGCATGCTGCGCGCAGCTGATCGAACGGACCCAATCGCTGCGTGGAAGGAAAGCCATGTCCCAGTGGCATTCACGGCGTCCTCGACTCTGGCGAGTCGCGCTTATGACGATTGGCCTCACGGCGATGCTGACGGCGTGCGCGCCGGCGCCAACCGCGCAGCCATCTGCTTCGGCTCAGCAGAGCACGCCAGGCGCCAGCCCATCGAAGCCAGGCCGCACGCTGGTCGCGGCCGTGCGGATCGAGCCGAGCACGGTGGCTGCGGTGCCACCGGCGCTCATTGGCAGTGGTGTGGCGACCTACCTCTCACGGCGCATGTTCAACGCTGACTTGGCCATCCTCGACAAAAATGGCGTCCCGCAGCCGTACCTCGCCGAAGCGCTGCCCACGCTCAACACGGACGACTGGAAGGTCTTCCCCGACGGGCGGATGGAGACGACCTATCGGCTGCGGCCTGGAGTGACCTGGCACGACGGCACGCCGCTGACCAGCGCGGACTTCGTCTTCTCCTGGCACGTCTACGCCACGCCCGACCTGGGGAAGGCCACGCTGCCGCCATTGAGCCTTATCAATGAGGTCCGCGCCCCCGACGACCGCACCGTCGTGATCGACTGGAAGCGGCCCTATGCGCAGGCAGGCGCGCTCGAGAGCACCGGAACCGGCGCAGCCGGCTTGCCACCGCTGCCCCGGGCGATCCTGGAACCCGTCTTCGCCGGCGGGTCCGAGGCGCTCGCCAACCACCCGTTCTGGACCCGCGCGTACGTCGGCCTCGGCCCCTATCGGCTCGCGCAGTGGGAGCCCGGCGCGTTCCTCGAGGGCACCGCGTTCGAGAATCACGTGTCCGGACCGCCAAAGATCGAACGCATTCACGTGACGTTCGTCCCGGATGGCAACTCCGTGCTTGCCCGCATGCTCACCGGCGACGTTCAGCTCTCAGCGGACACGGCGCTGCCAATCAGTCAGGTGCCCGAGCTGCAACGCACCTGGGGCCCCGATCGCGGTACCGCGATTCTCCACCCCAATCAGTGGCGGGCGGTGTATCTGCAGCTACGACCGGACTACGTGGGCTTCCGTCCCCTCCTCGATCCGCGTGTTCGTAAAGCGTTGGCGTACGCGATGGACAAGACCGCGACGAACGAGGCGGCCTATGCGGGCCAGGCGCTGATGTCGGAGATCTGGCTCCCGCCGACGTCAGACATCGGCCGGGCCATCGACGCCGCCATTCCGAAATATCCGCTGGACCTCCGCCGGAGCGAGGAGATGATGACCCAGGCCGGCTTCGCGCGCGGTGCTGACGGCGTGTGGACCAGCCCGACTGCCGGTCGGTTCCAGACCGAGCTCAAGTCCAATGCCTCGCCGAACGGTGAGGCGGAGATGTCGATCCTGGCCAGCGGCTGGCGCACGGCCGGCTTCGACGTGCAGGAGGCCGTGCTGCCGGCGGCGCTCTCCCAGGACAACGAGGCGCGAGCCGCGTTTCCGGGAATGTTCTCGTTCAACACCAACGTCAGCGAGACGACCGCAATCGCGTTGACGACCGCCAATATGGCACGCCCGGAGACGCGCTGGACGGGCGGCAATCGGGGCGGCTTCAGCGATGCCGCCTACGATCAACTCGCCACCTCGTTGAACACCGCGCTGGATCGCTCCGAGCGGACGCGGCTCCTCGTCGATATGGCGAAGATCTATGCCGAGCAGGAGGCCGGCATCTCGCTCTTCTTCATCCCCCAATCGTGGGTGTTCTCCAACGATCTGCGCGGCCCGGCCATCGTGGCCGCGGAGAGCAACATGAGCTGGGACATCATTGGATGGGAGCTGCGGTAAAGACTTCGGCCCGCCGAAACGTGTCATCATGAGTCGTCATGCCCCGGCGGGGCGCTACCGCGGCGTAGAAATCTATTTCCGAAGCAGCTCGCAGGCGAAGGACCCGTAACCCTGTAACCACGGAATCCTTCGGCTGCGGCCTCAGGATGACAATGGCGGCCGCGCCTCCGGAACGGTTCCAAACCGTTCCGCAGATCTGGCACGAGCGCGGACGGCTTCGACCTCGCGGTCGCGCGGCTCGGTATTGGTTACCAGCGAATCCAGTAGATCTCTGGCCACTGCAGCTACCTCGTCCACTGCGCGGTTGAACGCGGCCTCGTTGACCCGCGAAGGCTTATTGAAGCCGGAGAGCTTGCGCACAAACTGGAGCGAGGCCGCACGGACCTCCTCATCAGTAGCAGGCGGGTCGAAGTTGAATAGGATCCGGATGTTCCGGCACATGGCATTCTCTCCCAGATTAGAACGGTATGCATTGGGGGCTCGTCCCCAGGGCAGGTGAGAAAACGCGGCAATGGCTTCGTTAGCCTGACTTGGACGGCGCCCCTCCCGACCCGCATGCAGCCGCACGTTCGAGAAGCAGCGTGCGCTCGCGCTCGTTGCGCGTGAGCGATGCGGCGCGCACCAGCTCCACTCGCGCCTCGTCGGTGCGACCAAGCTTCGCGAGTAGGTCGCCACGCACGCTCGGCAGCAGATGGTAGCCCTTGAGCGACGGCTCCGCGGTGAGCGCGTCGACGATCGCGAGGCCAGCGGCGGGGCCGAACGCCATCGACAGCGCGACGGCTCGATTCAACTCCACGACGGGTGATGGGGTGAGCTCGGCAAGCGCATCGTAGAGCGCCGCAATCCGCGCCCAGTCCGTCTCCTCCGAGGTACGGGCTCGCGCGTGACAGGCGGCGATCGCCGCCTGCAAGGCGTACGGCCCGAGCGCGCCGCCGAGTTCCTCGGCCCGTTGGAGCGCTGCGAAACCTCGACGAATCAGGAACTGATCCCAACGTCCGCGATTCTGATCGAGCAACAGTACCGGCTCCCCCGCCGGACCAATTCGCGCCCGCGAGCGCGACGCCTGGATCTCCATCAAGGCGACCAGGCCGTGCACCTCGGATTCTGCTGGAGCGAGCTCGGCCAGAATCCGGCCAAGCCGGAGCGCATCCTCGCACAGCCCTGGTCGCATCCAATCGTCACCAGCGGTCGCTGAGTAGCCCTCGTTAAAGATGAGGTAGATGACCTCGAGCACGGACGCCAGGCGAGCAGCGAGCTCGCCGCCGTGGGGAACCTCGAACGGCACGTGCGCGTCGGCGAGGGTCCGTTTCGCCCGGACGATGCGCTGGGCGATGGTCGGCTCCGGGACGAGGAACGCCCGAGCGATCTCATCGGTGGTGAGCCCTCCCAACAAGCGGAGGGTGAGCGCCACCCGTGCCTCGCGGGAAAGCACGGGATGACAGGCAGTGAACACGAGGCGGAGGAGATCATCGCCGATGTCGTCGTCCATCGCGGCTTCGAGATCCGGCGCGGTGATCTCTTGCTGGATCTCGAGCTCGCGACCCAGCGCCTCGTGCTTGCGCTCGAGCAGCGTTCGCCGGCGGAGCTGGTCGATCGCCCGATGCTTCGCGGTACCCATGAGCCAGGCGCCCGGATTGTCCGGGACGCCTGACTCCGGCCACCGCTCGAGCGCGGCCACGAGCGCATCTTGCGCGAGCTCCTCGGCGAGACCAACGTCGCGCACGATCCGCGCCAGCCCGGCAATGAGCTTTGCCGACTCGATCCGCCAGACCGCGTCGATCGTGCGATGAATGTGTGCATCGGAAGCTGTCATGGCCTCCGATTAGACCAGCTTCTACCCGCCAGTGCAAGGCAACCGGGCAGGCCCGAGGCCCGCCACGATTACTGCTTCTCGGCAGCCTGGGCGCGAAGGCGCTCCTCCTGCTCCCGGAGCTCGGGGGTGAACGCCTCGCCGAAGTCCTCGGCCTCGAATACCCGGCGAATCTCCACCTCGGCGCCCCCGTCAAATGGAGCGCGCCTGGCCCACTCGATCGCCTCGTCCATCGATTTCACCTGCCACAGCCAGAAGCCGGCGATCAGCTCCTTCGTCTCGCTGAACGGACCGTCCGTTACGGCGGTCTTCTCGCCAGCGAACTTGACACGCGCTCCCCTCGAGCTTGGGTGGAGCCCCTCGCCCGCGAGCATCACGCCGGCCTTTGCCAGCTCTTCGTTGTATTTCCCCATCGCAGTCAGGATCTCGGTGCTGGGCATCACGCCCGCTTCCGTATCCTGGTTGGCCTTGAGCAGTACCATCACGCGCATTGTCGTGTCTCCCTTGTCCGTTCTGGTTTGTATTGCAGCGCTCGGCTTGTGGCCCGTCTTGGTCAGTTCAATGAGTGCGCGGTTAATGCTTCCCGGCAGACTGGGCGCGAAGGCGCTCCTCTTGCTCTCTTAGCTCGGGCGTGAGGGCAGGACCGAAATCGTCCGGATCGAAAATCTGGCGAATTTCGATTTCCGCCTCGGTGCCAGGCATCGGATTGGGGCAGCGCTTGACCCACTCGATCGCTTCCTCCTTCGACTGCACCTGCCACAGCCAGAAGCCCGCGATGAGCTCCTTCGCTTCGGTGAAGGGACCATCGACCACAGTCGTCTTGCCGCCGGAGAACGTGACGCGCGCGCCTTGCGAGCTGGGGTGAAGCCCCTCACCCGCAAGCATCACTCCCGCGTTCACCAGCTCCTCGTTGTAGTTCCCCATCTCGGTGAGGAGCCTCTCGTCCGGTAGAACGCCTGCTTCTGAGTCTTTGCTGGCCTTGACGAGGACCATGAATCGCATCGTGGTGTCTCCTTCCGGTTGTTGATTTCGAGCTGGACCCGGTGGCTGTCTCGACCCGCCGTACCCGGCTCTACTTATACGTCGAACGAGCGAACCCGAAATCGACACTACGAGAGAGGCAATTTTCGACGACCGCGGGGGCGTGCTCGAAATGAGGGACCGGGAGCAGGATGCATCGGCCTGGGGCGCCTCAGTCGTCGATCGCCTGGTAGGCCGAAGCCCAGAAGTCGACGCAGACGGCCGGCGGTCTGGGAGAGGTCCAGGCGCCCTGAGTCATCAGGATCGCAACCATCTCTTCGCGGGGATCCGAGTACCAGGAGGTGCCCAGGCCGCCGTCCCACCCAAACGTTCCGAGGGTCCCCGCCACACTGTCGCGTCGGGTGATGATCGACACGCCGAATCCCCAGCCGTGGCTGTCAAAGTAGCCAGGCACCAGACCGGACACCGCCTTCTGCTCTGGCGTTAGCTGGTCGGTCGTCATCAGCTCGACCGATGGCCTGGACAGCACCCGCTCGTTGCCCTGCCTTCCCCCGTTCAACATCATCTGCCCGAAGGCCAGGTAGTCGTCGACGGTGGATACCAACCCCCCGGCACCGGAAGGGAATGCGGGCGGCATACTCCACTGGCCCCCGACGGCCTCGTCGTAGAGCACGAGCGCTCCGGTTTGCGAATCGGTCAAATAGCTCGTTGCAAGCCGGTCGAGGCTGGTGTCCGGCACGCAAAAACCGGTGTCCTTCATGCCAAGCGGATCGAAGACGCGCTCGCGAAGGAACGCCTGCAGCGATTGACCCGCCGCGCGCGCAATCAGGACGCCGAGCACGTCGGATCCCGTGTTGTACAACCATCTCTCGCCCGGTTGGTGCATGAGGGGTAGGGCCCCCAGGCGGCGAATCCACTCGTCGGGCGCGGGCATCGTCGCCGGGCTGGGCGGCCCCATCCCTATCTGCTGCTCGATTGCGACCTGCAAGATTGGATAGGCGTCTGGCAACGCCAGCATCTGGCCGAAGCCCATGCGGAAGGTCAGCAGGTCACGCACGGTGATTGGCCGGTCAGCAGGCACCACGTCGTCGAGCGGCCCGTCGAGGCGCTTCAAGACGTGGCGATCGGCCAATTCGGGGAGCAGCCGACCCACTGGCTCGTCCAGCCGCAGCTTGCACTCCTCGACCAGGATCATCGTCGCCGCGGCGGTGATCGGTTTGGTCATCGAAGAGATCCGGAAGATTGTGTCCCGCCCGATAAGGTCGATGCTGCCGACGGCCTTTACGCCGAGCACATCGACGTGCACCTCGCCCCGCCGACTGACGAGCGTGACCAGACCGGGCACGTCGCCGCGCTCGACGTAGCCAGCCATCATGTCGTGCATGCGGCTGAGCCGCTTTGTGGATAATCCGCCGATGCTCATTACTTGTTCCCCCGACGCACAGATGCCCGTTTCGCGATTGCTCGTAAGGAATACCGAGCAAGCCGGTGCCTACATGCGCGCCACGTACGCGCCGAGGCGCTCGAGGGTCTGCTGCCCACCATCGAGGGCACCGTACTCCTTGACCACGTAGTCGCGCGCTTCGGCTGTCGGGAAGACAGCCCGCATAGTGAGGGCGGTCTTCCCGCCCTGGTCCACGAAAGTCACCGTGGTCTGGAAGTCGCTCTGGCCCTCATCCTCGCCGCCATGGTTGTAGACGAGGCGCTCCGGCTCCACGACCTCCAGGTACTTGATCCAATTCGGATAGTCGACGCCATCGGGGCCGTGCATGATAAACCGCCAGACGCCACCCGGCCGGACATCCATCTCGTGCGTCGTGGTCGTGAAGCCGGTCGGCCCCCACCATTGCGCCACGTGTTGCGGATCGATCCATGCCTTGAATACGAGCTCGCGCGGCGCATCCAAGACGCGCGAGACGACGATCTCCCGATCCGCTGTTGCCGTTGGCTCACTGCTGCTTGCAACCATGGTCCGTCTCCCTACGGTGTGATTCTCGGCGATTGGATGTCCAGTCGGTCGATGCTCGGGGTGCGGCGCGCGCCCTCCCGCAGCTCACGTCGCTTATGCCATCGTGTGGAGGAGCTCGGCAAGGCGGTCCATGCCTTCGCTGGCCCCTGCCTCCATCCCGGAGTTGAGCATCCCGTCGCGATCCTCCATCGACTCGAAGAGGGACGTTTCTGTCAGCGTAGTCTTCCCGTCATGCTCCTCCAGCGTCATCGTCTCGATCACCACATGGCCAGGCATGCCCTCGAACTCAAACGTCGAAACGGTCCGCTCGGGCGGCACGATCTCACGATACTCGCCGTGAAACGCGTACTCATTGCCGTCCGGATCACGCTGTACGAATCGCCAGATGCCGCCCGGCCGCACGTCCATCTTTTCAACCGTAGTCGTGAGGATTCTCGGCCCCCACCATTGGGGAACGGCGTTCGGGTCAGTGAGCACCTTGAACACGAGCTCGCGCGGCGCGTCGAACACGCGCGTCATGACGACCTCGCGATCCGACGGCGTCGTGAAGGTCGTGGCGGTGTTACTGTTCTGGACCATGTTCGTGCTCCTCTTTTTGTGGGTCGCGTTGCAGGTCGCGCAGGTACTCGTCCAGTCGATCGAAGCTCTCCTCCCAGAAGCGGCGATAGTTTTGCAGCCATTCAGCGGCGTCTTTGAGCGGCGTCGGCTCCAATCGGCATGGCCTCCATTGGGCCTGGCGACCGCGCGTGATCAAACCGGCACGCTCCAGCACCTTGAGATGCTTCGAGATCGCCGGCAGGCTCATAGCGAACGGCTCCGCCAACTCCGTAACCGACGCCTCGCCCTCGCCCAGGCGCGCGAGGATCGCGCGCCTGGTAGGATCGGCAAGTGCGCCGAAAGTGGCATCGAGTTGCTCGAGTGACATATCGTGATTCACCATTAGGTTAATTAACTACATGGTTTATAATTGTTCACTGGGTGCGTGTCAAGTGACGCTTGCATCAAAACACGAGGTGCCCGGAAGTTTCCGGGCACCTCGTGTTGGAGTGGTTCACCACGTTTTTGTCGCTCGCTCGGGGGTGAGCAGCTGAACCCAGGCGTCTATCGGTTTGTTGGTGCGAGCCTATTCGTCCTTGCCAAAGTACATGCGGCGGTAGGGCAAGGTGATCACCTTGCGCGAGATGCGGGCGTCGATGACCGTCGGCGTCGGATTTGCGACCCACTCTTCAGCCGCGACTCGCACCTCCGCGATGGTGCGAGCCAGCGTGCCTTTACCACCCAAGGATCGCATCACCGCGCCCAGGTCCGGGGTGGTGATGGTGGCCAGCTCGGCGTCCATGTTGTGCGCATGGAACTTGTGGTACTCCGAGCCCAGCGCCTCGTCGTTCAGCACCACGGTCAGCAGGGGCATCTGCTCGCGGACCGCCGTCTCCAGCTCGGCCAGGTGCATGAGCACACTGGCGTCGCCATCGACCAACAGGGTCGGGCGATCGGTTGCCGCCACCGCGCCCATGGCGGCCGGCAGCGACTGGCCAATGCAGCCGAACCAATGGGCAGCCATCACTAGCGGCCGCGGTCGGTTGCAGTTCATGGTCGTGAACCCGGCGCTAGCTCCACTCCCGGTCACCAGATTGACGTCGGTGGGCACGATCTCGTCCAGCACGCGGCACACTTCGCGAGCGTCGAGCAACTCGGGCTCGACGTCGAACTCGGCGAGGTCCTCGAAGTGGTGCGCCAGCTTTTCCTCGACCTCCGGCGTACGGTATCCCGTGTTGGAGTACGACCGGTTCGCCAGCTCGGCTTCTAACGCTTCGGCACCCAGGCGCGCATCGGTATGCACATACAGGTCGGCGGCACGACCATCGCCCATCATCGTGTGCGGCTTGATGTCGAGCTGCACGTATTTGGCGTTGGGGTAGATGTAACCGTGCTCCGTGGTGTAACGGTTCAAGCTCGCGCCAATGCCGATGACCACGTCGGCTTCCTCGAACAACTGCATGGCCGTGCGCGTGCCGTAAAAGCCGGAGATGCCGACGTGATAGGGAGCCTCGGCCAGCCAGGTCTTGGCCATCAGGCTGGTGGCGACGACGGCGCCGATGCGTTCGGCGAGCCCGAGCACGGCCTCACCCGCGCCTGACCAGATGGCACCGCGGCCCACCAGCACGACGGGCATTTTGCTTTCCGCGATGAGGTCCGCGGCCTGCGCGATGGCCGCCGCGTTGGGCGCGACGGTCACGCTGGGCAACAGCGTCGCCGAAGGCTTGTAGGACTCGTCGGCCTCGAAGTTCTGCTGCTGAATATCCAGCGGGCAGCTCAACATGACGGGACGCGACTCGGTTTTGGCCAGGTAGAACGCCTGGCGCACGACGTCGTCCGTCACCTCAGCCGACGTCAAGCGGACGAACCCGGTTTCGCACGCCGCGGCGAAGCGGGCTTGATCGAAACGCTGGTTGTACTCCTGGTCGGAGGTCGGGTACTCACCGGCGAAGACCACCAGCGGCGATGCCGCCCGGGCCGCGGTCACCAGTGCGGTCGCGAGCTGGGACACGCCTGGGCCGCAGGTGGCCGTGCAGACCCCCACGTCATGCGTGGCGCGGGCCCAGCCGTCGGCCATGCCCAGCCCTGCACCTTCGTGGCGGACCTCGATCAGCTTCACGCCGTGCTTGGCGAGCGCATCCATCCAGAACATGTTGCCGTCGCCCATGAGCCCGAAGATGGTCCTGGCGCCTTCCGCCATGAACGCATCGGCCAGCCGCTCGAACACCTTCACTGTAAGTCCCCTTCCGTCTCGCCTGGGTTCGGGGCGGCGGCAGCCGCCATCACGCTCGCGCAGCGCGTGGCCAGATTGTCCGCGAATTCGCGGGACATGCGGCTCACGACGATGGAGGCCCCGCCTTCGATCAGGCCGGCCAGCTTGCCGGAGATCTCGACTTCGCCTTCGATCGACACGGTGGATTCGGATAGGGCCGCGTCCGTTACCCGGAACGTCATCGTAGACACGAAGCGCGTCCCACCCTGGTTGTCCTTACCCCGGGCCGTGATGTGGCCAACCATGGCGGCATCGTCCGTTTCCAGCGTCACCCGGGCCTGCATTGTCACCCTGACCGGCCCGAACTTCACTGCCACGCTCGCGTCGAACGAGCCATCTTCCTGTTGCTCGCCGAGGGAAGCGCCGGGCACGCAACCGACGACCGTCCGTGGGTCGGAGATGACCCCCCAGACCGTCCGCGCGTCGGAAGGAACGCCAAAGCGCTCGTGGAGATCGATCATGAATGCCTTTGCCTTGACGAGCTGGGGGTGGGCCAGATGCTCCGCGCGCAAGGGTGTGAGTTGCCGCGCGCTCGACGCCACTCGCGGGGAAGGGGCACGGGCAGATTGTGCTAAATTTCCAGCCATCCGGCAACTGAGGGGCAGCATGGTACGAGTCGCTCTGGTCGAAGAGAAGGATCACCCGGAGCTGGCCGAGCTGATCGGGAGACTCCGCAGCGGCCGGGGCGGCCAACTGCTGAACGTGTACAAGCTGCTGCTGAATAGCCCCGTATTGGCGGGGACGTGGTTCGACCACGTGAGCGCGGTCCGCTGGCAGACGGAGCTCGATGGGCTGACCCGGGAGCTCGTCATCATCCGCATTGGCTACCTGACCCGGGTGCAATACGTACTGGCGCAGCACGTGCCGACCTACGCATTGCAAGAGGGGCTGACGCAGGAGCAATGCGATGCGCTGGCCGATTGGCAGTCGTCGACCTTGTTCGATCAACGGCAGCGGGCGATCCTGGCCTACACGGATGCGATGACGCGCGACATCCAGGTGCCCGAGGCCGTCTTCGACGCGCTGCGACCGTACTTCACCGAGCAGCAGATCGTCGAACTGAGCGTCCTCATCGGCACGTACAACATGCACACGCGGGTGCTGCAGGCCCTCGACATTCCGCTCGAACGCACGTCTGCCACAAGCTGATCCTCTGGGAGCCGCGATATGATCTCTTCCGAGCGACGGCCAGTCCTCGTGGTCGAGGACGACCCGTTCACCCGCATCACGCAGGTCGTCCTCGATCCGCGCACCAGCGACGAGCGGCGGGCCGCATTCGCCGAGTTCTTCGCGCACGACCTCCCGGATTTCCTGGGCTGGTGTGAGCGGGTGCGCCGCGGCGCCGGGGGCTTTTACCCGGCCGAGGTGCGGCTGCTGTCCAGCGAGGGGGAACTGCCAACGGCCCTGGCCGATGCCGATTGCCTGCTCGTGGAGTCGTTCCAGGTCGACCGAGCCGTGCTGGAGGCGGGCCCGCACCTCAAAGTCGTGCAGAAGTTTGGGGCGAACCTGCGCAATATCGACACTGAGACGTGCGCCGCGCGGGGCGTCAAGGTCCTGACACAGCGTCGGCGGGCCAACGTCGCCTGCGCCGAGACAACGCTCGCACTGCTGCTCACGTTCGCCAAGAAGCTGCACCAGATCAGAGGGCTGATCAGCGTCGAGCAGCTTCAGGCGGCCGGCTACTCCCCGACGAAGTTCGACCAGCGCCACACCGCGAACTCAGGCTGGGCGCGCATCAGCGGCCTGCGCATGCTCTACGAGTCGACACTCGGCATCGTCGGACTTGGCGAGATCGGCAAGGAGCTGGCGCGCCGCGTCGCGCCGTTCGAGCCGCGCACCCTCTACTATCAGCGCAACCGGTTGCCGGAGGCCGAGGAGCGCGAGCTGCGAGTGGAGTACGCACCACTCGAGGAGCTATTGGGCCAGAGCGACTGGGTCAGCATCAACCTGCCAATCACGCCGGCCACGCGCAACCTGTTCGATCGCGCGCGACTCGCCCAGATGAAGCCCGGGGCCTTCCTGATCAACACGGCCCGAGCGGAGATCGTCGAGCGCGATGCACTGCTGGAGGCCTTGAAGTCCGGTCACCTGGGTGGGTTCGCGCTGGATCCGCTCTACGAGGAGCCCGGTCGCCCCGACGACGAGTTGCTCGCATTCGAGAACGTCATTCTGACGCCCCATACCGCCGTCCAACCTCGATTCAATGCCCTCAACGACTTCGAGGAGATGATCGTCGGAATGGCCCGCGGGCTCGGCTTCTAGCGCACTCCGGCCCGCAGGCGCGCACGCAAATTCGACACAGCACGCCCGGTCCTGACCGATCTGGTAGACTCGCAACTTGCGCGGCGATTGGCTCTGCAAGACCGGAAACCTCCACTCTTCGGAAGGTAATGGCATGTCTCTGGCGAAACCCGCGATCCGGTTGTTCGTGCTGATGTGCTCGCTGCTGCTCACCACGAGCATCGTCGGACCGTGGGATCACGCAGGCGCCACCCAGCAGCCCCTGACGTGGGAGCTGGTCGACGTGTTCCACGGCGACGCCGATGGCCGCGGCGTCCAGTCTGGGCTGCTCACCATCCTGTCGGAGCAGGCTGACAGCAGCGGCGGATCGGTCCGCCTCCGCGTCGGGGGCGACGAGAGCTGCCCAGAACGCTCGCAGGAATACCTGCTGACCTGGACCTTCGAAAACGACATTACGCCGGTCGTCATGAACGACGTGATCTATACTAGGTTGACCAACGAGCGCGTGGACGGCAATGCTTGCAATCTTCCACCAGGTGAGATCGCCCCGTACATGCGCGCCGCCGGCAGCGACGGCTGGGGCTCTCCGATCCTCGAGCGGACCGGCCTGACGTTCGGCCCCAACCAGCTCACCGATGGCGGCGGCGGGGTCTTCTACAGCTTCGAGAACCCGTTTCACGTCCCGGGCGTGCGCGAGATCCACATCAAAGAGAACCTCGGCGCGCTGCCGCTGCGGGGCTGGTTCCAGGTCCAGATCGAGCAGCGCTGGGGCTTCATCTATGAAGCAGCCTACGTGTATGAGCTGGTCAACCCGCCAGAGTAGCGC
>JAXDLH010000171.1:0-10681 GCA_034666705.1 Chloroflexota bacterium
ATCCATTGTGATGACTGGATCGACCGGCGGAACGTAGACCTCGTCGCCACTCTCCACCACGTCGTCAGCGGACTCGCTCGGGCCCGCCGCGGCAATCGGATCGGTGAGGATCCCGCTATCCGCGTAGTCCTCGATGTCCTCAGGGATCGCCGTATCGCTAATCGAATCCTCACGATCAACGCTGGGTGGCTCCGCGAATAGATCTGCGGGATCGTTCGTCTCGACGACGTTTTGCATCACCTCGAGATCGTTGACAATCTGCATGTTGGGCGCCACAGAGCGGACGACGTCGAGCACCGCTTGCACCGCCTCAGGCGAGTCGACCAAGCCCACGACTCGAAGCGCGTTGCCATCCTCCTCGATCGCTACCGATTGCTCCGCCTGCCGCACAGTCTCTCGCTCGATCTGCTCTGCTCGTGGACGTGCTTGCATCGGGTCCTCCTGCGGCATAGGTGTCAGTTATGGGAACTATGGAAGAGGGAGCGTTTCAATACGTGTCGCAGTGGGTAAACAGACCGTTAACGTCGGGATACCAGGGACATTGCTCCGCTTCAATGCCGTTAAAAGCCCTGTTTCGCCATTGACGCAGTTCGTTAACATTTCGTTGGTGTTCGATAGAGTACCACGTGCTAGGCTATGAATGAGTTCTGCTTGATTGGGAGGTTATGAAATGATCGAGCGCCAACGCGACTATGAGTACGTAGAACGACGCCCCGACCTCGAGGTAGTGGAGCCGGCCCCCGTCGCGGAGGCGGCGCATGTGGATTCGGTCGTGGTGGATCCGCAAGCAACTCAAGCCGCGCGAGTCTTCCGGTTGACCGAAGCGATCTATCTGCTATTCGGTTTCATCGAAGCGCTGATTGCGATACGATTCGTCCTGCGAGCCCTGGGAGCGAATCCGCAGTCCGGGTTCGCCGCGGCCATCTATGCGGTGACTGGTCCGCTCGTTGCGCCATTCAGCGGCATCTTCGGCGTGCCGCAATTCAATGGCAGCGTGCTGGAGCCGCACTCCGTGGTCGCGATCATTGTGTACGCATTGCTGGCATGGCTCATCGCGCGGCTTGCGTGGCTCATGATGGCCGATACACGGTCGGAAGTGTCGAGCCACGTGCGGAGCGTACGAACGCGGACTCCGAGGTAGCACGCCGCCGCGAGCCGCCGCCGGTGGACTCGGAGTGACGTGAGACCAGAGATATGGCAAGCAGCGGCCCTGCTGGCGTTCAGCGCCACGGGGCCGCTGCTCATTGCGCTTGGATCCCTCGCGGCTGGCGCCGGCTTGGCTCTTGCCAGTCTCACCGCCGCGTGGCGCTGGCACCGAGTCGCGTTGCGCCGCATTGGGGTGCTGCTCGGCTGCTTGATCGTGTTGGCCCTCGCGCCGATAGACACGAATACCTCAAACCCGCACGTCCTCGAGCTGGGCATCCCATTTCTGGCGGTGCTGATCGGCCCCGCCGCGATTCTCGGGCGAACGGACCCCGGGGTGATCCGCTATCGGCTGCTCCCGACGCGCTTCGGCGCAGGTGATGCCGCCTTACTCGCCTTGTCGGTGCCTCTGGCGTGGGCCAGCTTGCATCTCTACTTCGCCCTGGATCCCGGGGTGGCCTTCAACTGGACGTTGCCTCCGGAGCCGGACGACGAGGCGTTAGTACGGCTGTTCTTGGGGATCAACGCGGTCGGCATCTGGGACGAGCTGTTCTTCGTCAACACCTCATTTGCGATTCTGCGCAGCTTGTACCCGCTTGGCGTAAGCAATCTGGCGCAGGCCACGGTCTACACGTCGGTGCTTTACCGCATGGCCTTCACGGGGCCTGGCCCCTTCTTCGTCGGGGTGCTCGCGCTCACACAGGCGGCCCTGTTCGAGCGCACGGAGAGCTTGCTATACGTAATCACCATCCACGTTATCGTGGACTATTTCCTATTTCAGCAGATCGTGGGAGCTCATTATCCGCTGTTCAGTGCCTGGTGGCATCCAGCACTACATGTCATCGGCGGTTGACCCCCCGCGAGCGGCCATTGACAAGTGGACACAATAGTGCAACTTGACGTAAAATTACATACTATCCCCGGCGCCGTCCCTTAGTCGGCGCTACGAAAGGCACCATCAGATGCAGATCACGTTGCCAGACGTCGGCGAAACCGAGTCCGGGCAGAACAAGCGCAAGCAGCCAAGCACCGCGGAGCTCAAGCGGATGCTGGCGGAAACCCGTCGAACCCTGGACGCCCTCCGCAAGGAGAACTACATTCGGCCCGCCGCGTTCGGGCGCGAGTGGGGTGTGTCCCCATCGACCGTGCGGCGCTGGGTGGCGGCAGGCCATCTGCCTGCCGAGTACACGCCGAGCGGCCGCATGCTGATCCCTCGCCACGAGGCCGAGGCACGAATTCGGGAAGGCGCTACGATCACATGGAAGCGTGGCCGCAACCATCGTGCAGCAAATCACGGTGAGCGCGACGTGGCGACGCCACGCGAGCCGCTCTCCCGCGCGTCGTAGGCAGTCGCCGTGCAACGCTGGCTCATTGCCGGCGATGCGCGGCGATTGTGCATTGTGCGTGCTTCGATAGGTGCCGCCGTGCTAGGCTGTACCATCATTTTCGATCGAGGCATGCGTGTTGCCCGAATATTCAGTTCTCGTGGTCGATGACGATCCCTGGATCCTCCAATCGGTATCGGAGATCCTTACCGACGCGGGCTATAAGGTTGAGGCCGCCCAGAGCGCCCTTGAGGCCGCGCGGCAGGTTGCGCATGAGCCCGCCGCCGTGGTGCTGCTCGACATTCGCCTGCCGGGGCTCGACGGCAAGCAGTTCGCGATGGACCTCCGCGCCCGCCACATCGACTCCAAAATCCTGGTCATGTCCGCGGCGCACAACGCCAAGGAGCTGGCGGTGGAGATGGGCGCGGATGGCGTGCTCGAAAAGCCATTCGAGCTGAATGACCTGCTCGCCGAAGTTGCGCGCCTCTGCCCAGCAACTGGCTGACCGATCCCGATTCAGCCGTCCTCGGAGGACGCTCAATCATCTCGCGCTCGAGGATGCCGTGGCGAACCCACCACCCGGGCAAGAGATCGCGGCACATACGCTGCGTGCCATTCAGACGCGTGCCGCCGATCGCGCTTCCTCGGCGACGAACGGCCGCTAACCCGGCGTACCGACCCCACCAGCGCATGGCCCGCTCTCGGGCGCGTCGCTCGCGAGCCGGAATGCCCGCACGAACTGCGCGATCGCCTCGTCGTCGGAATTATCGGCCGTCATTTGTTTGCCCCATGCCGACGCGACGATGTTCGCCGGCAGGTTAGGGAACGGGCTCACGATCACGTGCGTCTGCCCAACCGCGAGCTGTCGCAACACATTGACGTCGGAGGGGTTGATGTCCGGCTTGTAGGTGATCCAGACCGCGCCCCGCGCCATGGATGCCACGGCATTTGCGCTCGGCACTGGATTGCGATAATAGCCGCAGTTCTGAATAGTCGGTGCGTGGTCTCCGCCAACCGGTGGCGTCTGGTCGTAGGTGACGTCACCGGTCGCGATCCCGTGGCTCGCCACGTTGAAGCTCAGCACGCCCGGCGGCGGGGCCGGCGGACGTGTCAGCAGGCCGATGCCGATTCCGGCGCCCACGATAAGGACGGCCGCCACGGCGGTGAGCCATGGCCAACGGCGACGTGGTTGTGGCGGTTGTACCAGGCGGGTATGGCGGCTCCGCGCCGGTGGGGTTCTGCGGCGGGTCGACATAGCGGCTTCTGTTTCCTTCGAGTGCATCCGCTCCTGAGGTCAAAGCCTTGCGCGGTGCGTTCGAATGATACTGAACCTGGCCACTACGCGAAGTCATGAATGTGTCCATCTCAGGCTACGTCCGTCGCCCGGACCGCGGTGCCTTCCGCCGGTGGCGGTAGTTGGCGAACCGGCGCCTGTGCACGAGTGCGGCGCCGCTGCCGTCTCATTCCCACCGGATCCTGCTGCGCGGCGATCAGTGCCGCGAGCTCGGCGCCCAACAGCAGCATGCATGCCGCGACGTAGAACCACAGGAGGAGTGCGATCACGCCGGCGAGCGCGCCGTACGTCAGCCGATAGGTCCCCAACCGCTCCATCCCCTCGGTGAACAGTGAGGTGGCGACCAGCCAGCCAACGGCGACCGCAGCCGCGCTCGGCAAGACCCATCGCCATCGGAGACGAATATTGGGTCCCGCCCAGTACAGTACTGCCACTGATAGGGTCAGGAGCAGCCCGAAGAGCAACCACGACGTCACGGCCAGGGCTTGGCTCAACTCGACCGGACGTCCCAACGCTTCGGCCAACGGCGGCCCGAGGAGAGCGATGCCCACGACCAGGAGGAAGCCGGCCACCACGGTGCCACCGGCGAGGCAGGTCAGTATCAATGCAAGCAGGTAGCGCCGCCAGAACGGCCGGGTCTCTTCCACATTGAAGGCGCGATTCATCGCTTTGATCAAGGCAGTGGTGGCCCCCGTGGCGATCCAGAGTGCTCCGGCCAGACTGGCCGATACGAGACCAGGATTGGCGGTTTGAATCACGTAGTCGATCTCCGACTGGAACACCTCGGCGGCCGCGCTGGGCATCACCCGGGTCAGGAGCATGGCAAAGTGCTGGGCCGGGTTCGGGAGGCCGAACCGCGACACCACGGTCCCGCCGAGCGCGGCCAGGAAGAGGAAGAACGGGAAGATCGCCAGGAAAAACCGGTACGCGAGCTCGGCGGCGAGGCCGAAAACGTCGTCGCGGACGCACTGGATCACGAAGCGACGACCGCTGCGAATGAGCGGCGCTAGTACCCGCGCCATTCCCCTCTCCGCGGCGGCTTTGTTCACAAGTCGACCCCTATTGAGGCCACTTCCAGTCTGCCCGACGGAGGGCTGCCGAGCCGTAGCTCGAAGTTACAACGAGGTCAATGCGAGATCGATCGCTGAACCGACCCACGCCGCAAGGCCCCACTGGATTCGCGCCTTCGACTGAACGTAATGAATAACCTCACACTGGCTCTTCGCGTCCAGCCCGTGCGACGGCCAAGCCTGTATGCTTGCCTACGATGTGCGGATGCTTCATGCATCCAACTGGAGTCGACAGTCTCAGTGGTCACGCACCCAACGGCGCGAGGCGCGTCTAAGGCCAGAGGAGTGATAGGCACGGCCTGGCTCCGTCTCTGCCTCGGAATGATCGGGAGTCTCCTCCTGGTAGCCTGCAGACCGGGCGTCTTCGGAGCCCTCCCACCAGGGACGCCGCCTACTGTCGCGCCTCAGTCAGCAAATGATGCCTCCACCACGGCTGGGGCGGCGGCTCCAGTCACACCGGTTGAAGCTGCGATCCGAGATGTGATCCAGCGCGGCAATGCCGCCCAGGAGCAGGCGATCGCGCGCCAAGATGCGACGCCAATGCAGGACATCCTGGTCGACGAGCATTATCGGGCAATGGCCCAGATCAATCGGGACATGCTGAACAATGGCGTAGTGGCGATCAAGCTGGATGCGGTCGCCTGGGGCCCAATCACCGTGAACGGGACACAGGCGCAGGCCACGACCGATGAGACCTGGACGACCACCTTCGCCAGTGGCACAACCCAGCAAGCAATCGATCGCAATGTGTACCGTCTGGTGCAGCAGCAGGGCATCTGGCGAATTGCGGAGAACGACCATCCCGGCGCTGGCGGGCAGCCCTCCGCCCTGGCGGAATCCGGATCGCGCGTGCCGCCGCCCAGTGGCAGTTCAGGCACGGCGACCGTGCCGGCAGAAATATTGCCGCCGAACACGCGCGGCGTATCGGAGAACTGGTCCGGATATACGACGACCAGGGGCAGATTTACGAGCGTGCGTGGCGCCTGGGACGTGCCGCACATCGATGCGGGCAAGGGATTGCCCGCGACGGGAGCGACATGGGTTGGGATTGGCGGCGTGCGCACCGACGACTTGATCCAGGCTGGTACGGAGGAAACCGTGCTCGGTCCCAGCCACGTCGCGTACAGCGCCTGGATCGAGCTGCTGCCGCGCAACTCTGAGCAGGTCCCCCTGGTGGTTCACCCCGGGGACCACGTGGTCGTGGCCATCGAGCAAGAACAACCCGGATCGTGGCGCATCGCTTTTGCGAACCAGACGACCTCAAAAACCTACGAGCGGCGGGTGCAATACACGTCATCGTTGATGTCGGCAGAGTGGATCGTCGAGGCGCCGAGCGGCAGGCGCGGCCGCGTGTTGCCACTTGATGCCTTCGGCACGATCAGCTTTACGGAAGCGACGGCGGTGAGAGATGGCCGGACGGTCAACCTCGCCGAGGCCGGGGCGCGGCCGGTGACAATGATCAATGGCGCCCGGCAGCCCCTGGCCATTCCCTCAGCGGTCGGAGAAGATGGTGCGAGCTTCGGCGTGAAACGCTCGACGGCCAGCCCGTCGGAGAGCGGCGGACGAAGCCGTACGAGCCCCTGAGGGACGTCCGCAACGCAAGATTCATAGCCGAGCGACGGAACGCGTGCGTCAGCGGGCGAGGCGCGGCAGCGGCGTGCCACCGGGTTCGCGGGCACGTTCGAGTGCTTCGCGGGGGAGCTCCCAGAACGCCTCCAACTCGTTGCCGTCGGGATCGAGGAACATCACATTGCACTGGCGATCGCTGTAGCCGGTGATGCGTGCGCCGCTCGCAACAAGCCGCAGATGGAATTGCTCGAGCTCAGCGAAGGATGCCATCTCCCAGGCCATGTGATACATCCCCACGCGCTCCGGATCCGGGTCGGCCGCGCTCTCGGGGAGCGAGAAGAGGGCCAACTCATGCGAAGCGTCCGCACGAATACCGAGGAACGCCGCGCTGGCGCGGCGATTGCGCAGCGTGAGCCCGACGACCTCGGTATAAAACTCCAGGGCCCGATCGAGGTTGCGAACGCGCAACGCCACGTGACTGAGCTGTCGCGGGACTCCTTGCAGGGGTGTCTTCGGCACATCAATCTCCTCTCTGCGGGAATGTGCGGGCGGCTCAGGCGGCGCAGTCGAGCTGAGCGAAATTGCCATCGGGGTCCCGCATGAAGAGGCGCCGGCCGGCGCGCACGAAGCGCAGCTTGAAGGCGGCCAGCGCCTCGGCCGCCTGCGCCGCCGAGAGTGCCGTGCGGAGCACCATGCGCGGTGTCCCCTTGACCATCTCCTCGCGCGGCTCCTGGCGAACTGCCGTGGCGCTGGTGAGTGCAAGCCTCGTGGCGCCAAACGCGACGAAGAGCTGGCCGTTGGGAAACGCGGTGCGGGTCGCATCCCAACGAGCCCGGCCGGCTTCGTAGCGCGTCCACGGCGCGCGGGGATCCGTGCCGTCGACCGCCGTCCTGGCCGCGGCGCGGTCCTCGGCTCGCCACCCGTGGTAGTAATCGACCCGGCCGCCCAGTGCCGTCACATACGTATGCTCGGCGTAGTCGAGGTTATAGACCTCGATCGCCACGTGGTCGAGAAGTTGGCGCGCGTCGGCGCTAGGAATCAACTGCACGCGATTGCCGCTCGGATCGTCGACGTATACGCCGAGGGTGCGCTCGTCCGGGTGGTCATCCTGCCAGCGGTGCACGGGGTGCCCGGCTGACTCCAGGTCCTCGACCAACCCTTCGAGCTGACTCGCCGGCACCTGGTACGCCTGGTGATAGCCGCTATCACGGAACGTGCGCGGGCGCTGCCGCAGCTCCAGCTCGACCGACTGGGCTCCGCGTTGGTAGACGAGACGACGCTCGGTAGCACGCCATTCGCCCGAAGCAAGGTCGAAGATCGGCGCGTAGAAGGCGCGCGCCCGGGCGAGATCGTCGACCTCGAGCACCACGCCAGCCACGGCCTCGACCGCGACCCCGGGGAGGCCCGCATAGTTGGCCACGGTCGTGCCCACCACCGAGCGTCCCACGAGCGGCGCCGGATTGAAGCCAGTATCCTCATCGCGCCGCCAACAGATCTCGAAGAAGTTGCCACTATTGTCGCGCACGTAGATCGACTCGCCGAGCGGCCCGGCAACTGGGTGCTCGAGTGGCCCCTCGAACGGGATTCCTCGCTCCGCGAAGCGCGCGACCAACGCCGCGAACTGCGCGCGGGACGTGGCGAATGCATGGCGCGGCTCGCCGCCCTCGACGCCACCGCGGAGTTGGCCGATTGGAGGCATGGTCCAGCCGGGCGGGTAGGGAAAGGTGACCATCATGAAGTCGCCGACCATCTCGTGCGGGTGCGGCGCGCCGCCGCGGCGGTTGGCGTAGGCGCGCTCGCCGGTCACAAGGCGCTGCGACCCCAGCACCTCTTGCATCGTCTCCGCCAGCTCCCGGGTATCGGCCGCCAGTACCCCGCAGTGGCTGATGCTCTCGATGTCCGCCATCTCTACAAACTCCCTGGCGCGCTCAGCGCCCCGCTCCGTGGCTGCGCCGCCTGGGCCGGCTCGTAGCTGCTGCGATTCACGGTCCGGTTGGTGTCCACGAGGACGTGCCCCGCGGGGTCGAAGGAGACTGGATGCAGCCGCAACGGCACACCTGCATGATTGCCCGGGTACGGTTCAGGGAGGCCGCAGCGGTCGAACGTCGCGTCGTGGTTCGGGCAGGCGAAATGCCAGTGCTCCTTCTGGTATACGACCTGGCCGTTCATGTGCGTACACCAGCGGCTGAGCGCCAGGAAGCCGTCGCCCAGTCGAACCAAGAAAAACTTCCCCTGGTCGAACAGCACGACCTGCCCGACGTGGTAGCGCGCGGCTGGGCCGCAGTCGACGACACCCACGCCCTGCGAGACGACCTGATCGGCGTCCGGATCGAGCGTTTGGAGCTGCAGGCGGTGCCCGTCGGGATCGAGCACGTCGATGCTGTACTCGTCGAAAGGCCGGCTGCCTTCGTGCGTATCCCCAGCCTCATAGCCCAGTGACCGCAACCGCTCATAAGCGCGGCGGTACTGGCTCGGGGTCAACATAAAGCCCTGGTGGATGTTGGTGTGCGGCGGCCGCTGGAAAGTCGGGTTTTCCACGAGGATGATGAGCTGGCCCGTGTTCATTCGCAGGACGGTGTGCGGCGCAGGCTCGGCGGTCAGGTCGCGGCCGAGCAAGTCCGTGGCGAGCACGTCCCGATACCACGCCTCTGACCGGTCGAGATCGCTCACCCCGAAGACAATGTGACTGAAGCGCGTCGCACCCTCGGCGGCGTAGATCGGCAGGCGGTCAGACTCGTTTGGGAGTCGGGCGGTTTCCATGGCGTTCTCCTGGGTCTGGCTTTGCGTCATCAGAAGCCGACGTTGTAGGCCGCAAAGTCGAAGCTGCGCGTCCCGAGGCGCTGGGCGCCGTTCGCGGTGACCACCACCGAGTCGCCGATGCGTGCCACGTCGCCGCGGCCGTCTCGATCCACCGCCGGTCGCACGATGAACACATTGCCTTCCTGAAGCGGCCGATTCGCGAGCTGCGGTGACGGACCCGACGGCCGGATAAGGGGCCCGTCGTCGCCCAGGCCCCGCCCGTGCAGCCCGAGCCGCGCCTCCCAGCCCCCTACAGCGGGCGTGGCAGCGCACGCCGTCATCAGCTCACCGAAGGTGACCCCCGGCCGCATCGCGGCGACCGCCCGCTCGAACGCGTCCACGGCTACGGCCCAGGCGTCGCGGCACGCCGCGGGCACCTGGCCCACGTACGTCGACTGGTCGATCTGGGCGGTATAGCCGGCCCAACGGCCCTCGATCTCGGCGAGGATCACATCGCCAGCCTGGACGATGCGGCCAGTGGGCTGGGTCAAGTGCGGATACACGTCCCCTACCGGGCCGGACAACCAGCCGATTGCGAAGGGCAGCGAGCCACCCCGCTCGACCTCCGCAGCGAGCATCGCCGCATAGCAGCGAGCCTCAGCCACGCCGGGCCGCACCGTCGTCAGCAGCGCCCGCTGGGCAGCTTCCGCCAATGCTTCTCCGCGGGCGAGGAACGCGATCTCCTCTTCACCCTTGACCATGCGCGCCTCGGCGAGTACTTCAGTGGCGCTCACGATTTTCGCTTGTGGGAAGGCGGCCAGGATCCCCGACACCACGGCGTATGGCGCTACGCCGTCCGGGGCGCGCATGTACAGCAAGCGGCTCGCGGTGAGCCCGCAGATACCGATCGTGGCATGCGCGGCACCGACCTCCTCGAGCGCCTCGACAATGTGTGCTGCGGTGGGCCGGTCGGGGGTGCGCACGTCCTCCATCCAGTGGGGAACCAGCTTGGAGCTGCGCCCGCCGAAGCCGACCACCTTGCCCTCACGCGGGAAAACGCACGCGGCATTCTCGCCGTTGAGCCCAAATTGGGTCAGATAGCGTGCGTCCGCCTGGTGCTTATCGTGGCTGCCGGTGTTCGGAGCGGCCACCAGTACATCGATTCCCTGGTCGGCCATCAACTGGCGGAGGCGTCCCCAGCGGCGGTCGCGCTCGGGGATGGAGAAGCTGGGCAGCGCGCGCTCGCCAATTGCGGTTTCGCTCACAGCCATCATGATCCCTCCACGTCCCATTGCGACGCGTTCCAGGCGGCCGTCGAGCCCACCGCGCGTCCTCCCATGCCATGAATGCGATTCGCGATGAGCATCGGCTCGACCTGGTAGAAGAGCGGCATTTGCGGCAACTGGTCCGAGATCAGGTGAATCACGTCGCTGAGCACCTGGGTGCGCTCCGCCTTCGGCACCGTCAACTGCAAGCGATCCACGAGTGCGTCGAACTCAGGGCTCTGGTATCGGCTGACATTGCCGCTCACCTTCGACCGG
>JAXDLH010000172.1:0-4962 GCA_034666705.1 Chloroflexota bacterium
ATGGCAAAGCAAGCCTCGCGCGCGGGGTCACGACGCAGCTTCACACCCCGCACGACCTTGGTGTCCTCAGCTGGAACTACGCTCATTTATGCCTCCACCGCGGCCGCGGCGGTTTCCGAAATGATCACATCGTCAATCGCCGCCTCGCGTGCCCGAAGGGGCTCGGCCCATGCTGGATCAGCCAATTGCAGACCGCCTAGCTCCTCTCGAAGCTTCCGGCTCGCATTCAGCATGCGGTCCCAGTCGAAGAGCCAACGTTCCAGGATCCTCACCGTGGGGGCGTCCAGGAGCGTATCGGTTTCGCTCAAATAGCGCCGGTAGCGCCGGGCCAGCCCCGGCAAAATGACATCGTAGACGGCGGCGATGCGCTCCGGAGTTAGGCCGATCGCCGCAATGTCCGTGAGGAGATCGACATACGCATCCGCGGGGGGCAGGCTGTGCTGGAGCGGCAGGCGCAACTCGAACGTCCGCTTACCGAGCGCGTCGGCATGCTGCGCCACGTCCCAGATATGCTCGCCGAAGAGGAGCTTCACTTCCATCTCCGGCGTCGTCGGCACTCACCCAGCGAGCGTCTCCATGAGCGTGACGTGCACGGAGCGCATGGTCGCCACGAATTGGCCGCGCTCCTTGACGGAAATGATCATCGCTCCTCCATCGCAGATTCGATCAACTTGGCCGTTTCGGCCGGTGGTCCAACTTTCAATTGCCAGCTTGGTACTCGCGCCAGTACCTCCTTGAGGGCCAACAGCCTGAGCACCCGGCGCGCAGGCACGAGCCCCCAGGAGGCATATGCGACGGTGTTCCCAGCCAGGTAACTGAAGATCTCGTCGTCGCGCATCGTTAGCCGGAAAGGGCTGATCGACGGGCGATCTGCAAATTCGCTCAGGAAGAACGCGGCGCGGAGCTTTACGGTGGGACAGGAACCAGGGCACAGCGCACGGACGCGGATGAGCCCACTCCAGCCGGCTTCGGCGGCAGCCACCGCCCGGCCTCCCAACCCATTGAATGCGGCAGCAAGCTCCGGCGTGCGGGGGCCCGCGCGCCGATGCGCCGCACGCGGGAATGGCACCAACTCGGCGGTCGCGAGCCGAATCGCGGCTAGCTCGTCACCCAGCAGTGTGTGCCCGCGAGCCGCAAGACTCAACGCAGTCGTCGTCTTCCCTGCGCCCGATGGCCCGATCAGGAGCACCCCAGCGTCACCCAAGCGCAACGAGGCGGAGTGGATCACCGCTACCTGGGGCTGCGCTGCGAGGGTGACGCTCACCAAGCAAGCGACGATGACATCCGCCGGCATGAGCTCGGGGTCGATCAAGAGATGGTGGCCTCGCGCAACCAGGACCGGTCGGGCCCCATCTGCCGGGCTGGCGATTGATCGCCAGCCCGGCATCGGCCCCTCGCTGACTACGTGGTAGCGGGCGTCAGTCGGTGGATCCAGCAGGGGAAGCGCAGCCGTCGCGAGGTCGGTTGGCCCTCCCTCAGTAAAGGTTAGGAGGATCAGTGGCAGGTTGACCCCGCGCCGGACCTCGCAGCGTACTCCTAGCCGCGTCGGTACAGCCGCCGAGGGTATCTCGCAATCGGCGTAAAGCTGCCGAAACGCGTGCAGCAAAGCGTGGTCCGCAGTGCTGATCTGGAGCAGACCCTCGCCAAGCTGAAAACAGACCGGAGTCTCGCCCGCGGCATCCTGACGCTCGATTGCACATTGCCACTCGGGCGCTCGCAACCACCGGCTTTCCTTCTCAAGCTCAAGGCACCCGTAGTCCTCGGCGGTGACGGAGCCAGCCAAGTCGCTCATGTCCCTTCGCTTTCGGCCCGATCACCGGCCTCGCTTCGTCGAGACACGAGTGAATTCAGGCCCTCCTGCCGGAGCAATCGGGCCAGCTCGGAGTCGGTGAATCCAGCCAAGCGCCGGTCGGCCAGATTCGCGGCAACCTGATGTTCTCGTAGGCACTGAGGTCCACGCCGACCGCATTGACCTCACCCGGCTGCGGCGCCAACGCCGCGCCAACTTCCTTGAGAAGATTGATGCCGGCAGCGACCTTCAACAATGTTCGCGGGTCCTCACGCGCGAACTGCTTGAGCCAGCGATTCGCGAATCGCACATGCTGGATGCCCCCGTTTACCGGCACGCGCAGCTCTGCCCGGACGATGAGCTTGCCGTGCGTGGCGATAGGCCAGTAATCCTTGAGCGCCGCACCGGGGAGTTGGGTGCTCCGCCATGCGCGCGTCCCATCACTCGTATTGACCGCGTGGATGTACATGTCCATCGAGCCGAAGAACGCTTTGCCATCGTCGTATGCGGCCGTCATCAGGATCGGTGCGCCAGCATCGTATCGCCACAGAATGCTGCCGGCTGCGGAGTCCACCCCATAGAACGCGCCATCGCGTCCACCAAGCATCACCTTGCCGTCCGCGAGCAGCGGGGCGGTAGAGATGCCGAGCCCCGCGGTGAGCTGGCGTCTTCCAGACGAGTTGGCCACTTGCAGAGTTGATGGCATACAGCGCGCCATCCATAGCACCCACATAGAGCAGGCCATTCTCGGCCGCGACGGAGTTGAGAATCGGCGCTCCAATGGGGGATGACCACTGCTTCTGGCCGCTCGTGGCATCGATCGCATAGAGGTTGCCGGTCTCCGTGCCGACGAAGACGCCGCTCCCGTAAACAATGGCCTGAACCTGCGGGTTGACCCGCTCCGGTTGGAATGGATAGGTCCACGTCACCTTGAAGTTGGTGCCCAGCGTCTCCGACGAGAACCCGGTCCGCTGCGGACCGTTCTGTACCTGGCTCCAATCGGACGCAGCGTGCGCGAGGGGGGCTAACCCTGGAATCGTGGAGGGTTGCAGCGGTTCGAGGAGCACCAATGCAGCAATCAAGGACGTGACGAGCATGGAGGTGAGGAGCGAGAGGCGGCGCTTCACACGCCCTCCAAAGGGGGCAGTTGATCATTTCGCGATGGACTACTCGCCACTGGACGGGCGATGGGATGCGACGCGATGCTTTTCATGTTACATGACAGGGTTCGTGGTCCCTCAAATATGACCAGCCGAGAGGTGCGCCTGAGACCAAACCTCGAGGTTGAGCAGATCGAACAACAGCTTGGGCCCACCCTGCCAACTGCCATCTCGCAGATCGCTCGCCAACGATACACCCAGGGTTGGGTTGACCACACCCAACTCGGCGAGGGCGCGCAAGCCCCCCAGCTTCTGGAGCGCCGGGGATGCCTGAGCTGACGTATGGGACCAGAGAGAGTACCTGCTCGGGAGTTTGCGTTGCCGCTCGAAGCCTAGCTCTGGGAATCGGCGGGCAAGCGGAGCACGTATCAGGGCCTTCGCGCGCCCTCCGCCGCTCAGGACCTTGTGGCGTGTCCGAACCAGGAGAGCGATCAGATCAGCATCCCAGAAGGGAAGCTGCATTTGGACCCCAATCCGCTGGGCGAGCAAAAAGCTCTCCTCCGCAGCCATCGACCTCCCAGGATCATCCAGCTTCCAGCGAACGTTCCGCTGATGGAAGCTGGCACTCTCGTCCACGCCCGGGTTCCAACGTGCTACCTCACGCCGGTCGAGCTGCGCACGCAGCGTCGAATCAGGCGCAAGCCATGAGGGCGTGCTTTCAACGATGGTGGCGGCAATGAGCCGTCGCCGACGCTCGTCGAGGAGACCTGGCGCAATTTGCGCGGTCAGATTGCGCGCGGCCAACCGCACGATCGAGGTGCGCCAGCCTTGTCGGATCAATGGCCGGGCGCCATAACTCCAAAGCAGACGGCGCGCCCCTGCCCAACTCGCAGGGCCATTTGAGCGCGAATCGGCTAACCACAAACAGTATATGCTCAGCAGATCCACTGTTCGGAGCAAGTCCGCGGCCACGGATGGCGACACCCCGAGCCATTCATCCCCGCCGTCGCCCGTCAGGATCGCACGGCAGCCTCCCTGCTGCCCGACACGTGCGAGCGTTAGGGTCGGGATGCGCCGCGGGTCCAGCAGCGGCGCGGGCATCGAGGCGCTGAGCTCCAGCGCCGTCGTCAGTACTTGGGCTCCGCCACTGGCGTCGGCGTAGGACGAGGTCTCGTGCGGTAGGCTGAGGGACTCAGCTACCCACCGCTGGCCAGCTTCCTCGTCCGGATCCACCGCGATTTCGACGAGTGATAATGCCCGCGGCGCAGTCCACCCGTGCCGCTGGCAAAGATCCGCTGCCACCATCGCGACTGCGCACGAGTCGAGGCCCCCGCTCAGAAAGATGCCCGCCGGCTCGGACTCCAGACTGCGCTCCACCGCTTGCTCGAAGAGCACCGAGAAATGCTCCACGGCGTCGCCATCCGGTACCCACACCACCGGCCGCTCTAGCGGGGCGGGATCCCAGTACCGATACGCGGTTTGGCCTTCGCGATCGATGCGCAGCGCGTGACATAGGGGGATGCGCATCACGTGGGCCCAATAGGTCTCATTAGCCTGGGGGAGGCGCCCAATCAGGCGTTCGGCCAGCGCGATCCGGTTGATCTCTGCCGGCACACCCGGGTGACCGAGGAGCGCCTCGATCGATGGTGAGAGCAGCAGCACTGACCCAGCCTGGGCGTAAAAGAGGGGATGCATGCCCATGGGATCGCGCGCGCATAGCAACCGGTCGCGTTCGCGATCCCAGATGATGACGGCAAAAGCCCCCCGTAGCAGGCCCAGCGCATCGTCACCCCAACGCCGATAGGCCTGCGCCACCACCTCGGCATCGCTGGGGGCACGGGGATCGGAGCCCCCCAAACGCGCGAGCAATGTCTCCCGATTAGAAAGACGGCCGGTAAAGATGACTCGGCCACCCTCGCCCACAGCGAAAGATGTGGATGCATTGGCAGGATTCGTGAGCAAGGCGAGCTCTCGGCGGTTAGGAGCATGAGCCACGGTCACCCTATCGTTCGCGTGCACCAAGCGGGCGACCGGTGCCCCGGCTGCGCCGAACGTCGCAAGCCATCCCGCCGC
>JAXDLH010000173.1:0-5446 GCA_034666705.1 Chloroflexota bacterium
CCCCATCTTGTCCAAGAGCTGCCGCTCGGCGTCGAGCTTCATGATCGACTTGTGATGGCAATGGCCATGGACGAGCGCTTGCGCTTCGAGCCGTGGCGGCTGGTAGCCGTCGATCCGCTGCATCAGGAATTCGCTCAGCATATACGTCTGCTGGCTCAGCCGCCGTGCGTCCATGTCGTTCGGGAAGAGATTTACGAGTTCGTCGCGAAACACCGCGACGCAGCTCGGCTCGAGCCCGACGATCGGCACGCCGGCGCGAATCTCCGGCCGCAGCGTGTCGAGGATCTCCTGCAACTGGCGCTTCCCCATATCGAGCATGCCGTAGTCGTACAGGGGTCGACCGCAGCACAGCGGCTGCATCGGCACGAAAACGCGGCAACCGGCCTGCTCCAATACGTCGACCGCGGCCTGCGCCGTCTCCGGGTGGAAGTGGTTGTGGAACGATTCCATGTCACTCTTGCCAGACGAAGCCAGTCCTAGCCCTGACTTGCGATCTGGATCAGGTTGCCGCAGGTGTCATCGAACACGGCGGTCGTCACGGGGCCTACGTTGGCCTCAGCAAGGCTCGCGGCGGGGGGCAAGCCCCCGCCCTACCGGACGCCGAGGGTAGCCGTCGCAATCTGCACACCAACCGGGTCCACTGGCTCAGGGCGCACCTCACGTGCTCGTCGTGGTTACACGAGCTCGCGCACCTTGTCCGCGATGAGCGACATTGCGATCTTTTCGCGATTGGGCTCGCCGCGCAGCAGCGCCTGGGCCAGGTGCTTCGCCTGATCCACGGTGATCTTGGGCGGCATCGGCGGCTCATTCGGATCGACGATGGCATCGATCAGCACTGGCCCCGGGGCGGCGAGCGCCTCGTCCAGAATGCGCCCGCAATCGGCTGGATCGTCGATGCGATAGCCGGTCGCGCCGCACGCCTTGGCTACTGCGGCGAAGTCGATAGGGCTCAAGTCGCAGCCGAATTCCGGGTTGCCGAGGAAGACCATCTGTTCCCAGCGGATCATTCCGAGCGTGCCGTTGTTCATGACCATGATCTTGATTGGCAGCCGGTACTGAACGGCAGTGGCGAACTCGCCCATGAGCATCGCGAAGCCGCCATCTCCGACGATCGCGACACACTGCCGCTCTGGATACGCAATCTGGGCGGCAATAGTGTATGGCAGCCCGTTCGCCATGGTGGCGAGGGTGCCGGAAAGGGAGTACATCTGCCCCCGCCTTGCGGGAAGGTAGCGGGCGAACCAGGTGGTGATGGTGCCGCTGTCAGATGAGACGATCGCGTCGTCGCGAAGCCGCAGCCCCAGCTCACGAGCGACGACCTGGGGCTTCATCGGCGTCTCGCGTCTCGTACCGTATTCCTCCATCACGCGCCGCCACTGGTCCATCCCGCGTTGCGCCTTCTCGAGGAAGCTGCGATCGGCTTTGCGCTCGACGAGCGGGAGCAACGCGGCGAGTGCGCGCTTGCTGTCGCCGACGAGACCGATGTCCACCGGGTAGCGGAGACCGATGCGCATCGGATCCAGTTCGATCTGTGTCGCGCGAGCCTTGCCCGGAGGCGGTAGGAACTCGATGTACGGAAACGACGTACCGACCATCAGGAGCGTGTCACACTCCATCAGCGCGTCTTGCGATGGTTTCGTGCCGAGGAGGCCAACGCCGCCCGTTGTAAAGGGGCTGTCGTCCGGTACCGCCGCCTTGCCGAGCAGCGGTTTCGCAATCGGTCCCGCCACTCGATCAGCGAGGGCCTCGAGCTCGTCCGTAGCATGCAAGGCTCCACGGCCGGCGAGAATCACCACTCGTTCCCCGGAGTTCAGCGCCTCGGCTGCTTGGCGCACACTCTCCTCCGAAGGCGTCTGCCCCCCGAATGCGAGCGTGTCGGAGGTGTGGTGCGGGACGTTGCGCTTGGAACGATCCTTGCGATTTGCCGGCGCCTCCTGGACGTCGACGGGCACGGCGATGTGGGCGACCTTGTGGTATCCGAGCGCAGTTCGGCAGGCGAGGTCCGTGACGTTCTCGACGTGAGCAGGGCCCATCACCCGCTCGTTGTACGCCGCCACGTCCATGAAGAGCTTGTCGGTCTCGACATCTTGCTGCGTCATGGTGCCAATCAGATCGTGAAATGGCAGCCCCGTAATTGCCAGCACCGGCTGCCCATCCAACTTCGCGTCGTAGAGCCCGTTGAGCAGGTGGATCGCGCCCGGGCCGGTCGTCGCAAGGCAGACGCCGAGCTTGCCCGTGTATTTCGCATACGCGCATGCCATAAAGGCCGCCGACTCCTCATGCCGCACGTGCACGAAGCGGATGCGATCCTGATGGGTGCGCAATGCCTCCATGATTCCATTGATGCCGTCGCCGGGCAGGCCGAAAATCGTATCCACGCCCCAGTCGATCAGCGTCTCCAGCAACACGTCGGACGTGGTCTTTCCCATGTCATGCTCTCCTTATCTGGCGCAACGCCTCACCCGCGGGGCGTGCGATGCGGCTGGAGCGATCCTATTGGCGCGGTTGCAATCATCGGCTCGCGGCTGCGCCTGGTCGGCAAACGACTATTCCAGTGTGGCGCCGGCTTGGCACCCAAGAACGTAGCCCACGGTTACGCCCAGGTTGACTGCTCTGAATAGCGACATTCATCTGTCCGTGGCGCGCCGACGGCGCATGGCAACTCAGGTAGACTTTGGACGTCCGGATGACGGGTAAGGGCTGAGCCATCACCACCATCGTGGAGTACCACCAGATGCGCGCCGCGTACGCGATAACGTGGGATCGCGATGCGCTCGAAGCAGCGGCGCGCGAACGGACCCCCGACTTTCCGGAGCACGTCCGCGCGCTGCTCCCGGAGTCTGACGAGCATCTGCCGCGCGACGTTACGGACCCCGAGCGTTCGCCGCTCGACGTCAAGCTGACCCGCCTCTGCGAGCTCTACCGCGCCGGTGGTCCCGCCGAGCGGATGTTTATGCTGGCGTCGGTGAGCCATTCGATCGGCAGTAAGCTGCAAGGTTTCGGTTTCCGCATGGCCGCGCTCGCTGTTCGCAGCGGTGAGGTCGACCTCGTGCGCCTGGGCCTGATCGCCCACGCCATCGACGATCTCGCTTCGGGCGACGTGCGGGATACGCTCTGCCTGCTGGCGCCACTGGCCGATGCGGCGCGCCGCATCGGCGCCGACCCCGTGGGCCTCTTTAGTGAGGTTGCGGCCATCGCCGCGCCCGCGATGGCCGCGGTGCTCCGCGACTACGTGCGCAACCCGGCCGGCATTCCATCGCTCGGCTCGATGGGCTTCGTGGCCGTCGAGGAGGCCGCTGGCATCCGTTACCGCCAGGGCGGCTTCGGGCTGCCGAAGCCGCATGATAGCTGAGGGCGTGCGGTGAGCCGGCCTCTAACCCCGGAGGCGCTCGTCTACGACGTGCCGGCCGCGAGCGACCCGCAGCTTGCCCCTGACGGCGCGCGCGTCCTCTACACCGTCACCACCATCGACCGCACGACCCACAAGGTCACCAGCCAGTTGTGGTTCTGCGACGACACCGGCGCCAACGCCCGTCCGATCACCGCGGCCGAGGCAAAGAACGGCAACGGCCGCTGGTCCCCGGACGGCGCGTGCATCGCCTTCGTCTCCGACCGAGACAAGGGGAGCGGCATCTACCTGCTGCCAGTCGAGGGACCTGGCGAGGCCCGCCAGCTAACCCATCACGCGCAGGAGATCGCCGAGCTGGCGTGGTCGCCAGATGGCGGGCGCATCGCGTACGTCACCACGGTCGACCCGGCGAATCCTGCGGAGGTCGAGCGACCCACTGATGCCCCGCCACCAGTCCGCGTTACGCGTCGCATCGATTACAAGCAGGACGGGCGCGGCTACCTCGGCGATACGCGTCGGCAGCTCTTCGTCGTCGAGGTCGCGAGCGGCGAGCGGCGCCAGCTCACCCACGAGCCGCAGGACCATCAGGGTCCTCAGTGGTCGCCCGATGGAGGCAGCGTCGCCGTGCACGTGCCGAACCGCAACGGCTGTTTCTCCCAGCTCGGCCTGGTCGACCTGGCCACGGGCGACGTCCGCCTCGTTACTCCCCGGGATGGCGTCGTCGGCTGCTTCGCCTGGTCTCCCAACGGCGACCGGATCCTCTTCGCCGGTGACCGCCGCACCGCCGGCCAGCTCGACTTCTTCCTATATGAAGCAGCGAGCGGAGCTACCCGCCGCCTCACGGATGATCTCGCGCCCTGGCCCGAGGCCGGCCAGTACGGTGCCGCGCCCCCCTCGTCGCCCTGTTGGATCGACGACCATCAAGCGCTGTTCCATGGCATCCGCGCCGGCACCAGCGGCCTGTATTTGCTCGACACCTCGACGGGCGCAGTCGAGCTGCTCCACGACTGGCGAGCGCTGAACAGCGGCCTCAGCATGGACGCCGCCGGCCGGCGCGTGGTGCAGGGGTACGCCAGCCTCGAGCGGTTCGGCGAAGTCGCTCTCTACGACCGCGAGCATACGGAGGCGCGCGTCATCACTAACCAGAGCGCCGCACTCCTCGCTGAAGCGCCTCCTGCGCGCTGGGAGCGACTCGACGTAACGCGTGGCGACATGACGATCGAGGTGTGGCTCCTGCGACCGCCGGACTTCGACTCGACGAAGCGCTACCCGGTGGTGCTCGACGTGCACGGCGGCCCGCACGGTTTTTATGGCTATGGCTTCAACGCCATCCAGCAGTGCCTGGCCACCAACGGCCTTCTCGTCGTCTACGCCAACCCGCGCGGCTCAGCCAGCTACGGACGCGACTTCGCCGAAGCCGTGCTGGGCGACTGGGGCGGTGAGGACTTCGCGGACATCCTGGCAGTCGTCGACGCGACCACGCAGCGTCCGGAGGTGGATGCCGAGCGGATCGGAATCTTTGGCTACAGCTACGGCGGCTACATGACGGCCTGGGCGCTCAGCGATTCGGACCGCTTCCGCGCGGCGGTGTGCGGCGCGCCCGCCTACGATCTGCCATCGCTCTATGGGACGAGCGACATCAGCCACGTCTTCGGCGAGCTGGAGTGGGGCGGCTCGCCGGAGGAGCGGCGCGCCTGGTACGCGGCCCGCTCCCCCTCGACGTTCGCCTCGCGGATTCACACCCCGACCTTGCTGATCCACGGTGAAGCCGACGAGCGCTGCCCGATCGGTCAGACGGAGCAGCTCTTCGTGGCGCTGCTGAAAGCGGGCTGCGAGGTCGAGTATGCGCGCTACCCCGGTGGCTCGCACTCTTTCATTCGTACGGGCAACCCGCTGCACCGCGCCGACGTGCTGGCGCGCATCCTCGCCTGGTTCAAAACCCATCTCGGCGAGCCAGCCTGAGGAGTACTACCGCCGGGCGCCGAGGGCGGCTGGGTCCTGGCCCCAGCCGGCGCCGCCCACACCCCAGTTTGCGACCGGATTGATTGCGGCCGCGTAGGCGTGCGGATCATCCTCTACGCCACGCTGCCAGATGCG
>JAXDLH010000174.1:0-11989 GCA_034666705.1 Chloroflexota bacterium
GAGCGCATGCTCCTCGTCGACGAGCTGCCCAATCCGCTGTAGGATCTGTGCATCTTCCATCTCGCTATGCTCCTGCCCTAACTATGCTGCCTTCATCCTAAACGGACGGACAGGGATGCAGTACATAGAGCCCGCCCTTCCGATGCGGGCTCTATGTACTGCATCCCTGTCCGTCCGTTTAGGATGAAGGCAGCGTAGTTAGGACAGGAGCATAGCGAGATGGAAGATGCACAGATCCTGCAGCGGATCGGGCAGCTCGTCGACGAGGAGCATGCGCTCCATCAGCGAGCGGAAGAGGATCATGGGCTGGACGACGACGAAGCCGCTCACCTGCGCGGGCTCGAGGTTGCCCTGGACCAATGCTGGGACCTGCTCCAGCAGCGCCGGGCCCGGCGCGAGTTTGGCCAGAACCCCGATGCGGCAAAGGTGCGCGATGCGACCACTGTGGAGCGCTACGACCCGGATTGGAACGTCGAGGAACGCGTTGAGCAGCCACGACATGAAGGATAAAGACAGCCCAAGGGCGAAAAAGCCGCAGCCGAAGAATCCGTGACTCCCGGCCTCGGGGCTACGGATCCTTCGGCTCGCTCAAGTTAACACTGGCGGAGTGCTAGCTCTCTTCGCGCTCCTCCTGATAGAGGTCGAACGCCTCGAGGACTGGCTGGTTGTGCACCGAGAACAGCACGGCCGGGCGCGCCCCCTGCTGCGCGTGGCTGTGCCACTCCCAACCGGGCACGGTGAAGCAATCGCCGGTCGTCCACTCGAACCGCTTGTCGCCCACCACGCTCACGCCCTCGCCTTCGACCACGTGGTAGATCGTGTACGAGGAGTGCCGGTGGGGCTGGGTCTGCTCCCTGGGGCGCAGCAGTTGGATGCGAGCGCCGATCGTGGGGAGGAGGTGGCCGGCGCTCACGGGGTTGACGTAATCGAGCATCGTACCATCGTATGGATCGCTTGGCCCCTCGGCGGCGCGATCGAGCGCCGCTCGCACTTCGGCCTGTGGGTAGGCCGCCGGTTGGTGAGCGGGATGCATTGTGCGGCCCGCCGGTCGAACCATCCCCATCAAGTCGCGCGACCGGCCAGCAGGCTGGGTAATGGGCTGCGCCTTCGTTGGGTAGTACTCGCTGCGGAAGCTCAGCTTGAGGGCGTTGCTGAGGAGCGGGTTGTCGTGGATGTCGAGCCAGATGATCGGCTCAGCGGACTCGTTCACGTGGTCGTGAAACGCCATGCTGGGCGTGGTCACGTAGTCGCCCGCCGCAAGCTGGAGTGCCTCGCCATCCACCGTCGTATAGGCGCCGGCGCCCTGCACGATGAAGCGGGTGGCGGCGAAGGCATGCCGGTGCGCGGCGGCGACCTCACCGGGGAGGACCAACTGCACGGACATCTGGATCGTCGGCGTCGTCGCGTCGAGCCCAGGCGTGATCAACTTGATGGTGCGGCGCCCCGTGTCGTCCATGCCGATCAGCTCGCCTGCGCGCATGAGGAGCGGGTAGATGTCGGCCCACTTCCAGTGCTGGGCCCCGCCCGCTCGTTCGCGCCGCGCCGCCTGCCAGTGCCCCGCAAAATTGTGGGCGGCGAGGTCCGCCTCGAACTCCTCGATCCGCGGGTCTCGCTCGGTCAACGCCTCGGTCATCTTCCCGCATCCTTCCTGCAAAACTGCTGCTTTACCGTCTGCGAAGCTACCAAAGCGCAGTATACTCCGCCACTCGACAGGCGATGTGCCCCCTCAAGAGTTCCCGAGGGCACCAGTGGATCCTGGGTCCGAGACGGCCCCCTCCCCCGATGTTCGGGGGAGGGGGCCTTCTCGGATCTGCCCCATCTCAAGTCCTTCGACAGGCTCAGGATGAGCGGAGGGGGCGCCTCGCCGGCTCAGGATGAGCGGAGGGGGCGCCTGGCCAGCTCCGGATGAGTGGATGGGGGCACCTCGCCCGGGTTACGTGCGGGCGGGGGTCCAGGTGTAGGTGGGATCCTTGTAGGCTTGCTCCGGCATGAGCGTGGTAAGGTTGCGCTTGGCCAGCTCCTCCTCGAAGTGCTGGCGGATCCACGGCGACTCGGCCGGATACTCGATCTGGTCGCGCGCCATGTCCTCGACCTGCTCGCCGTGGCCGATGAACTGCCGCGGCGGGTGCAGCGCCAGGTAGCGCGCGGGCTCCGCGCCGACGTTGAAGTGCTGGTGGAACCAGCGGTCCGGCGGCACGAGCATGCTCGCCTCATGCCATGGCACGAGCACCTGCTCCTGGCCCTCGACCCACATGATCGAGAACCCCTCGCCCTTCGGGATCACGATCACCCGCCCAGGCCCGTGGCGGTGACCCTTCTTATAGGTGCGGGAGGGGAAGACGGACATGTGGCACGACATCTCCGAGCTCGGGAAGCCCATCAGCACGGAGCTGCCGCCGGCGCCGCGCCCCGCCAGGCCCTCTAGCTTGTCCCACGCCGACATGTCCGGGAAGAAGTTGCCGTACCAAAAGTGGGTGCGCGTTTCGACGTCCCGCGTCAGGTTGAGCACCTTCGCCTCGGAGTACAGCTCGCCCTCAGCCTTCGGCGGGTGGCCGCCCGGGTTGTTGATGAAGAAGTCGGGCTCCTGCACGACCGACATCGCCAGCGGCAGGTAGTTGTAGTGCAGCAGGCGGGCCGGCTTGTCGCCGCGTGCATTGCTGAGCTGGTGCGTCATGTTGCGGGGAATGACGAAAAGGCTGTGCGTCTGCCACTCGAAGGTGGTCTTTGGGCCACCCTCGTCGGCCCATACCGTGCCGAGGCCCTGGCCATCGGCGACGTAGATCGCCTCGTCGAAGCCGAGCTTCAGCGCCGGGAGGGTGGCGCCCGGCGGGATCTCGTGCACCCGCGCCTCGCTGACGCCCTCCTGGCCCATGAGCTGAACGATCGCCGCGTTGCACTCGCGCTCTTCCCAGGGGCCGAGTGGCATGGTGCGGAGATCGTCGATGAAATAGCCGCGCTGGATCGGAACGCCCAGCGTCTCGATCCAACGGTCGTACGCGAACCCCTTGGTGAACTCCCCGACCGCCCCGGCCCAGCTTGCGGTTGGTCCGCTGGGCCGCTTGCCATTCTCCATGGCTGCTCCTCCTCCTTGACTCGTCTGCGCTCGCTGATCGTCGCACTCATTGCTGGTATACCGCAACTCCGGTCCGCGTGGGGATCCGATGGTCACCCGGTTGGTAGTAGCCGAGCATTGTGCGTCGACTGGATGGTGGATCCACCGTGCCGGGTTGCAGGCTGCCAAGGTGCGCGCGGGCTGGCCTACCCGCGCGACAGCACGAATGGCGTGCCGACACCGTTCGCTCGCGCCCAGTCGTACGCCCAGCGCGCCACCGCCAGATCATGGATGCTGAATGCCGTCAGGTCGAACACGACTACGTCGTCGGCCGTGCGGCGTGGCGCGACCTCGTCGGCCACGACCCCGACGCGCGCGGCGCCCAGGTCGGCCCGCGTGAAAGTCCCGGCCGCGATCCGCGACGTGTACGGTTGTCGCGGAAAGACGTTCTCGGCGACTGCCTCCCAGGTGATGAAGACGGCGCGGGCCGTGTCCACGAACTCGGCCGGCAGTTGGTTATCGGTCATCGAGATCACGAGCGCGCCCGGTTTTACGTGGGCGCGCTCGATCACCGGTGTTGTGCTGCTGGTCGCGAGGTCCACGACGTCGGCGTCGCGGGTCGCCCCTGCGACGGAGCTCATCGCCTCGCACTTCACACCCAGCCACGTCGCCATCTCCTCGGCGAACGCCTCGCGGTGGGCCGGGGTGGGACTGTAGACCCGGACGCGCTCGATGCTCGGCACTGCGCGGCACACGGCCTGCACCTGCGTGCGCGCTTGTTGGCCTGAGCCGACTACCGCCAACGTGCGCGCCCCAGGCGGTGCGAGGTGGCGCGCGGCGAGGCCGCCGATGGCCCCCACCCGCAGCGCATTGAGTCGCACGAAGTCCATCAAGGCGAGCAACTGGCCCGTCTCCACGTCTGACAGCAGGTAGTAGCGGCTGTTCGTCGTGTGGACGAGGCCCAGATTGTCGGGGGCGGGCGTGCCGAACACGCGCACGCCGGTGGCGATGCCTCCCGCGGTGGCGAAGGACACCCGCGCACTGGGCCGCCCGCTGGCCTGCGGATGGCCCAGAAAGGTCGCCTGCGTGGCGGCGCCGCGGTGCAGGGCGAGCGTCGCCTGTTCCACGGCGTCGATCGCGCCATCGATGCTGCCGGCGTCCACGGTCAGCGGCCGCAGGTCAGCTTCGGTAAGCAGCAGCGCGTCGGCGGGTGCGTCCTCCGTCATTCGGGGCTTCACCCCCTCCCTATCCGCTCGCCCTGAGGCTCGATGATCCGCGCGGTTGGGCATCAAGGGGTACATCGGTTTCACTCCCTCCCCGTCCGCTCGCCCTGAGGCTCTCGACGGGCCCCGTCGAGGGGCGGGTGTCGCTCTTCCCCGCCACCTCGCGGGGGAGAGCTAGGGGGAATGGGCCGCTGCCGCTCCTAATCGTCGTCATCACCGTCATACCAGTTGTAATTCCGGTCCTTGTACGCTTCCTCCGGGATGTCAGAGGTGACGCCGCGCTTGGCTAGCTCCGCCTCGAACATCTCTCGGATCCATGGATCCTCATCCGGGTACCAGATCTGCTGCTCCTGGCCTGGAAAATGGCCGTTGAAGAGGCGCGGCGGGTTGAAGGCGATGTAGCGGGCCGGCTCGGTGCCCACGTTGAAGTGCTGGTGGTACCACTGGTCCGGCGGAGTGAACACGCTGCCCTCTGCCCACTTCACGATCGTCTTCTCGCCGCCGGGCGGCCAGAGGATCGAATACCCATCGCCCCTGGGGATCACGATGACGCGGCCCGGGCCGTGGCGATGCGCCATCTTGTAGCGGCGCGGCGGGAAGACGGACATGTGCCCCGACTTCCCGGTCTTCGATTGGAAGTAGACGGAGACGCCGCCGGCGCCTCGCGTCCGGTTCGGCTGTAGCTGGTCCCACACTGCCATGTCCGGGAAGAAGTTGCCGGTCCACCGATTGCCGACCTGCCCCCGGTGGTCCGGATCGCGATTGGCGACGGCCAGGGAGTATGGGTTCTGGTCCTCGCCGTACAGGATGCTCAGGTCAACTTTGGGGTTGTTGAAGAAGAAGTCGACGTTGCCGGTCGACTGCACCGCGAGCGGCAGGTAGTTCGTGTGGAGCAGGCGAGCTGGCTGCGTGCCGGATACGTTGCTCAACTGGCACGTGTAGTTCGGCGGGATCATGAAGATGGCGTGCTCGCTGAACTCGAAGGAGAATTTCTTCAGTCCGTCGGCGCCCCAGACGGTGGCAATCCCGCGGCCACCGAGCACGTAGACGAGCTCCTCGAGCGCGATCTTCACCGGGGGCAACGTCTTGCCCGGTGGAATTTCCTGAATCCGCGCCTCCTGGAGGTCCTTGAGCCCCTCCAGGACGATAAATGCGCCGTTGCATTCGCGCTCCGGCCACCAGCCCAGCTTGGCGGTGCCGAGGTTCTCGACGAAGTGCCCCCGGTACACCGGGAGCTCAGTCGTTTCGAGCCAGCGCTCGTAGGCCCCCCGGGGGCTCCAGTAGTTCTCGACGGGTCCTGCATCAATTGCCATCTCGTCCCTGTACCTCTCTCGTCGCGCATCGTCATGCCGGATCATCCAGCGCTGCGTCGCGAGAATATCACGTTTTAGGGATAAACGCTAGAAAGCGAGGCCGCGTCGCTCGGTCACTTCAGATCCCACGTCTCCACGTTCCACGCTTCGGTGGAATACGTCGACGTGCCCGTCACTCCTTCGATCCGGTTGGCGACGACGTTGGGCGTGACCGTGTTCGCGAGCACCATCGACGGGATCTGGTCCGTCTGGATGCGGACCAGGCGGCCGAGCGCTTCCATGCGTGCCGGGAACGGAATCGTGGTGAGGTATTGCTGCACGGCTGTGTCCACGTCCGGGTTGCTGTAGCGTGGGTTGTTCCCCGTTGCGGTGAAGCGGTTCTCCGGTAGCGGGATGGACGTGCTGCGGAAGCGGTTCATCGAGCGCGACGTGAGATCGATGTTGGACTCGACCAGCTCATAGGACGCGAAGGTCGCGCGATACTCGCGGTCCCCGGCGCGCTGCGGTGGAATCAGGTTCTGCTCCACCGCAATGCCGAGCTGCTGCCAGTAGTCGCTTACGGCGGCCGTCGCTCGGGGATGGATGTCGTTCTGCGTCGTCGTATTGATCGTAACGCTGAGCTGCTGGCCGGATGCGTCGACGAGCGAGCCGTCCCCGCGGCGGGTGTAGCCGAGATCCTGGAGCGCCTGGGTTGCGGCGCGCGGCTCGTACTGATAGTGCGTGATGTTGGCCTTGATCGCATCGTACTCGGGCGCGCCCGGGGGCACGAAGCTGTCGTTGACGGTCGCCTGGCCGTGGAAGAGCGTATCGATCAGTTGATCCCGATCGATCGCCTGCAGCATGGCGCGGCGGAAGCGCAGCTCCGTGATGATCGGTGGGTTGGGGTTGACGAACTGCGTGTGGATCGGCAGCCAGCCATACGGCCGGGTCGAGATGCGGCCCGTCGGCCACTGCTCGCCGAGCTGGACCGCCTGGTCGACGGAGAGCGCGCGACCGAGGCTCATGTCCGTGCCCGCGAGGACGTTTGCCATGAGCGTCGTCGGGTCGGGGATGAAGTGAATCTCGAGCTGGTCGATGTGCGGTCGGCCCAGTACATAGTCATCATTGGCGTCGAGGATCACCAGGTTGTCGATCTGCCAGTCCGTCATCTTATAGGGGCCGGCTCCGACGAAGCCGCCGGTCCAAAATGACGACCCGGCGAACGCCAGCGGATCGTCGTTGTATGCCTGCTCCGCCACGTGGGCGGGGATCGGCATGCCAGCGAGGAGGTAGCTGAACATCGAGTCGGCCTCGATGAACGGCTGTTTCCAGAACACCGTGATCGTGCGAGCATCCGGCGTATCGATGTGGTCGATCAGGTTATAGACCGGATTGAGAGGGATGCCGATCTCGTTGTCGTGATCCACGGTCATACCGAAACGAAAGTCGTCGGCGGTGACGGGCGCGCCGTCGTGCCACTTCGCCGTCGCGGCAATCTTCCAGGTCGTCTGCATGGTGCCGTCCGGGAAGAGCTTCCAGTTCCCGTTGTCCACGGTCGGCACATCCTCGGCGAGTTGCTTGCGTACGGCGCCGCGGTCATCGCGATGGGTGAGGCCGGCGTTGACCATCTCCTCGATGGCGTCGAGCCCCTGTACCTTACCGACCTGGGACTGCGTCTTCTGCTGGATCAACGAAACTGGCGTGGAGCGAATAGCCGCCACGATGCGCTTGACTGTCCGTGGCTGCGCGCCGGACGCCTGTTGCCCGGACGCGCTGGGCGACTGCGCGCCGGGGGTGCTCGAACTGGCGCAGCCGGCAATGACGCTGACTATGACGACGAGCCCGACGAGAGATCGCAGCGCCATAAAATTCCTCCCTTTACGTTGGCATTAGCCTAACCATAGTGAGCAGATCGTGCCGCGTCAAAGCGCTATGCAATCGTGCTCGGGCCGGCTAGCTTTCTTGCAGCGGCCCGGGCACCCGCACGGCGATGACCGCGGGAATCGACTCGCGGCGGACGGCGTCGAGCCCGCGCTGGAGGGCCGGTCCGACCTGCGCGGTCTCCGTGACGTACTCGCCATAGCCGCCGGCGGCCTCGGCGAGCTTCGCGTAGTCTGGCGGCGGATCGAACGTGCCACCGGCGTAGTTGTTGCCGCCGACGGCAAATCCCTCGGGGTAGGTGGCGCGCAGGCCGGTCGTGCCGGTGCTGTAGGTGCCATTCACGAAGATGACAGAGAGGTACGCCGCCTTGTGGTACCGCGCGGCCCAGAGCGCCGCCTCTGGTGTGCCGAACATGTAGTAGCCGTCCCCGCTCGCCAGGACCACGTCGCGGTCGGGGGCGGCGATCTTGGCGCCGAACGCAGCCCCGGATCCCCAGCCGCCGGAGCTGCTGCCGCTGCGAAAGTAGGTGCCCGGCTGCGCACGACGCGCGTAGGCCTGCACCATCTCGCTGTTCGAGAGCGCGTCGTTCAAGAGAATCGCGTCGGGCTCCAGCAGCTTGCCGAGCTGGTAGCCTACCCAGCGCCCATCCGGCTGCGCACGCTGCCCTGCCTCGATGGCCAGCGCTTCGTCGCGCGCCGCTCGCTCGTGCTTCTGGCGCGCGAAGCGCTCGCGCCGCTCGGCGATGCGGCTCAAGTCGCTTGCCATGAGCATGCCGGTCGCCGCTTCATGGATCGCTCGCGCGACGTTCACCGCGGTCGCCGGAAGCCAGCGGTCGGCGCGGAACTCCATGGTCTTGAAGCGCGAGAGGACAGGATCGGCGCTGATCCAGGCGATCTTCGCATCCGCCCCGGGCGCATCGACGCCAGGCATATACGGCATGATCTCTTCCCAGACCACTGCCACGTCCACGTCGCGGGGCCGCGGCCCGGTACCGAAGAGGGCGTGCGTCGTGGGGAAGTTGAGGCGGTCGGCATTGCCGGATTGCATGACCGGGATGCCCAGCAGCTCGGCGAGCCGCACCAGCTCCTCAACAGCCTCCGGATCGCGCCCGACTCGCCCGACATAGAAGCACGGGTTCTCGGCGTGCACGAGCCAGCGGGCGATCTCCCGGGCATCGTCCGGATCGGGCCAGGTCGGGCGGGCGAGACCGAGTTGGTCGCGCGTGGGGAAGCGCGTGCTGCCGGGCAACGAGAGCATCGCCGTTTCCCGCGGCACGGAGAGATAGACCGGCCCGCGCGGCTCGCTCATGGCGATCTGGAGCAGGCGGCTCACCATGAGCCCGGGATTATCCTGGTGCTCCAGGCGGTGATCCGCCTTCGTGTATTGCCGGACGATCTCACCCTGGTCGCGCGGCTCCTGATACCACTGGACTGGGTTGTCGCGCCCGCCGGTCATCGAGCCCGGAAAGGCGCGCGGCCCGGTGCCGGCCATCATGAGGATCGGATTGCAGCCGCGCCAGGCGGTGTGCAGCGCCGCGCCGTAGTGGAGCGTGCCGACGTCCACGTGGACCGCGGTCGCCGCGGGCTGGTTGCGCACCATGGCGTTGCCGATGGCGGCGTTCAGCGTCACCGATTCGTGCATCATCGTGATGAGTCGGGGTGCTGGCCAGCCGCGCTGCTCGGCCTTGGCAATTGCTTCCTGGTAGAAGGCGATCTCTGAGCCGGAGACGAAAAAGAGGTTGTCCACGCCGCCGAGCTTCAGCGCGGCTACCACGGCGTCGGACCATTCCTCGGCGCCGTACTCGTTCCAGAAGCTGTCAACCCCGCGCATCTGCGTCTCGAGCATGGTCCTCACCCCTGATCGTTCTCAGGGGCCATCATACTCCTCGGCAAGCCGTGCTCAGCTCGTGAGCAGTTGGATGCAGGCGGCGAACCGCCCAGACGCTGGGCCCTCGCGCCGGTCGGAGAAAAAGGTATCGGTCGCGCGGTAGGTGGAGATGCCGGCAACCTCGATCTGGGCTGCGGGCACGCCCGCGGCGACGAGCTCGAGAGTGTTCGCCCGCCACAGGTCCAAGTGTCCCTTGCCGTTCGGTAGCAGGCGGATCAGCTCGCGCCACCGTTCGGGGAACGCCGCTCGCACCTGTTCGATCACCTCGGGGCCAACCTCGTAATCGTCCGGCCCAATCGCCGGGCCGATGCCGACGATCACGTTCGCCGGATCGCAGGCGAAGTTCGTATGCATGCGGGTGAGCAGCGCGGCGCCGACGTGGCGCACCGTGCCACGCCAGCCGGCGTGCGCCAGTCCGGCGACGTGCGTCACTGGGTCGTACGCGACCAAGGGCACGCAGTCGGCGGCGAGGATCGCGAGGCAGATGCCGGGGGTTGCGGTCACCACCGCATCAGTGGCGGGCAGCGCCGAGTCGAAGTCGAGCGCCCCACGCCCTGCAACGGCGTCGTCCGCTATCGCGACGTGGGCGCCATGCACTTGTTGGCATGCGACGACCTGCGCAATCGGCACGTCGGCCGCGGCAAAGAGCCGGCGGCGGTTCGCCGCGACGCCATTGGGATCGTCCCCAACGTGGAAGCTGAGGTTCAGGCTGCGGTACGGCGGTGGGCTACCGCCGCCAGCCCGAGTCGACACGAAGTGCTGCACACCCGGTTCGCGCGCCAGATTGTCGAACTGAAACACGCGGATGTCATGAGTCAGCGCGCGAAATGGCACGGTCCGTCCAATTCTTCAGTTACGCGGCAGTTCTCCAGTTGCTCCCAAGCATGCCCGGGTCTGCTTTGCGCCGCAAGCTCGCTCGTTGGCACGTTCCACACTACGGGCTCCAATCAGGGCGGTTCAGCCAGATAACCCGCAGGGCCATGGTGCATATCAGCAGAAGTGGGAAGAGTGCCGTGCTCCCATTTGGCCCGCCGCCGCAACGCCATCTTGTGGTCATTTTCGGGATTGCAACGACCAGTAACCGCAATCTGGAAACGATTGTTTCATTTGTGTCAAACGGAAGTCAATTAACGTTAATTTGTGTAATTTACCTAATCGTTACTGCAAGCAACTTGGATCTACTCGAAGCGATTCAATACTGGTTACGCAGAATTCCCTTCGAGGTTATGAATGGCTGAATGTGAACTTATCTTCGTTATAGAGAAAGTACAGAGATCACGTAACGGAAATCACCGAACTTGTCACCATCAGCAACCACAAATGTGCAAGTAGTCAAGGGAGGTAGCATGAATCGACATACATTTCCCTTCGTAAGGCTCGCGATTGCCCTGCTGCTGCTCGCAGGCCTTGCGGCGCCCAGCCTCTCGTCAGCCGGCGGGCAAGGGGCGCCGCGCGTCGAGGCTGCGGCGTTGACCCCCACTGCCACGCCGTCATTGCAACCGGGATGCACCGACTTCAACCCGAATCGGGATCTCAGCGGTGACCTGTTCGGCCGAGGCACGGGGCGTGGCACGGTGCTCAATGCAAGCCTGACGTGCACTTACCAGGCAGGAATCGCGTCGTACGTGATCCCGAGCGGCAACCCACAAGACACGGATATCCCGCTGCAGATTCTTTTCTCCAGTCAGATGGTGATGGTCGCCCCGGGGCAGACGCTCACCCTGAGTATCGACCTCCCGCCCTGCGCGTACCAGCTCGATCTGTTTCGCGGGAGCTTGCTCCCCAATTTCGTGGGGCAGGTGTACTACAACGAGCGGCTGCTGGGGGCGATCCGCGGCAGCAATGGGATATGCACGACCCCTACCGCCACCTCGACATCGACCATGACGCCGACCGCCACGTCGACGCCGACCGCCACGTCGACCTCGACCTCCACGTCGACGCCTACTTCCACGTCAACCGCGACCAATACGCCCACGGCGACTGCTACCGAGACGATGACGGCGACGCCAACCTCGACGAGTTTCGCGGTCAGCGGCAGCATCCCGGTCCCGACGAACGTAGGTCAGACGGCGACGCCGGTACCGACGATGACCCCGCAGACGGGTCAGATCCCATTCAATAACAACAACACGTTCCCCCCTGGGCAGACGGTCAACAACTTCAGCGCACCGATCGTGAACAATCCGGCCCCGCCCGCCAACAACGTGGCGCCGGCCCCGGTCGTCAACAACGTCGTGGCTCAGCCCCAGGTGAGCGGCAACCCGCCGCAGCCCGGCGTGCTGGTGCAGGGCGTCCAGGCTGCGCCGCCTGTGGCCCCGCAGGTGCTCGGTATCCAGGACGTCGGTCCCGCGCCGGAAATCGCCGCCGAGGTGCCGGCGGCGCTGCCCGAGGTCGGCGGCATTGCCGAGGCACCACCCGCGCCAATCGTGGCTGGAATCCAGTCGGCCCCGGCAGTGCAAACGCTACCGGTGCGCGTGAATCAGATTCCATCGACGGGCGGCGTCGATCCGACGCCCGTCGCCGTAGGCCTGAGTATCCTCGCCGGTATGGGCCTCTGGCTGAGGAGCCGTGGGCGCTCCGAAGAGGATGAGCGTACGGAGTAGCACACTCCGCAACGTGACGTGAACGAGAGATGCCGCCGCGGCCCCCGG
>JAXDLH010000175.1:0-15161 GCA_034666705.1 Chloroflexota bacterium
GCGGCGGCGCCGGGGTCCGGCGCGCGATAGAGGGCGCTGACAACTGCTATTCCTGCCGCGCCCGCGGCGATGACGCTCGACGCCCGCTCGGCCGTGATGCCGCCAATCCCCACCACCGGCACGCGCGATGCCCCGCATGCCTCACGGAATAGCTCCAGACCGGCGAATTCTGCATCCGGTTTCGTTTCGGTCGGGTACACCGCGCCAAAGCCGAGATAGTCGATGCCCGCGGCGCAGGCTGGAGCGATCTCCTCAAGGTACGAAGCGGAGGCACCGAGGATCAGGTCCGGGCCGAGCAGCGATCGCGCCGCGTCGAGTGGGAGATCGTCCTGGCCCAGGTGCGCTCCATCTGCCCCGGCCGCCACCGCCACATCGGCGCGGTCGTTGACGAGGAGCAATCCATCATACGCATGCACGAGCTCGACAAGCTGACCGGCAAGCTGCACGCGAGAGCCATCCGGGCGTTCCTTGTCGCGGTATTGCACGATGCGAATACCCGCCTCGAGCAGGCTGCGCGTCACCGCAAGCAAGCGCTTCTCGTCGAGCGCCACGTCGGTCACGGCATAGACCCGCGTCGCATCGAGAAGCTCCCGGAGCTTGGCTGATCGGGACATGGCTGCTGGCATCTCCTGACGCGCTGCGCCGACGCACGGGATCGGCCGAAGCATCATATAGAATGCAGGTAGGTGATGGATTGCGGCTAGATACAAGCTCCCCGACTCTCCGCGATCCGTGGCTGCGCGCCCTCCTCGTCATTCTGACGATCATTGCGGCTCTCTATCTGGGCCAGATGGTCTGGGCGCTGGTTTCTCAAGTCGTCGATCTGGTTGTCCTCTTCGCAGTGGCGTGGCTCATCTCCTTTGTCCTCCAGCCACTGGTCGTCGGACTCTCCCGCCCGCCCGGCCTGCCTCGCACGACCGCGGTCCTCGTCGTCTATGCGTGCTTGCTCATCCTTTTGATCCTGGTGGGCGTGATCTTGCTACCGGCGCTCGCAGCCCAGACGTCGCTCGCGGTCGAGCAGTTGCCCGCGCTGGCGGACAGCGCCAACGCCGTGGGTGGAGGAATCGCCCACCTCCTGCGCGAGCGCGGTATCGCGGTGGAGAACTACACCGATCAACTGCTGCGGCCGGTCGAGCAGATCGGCCCAGCGCTGCTGTCCAATGCCCTGGTGATCGCGACTGGCGCGGCGTCTGCACTGGCCCAGGTGCTGCTGACGATTGTGATATCGCTCTACCTTATGCTGGACGGCGATCGAATCGGCGCGCAACTTCTCCGGGCCGTGCCATTTCGGTATCGCGACGATTTCACCTATTTCCTGAGCAGCATCTATCGGGCATTTGGTGGCTTCCTCCGCGGCCAGATCATCCAATCTGCCGTCTACGGAATGGGAATCGCGCTGATTCTGATGATCACGGGAATGCCCTTCGTGGTTCTCGCCAGCGTACTGGGCGCCGTCGCGATCTTCGTCCCGTTCCTCGGACCGTTCCTGGGCTTCATTCCGCCGGTGCTCGCCGCGCTGACCGTTGGTGGCGGGAAAGCGGTGCTGGTGATGATCCTTACGCTCGTGCTCAATCTGGTGGTGGTGAACGTGATCCAGCCCAAGGTGCTCAGCCGGCAGATTGGGCTTCACCCGATCCTCGTGTTGCTCGCCGTGCTCGTCGGCGCACGCCTGGCTGGAGCCTGGGGGGCGCTATTCGGCGTGCCGGTGGCCGCGGTAATCGTGACCATGATCAGCTTCTATCAGTTGACGGTCGCGGAACGAGAAGCGCGCGTGCGGGAGCTCACCCAATCGGCTGACGTCGACCTCCCAGTTCAGGAGCCAGTAGACGAAATACCAGTTGTACCGGGACAGAGCGCGTCCTCGGCGGCCACGCGCGTGGCCGCCACGCAGATTCCCGACCACTAACGTCAATATCAGGAGAGCAAGCAGGATGCGAGTACGCAAGGCGGTCATTCCCGCAGCGGGTCTCGGCACGAGATTTCTCCCAGCGACGAAGGCACTGCCGAAGGAGATGCTGCCGATCGTGGACAAACCCGTCATCCAGTACATCGTGGAGGAAGCAGCGGCGTCCGGAATCGAAGATGTTGTGGTGATCACCGCCCAGAGCAAGCGGTCACTGGAGGATCACTTCGACACACAATACGAGTTGGAGCAACGGCTCGAGGCTGCCGGCCGCATCGACGATCTCAACACCGTGCGGCGACCGACTGAGCTCGCCTCCTTCGCGTTCGTTCGGCAGTCGCAGCCAAGGGGGAATGGGCACGCAGTGCTCTGCGCGCGCGCGGTCGTCGGCAACGAGCCGTTTGCCATGATCTGGGGCGACGACGTGGTGGATGCCGATCCTCCCTGCGTGAAGCAGATGATCGACGCCTACGAGCAGTACGGTGGGGCCATCACGGGCGTGATGCGCGTTGCAGATGCGGACGTGCCCAAATACGGTGTGATCGACGCGGAGCCGGTCGGCGACCGGGTATACCGGGTTCGCGGCATTGTCGAGAAGCCGTCCCTGGAGTCGGCACCATCGAACCTTGCCGCCGTGCATGCGTGGATCCTGCCACCGCGGATCTTTGAGATCCTCGCCAACACGCCGCCGGGCAAGGACGGCGAGATCTGGCTGGTGGACGCGATCGCCACGCTTATCACCGAGGAGCCGGTATACGCGCTCGAGTTCACGGGACGACGGTATGACGCGGGCAATAAGCTCGAGTTCTTGCAGGCGTCGATTGACTTTGCCTTGCAGCGCCCCGATCTCGGACCCAGCCTGCGCACCTATATGGAGCGCAAGCTACGAGAGCAACCAGCTGCACCGTCACCCACGGGACGATAGGAGCGAACTTCGCAAGCCCGTAGAGGGCAGTCCTCCCCTCTCCCGCACGCGGGAGAGGGGAGGATGATGAGCACCGAGCGTTACACTGCCGCCGGCAGCTCGTGGCGCCGCAATCCGTAGAACTGGTCGTCCTCCACCACTTGCTGCAGCGTCTCGTACGGCATCAACAGCCACTGGCACCGTCCATTGGGGCACCACTCGCGAAGCTGCTCGCGCATGTGGCCGAGCGGCATCGGCTGGTTCGCGTTCGCCAGCAGAATGCGGAAGACGACCTCGAGCGCAGCCATGTCCGGGGTGATGTAGCCACTCTTGCGAGAGCAGCAATCCCGCACAATCGGGATCGGGCGTGCCCCATACCGCACGCGCCGCACTTCGTACGTCACGCGCCCAGTGCGCCGGTCGGCAGTTGGATACTTCTCTTCGGTCTCCTCACCGAGCCGTGCCTGGCACTGAGGGCACATCCGCACCTGCACAATGTCCGTGAACGATAGGTTGTGCTGGTCATACCAGTCAGAATCGACGAAATACAGCGCTTCCTCTTCAGGCTCGGCGACGTCGGTGGAAACGTCCCCTTCCTCTTCCGTCGTTCCGTCCAGGACGCGCGCTCCCGCCCCCTGCTCGTCATAGTCCAATTCGTCTCGTCTCATCCTTCCACCCTTCTCACGTTTGTCGTTCGGCCAGGCGCGCTAACGCCTCGCGCAGAATCAGCTCCGCGGTTCCCGTTGTGGCGCTCGCCTCCACGGCGCGCCGCGCCTCCTGTGGCGCATATCCCATATTGATCAGCGCCTCCAGCACTGTCGCCTGCGGCCCCGGTGCAATGCCTGCCGGACCGTCCTCGGAGACGACGGCATCGAGCTTCCCCAGTAGATCGGTCACGATCCGCGCTGCGGCACGCGCCCCGACACCCGGTGCACGCGTCAACGTGCGCGCGTCATTTTGCGCGATAGCCGAGCGGATCTCGCCCGGCGTCAACGTCGAAAGAACGCCAAGTGCACCTTTTGGCCCTATTCCTGAAACGCTGAGCAGGTGCTCGAAGATTTCAAGCTCCGCCTGGGACGTAAAGCCGTACAGCGCGAGCTGGTCCTCGCGCACGTAAAGATACGTTCGAACCTCAACTTCTTGCCCGGGCTGCATCGCACTCAGGGCTGGCGTCGGCATTGCGAGCCGCACGTCCACCGGTCCCACGCTCAGTACCACCGATGCCGCCTCGATCCGGCGAACGAGGCCCCGCAGACCGGCAATCATCGGAGTTGTGGCGTCTGGCTGGCCGCCGCGATCAGCCGATCCAGCTCGAGGTGCCGCGAATGGCAGATTGCAATCGCCAGGGCATCCGCCGCGTCATCGGGTGCGGGAAGCGACGATAGATCGAGCAAGAGGCCGATTGTCTCCTGCATCTGGCGCTTGCGGGCTCCGCCAAAGCCCGCTACCACCTGCTTCACCTCCGTCGGCGTGTACTCACGGAACGCCACGGTATCGTCCACGGTTGCCACGAGCGCCACGCCCCGCGCCTGACCCACGCTGATCGCCGTGCTCACATTCCGTGAGTAGAAGAGCGACTCCATCGCGACGTCCGTGATCGGGTAGCTCGCCCGCAGCTTGACGAGCGCATCGTAGAGCTGGCGCAGCCGCCATGTCTCGGCCTCGCCATGCAGCGTGCGGATGCATCCATGCGCGACGTGCTGCAATTTCCCTGCGGTGAAGCCGACCACGCCGTAGCCGAGGAGCGCGAGTCCCGGATCGATGCCCAGGATCAGATGGGCAACCTCGCTCACTGCTCGTAGGCGGCGAGCGCCTCCTCTGAGATTTCCAGGTTCGAGTAGACTTTCTGGACGTCGTCGAGATCCTCGAGTCGCTCCATCAGGCGAAGGTTCGAAGCAGCCTCTTTGGCGTCCAGCGCCACCTGGGTCTTTGGCACCATTGCCAGCTCGGCGCCAACGATGTGCGCGCCATCCTTCGCCAACGCCGCCCGCACCGACTCAAGCTCAGTGGGGGCGGTGTAGACCTCCACCGAGCCGTCCTCAGCCTGCACGTCCTCGGCGCCCGCGTCTATTGCTTGCAGACTGAGCTCGTCGGGATCGCTGCCATTTGCGTCGATGCTGATCACACCGCGCTGGTCGAAGAGCCACGCCACACAGCCGGTTTCGCCCAGACTGCCGCCTCCGCGATTGAACGCGTTCCGGATCTCGGCGACCGCGCGATTGCGATTGTCTGTCAGCACCTCGACCATCAGCGCGGCGCCGCCGGGGCCGTAACCTTCGTACACGATCTCGGAGAACTGCACGCCTTCTTCGCCACCTGCCGCTCGTTTGATCGCGCGCTCGATGGTATCTGCAGGCATGTTCGCGGCCCTTGCCCGGTCAACTGCGAGTCGCAAACGCGCATTGGCGTCTGGACTGGGACCGCCTTCTCGCACGGCGACTGCTAGCTCACGGCCCAATTTAGTGAAGACCTGGCCGCGTTTGACGTCAGCCACGCCTTTTGACCGTTTAATCTGCGACCATTTGGAGTGTCCTGACACGCTTTGCCCTCTCGCATTCTTCCTGTTCGGTTTTCGATTCTACCATGCAGGGCTCTGCGCGGGGCGCCGGCCGCGACCGAAGAGGAATGCGATCGCCAGTCCGGCCACGAAGCCGCCCACGTGCGCCCACACGGCGACTCCGCCGGTTTGCTGCGTGTTTGCGCCGAGCGATGCTACTCCCGAAACGAGCTGCGTCAAAAACCAGAAGCCAATGAGGAAGACCGCCGAGATGCGCGTAACGGTGATAAACCAGCCGAGGACCAGCAGCGTCCGCACCTGGGCCTGAGGGAAGAGCACGATGTAGGCGCCGAGCACACCAGCAATGGCGCCGCTGGCGCCGACACTCGGGATGGTCGAATTCGGGTCGATGAAGACCTGCGTAAGACCCGCAATGATGCCGCAGATAACGTAGAAGATCGCAAATGGAATATGCCCGAAAGCGTCCTCCACGTTGTCGCCGAAAACCCATAAATAGAGCATGTTGCTCCCAATGTGCAGAAAGCCGCCGTGGATGAACATCGCGGTAATGAGCGTGAGGTATACGGGCTGTGGTGACGGTGGCGGCAGGTCGCGACCCGTTGCGATCTCGAGTGGGACGGTCCCGAACGCCTGGGTGAACACGTCGAGCTGCCGACTCGACAAAGTCAGCTCGTATACGAATACGATGACGTTGGCAATGATGATGAGGATCATTACCCAGGGGAAGGTGCGAGTACGATTGAGGTCGCTCAGCGGGATCATGGACGCTCCGTTGGGCGGGTGATTGGGCTCTCCGGAGCCCTTGCTATAATCGGGACTTGCCTACCCTGTAACTATGGAGGGAGTGTGCAATGAAGAGCTACGCGCCGGACGCGATTCGCAATGTTGGCCTCTTCGGTCATGGTGGGTCGGGTAAGACCACGCTTACCGAGGCGCTGCTCTACCACTCCGGCGCCATCGGCCGCCTCGGGCGCGTGGACGAAGGGACGACTACCTCAGACTACGATCCTGACGAAGTAAAGCGCAAGATGTCCGTCAGCACCGCGGTAGCGCCGCTCGAGTGGCGCGACACGAAAATTAATCTGCTCGACACGCCGGGCTATGCCGACTTCTTCGGGGAAGTCTCGCAGGCGATGCGCGTCGTCGAGTGTGCGCTCGTAGTGGTCGACGCGGTCTCCGGCGTGCAGGTGGGAACCGACCAGGTATGGCGGCGTGCGGACCAGGAGCGGCTCGCCAAGATAGTCTTCGTCAACAAGATGGAACGTGAGAATGCCGACTATGGTCGGGTGATCGAGCAGCTCCGCGCCAAGCATGGCACGAGCGTGGTCGCGATGACCATCCCGATCGGATCAGAGGCCGCGTTCAAGGGCGTCGTAGATTTGGTGTCCCGGCAGGCCATCCTGGACGACAAGGGCGGCCCAACGGACGTGCCTCCGGAGGCTGAGGAAGCGCTCAACCGCTACCGCGAGATGCTCGTCGAGTCCGCTGCGGAGATCGACGACGATCTGCTGACCAAGTACCTCGAAGAGGGTGAGCTCACCGACGAGGAGATCCGGGGTGCGCTGCGACGCGGCGTCGCCGAAGGCCGAATCGTCCCCGTCCTCGCCGGCTCCGCCCTCCAGACCAGAGGCTTGCGCTTCCTTCTTGATGCGCTTGTCGACTACGCGCCACCCGCGTCGGCAGCGCCGCTCCGTGCGGGAGAAGGCAGCCCGCGGGAGGGCACAGCAGCGCTCGCATTCAAAACCGTGTCGGACCCATTCATTGGCCGGCTCAGCTATCTGCGGACCTATCTCGGCGACATTCACTCCGACTCGCACGTGTGGAACCCGGACAAGGGCAAGGAAGAGCGAATTGGCCAGCTCTTCGTGCAACGCGGCAAGCAGCAAGAGCCGGCCAGCGCGATTGGCGCGGGCGACATTGGCGTCGTCGCCAAGCTGGGTGAAACGAGCACCGGCGACACGCTGACAACCAGGGATCATCCAATTGTCCTGGAGCGCATCCACTTCCCGGAGCCGCTTTACTCGGCGGCGGTGCGGCCCAAGACGAAGAACGATCTGGAGAAGCTTAGCCCCTCGCTGACCCGCATGATCGAAGAGGATCCGACGTTGTCAGTCCATCGCGACTCAGCCACCGGTGAGATGATCCTCTCCGGCCTCGGCGAGTCCCATCTTGGAATCGCTACGGAGCGCATGCAGCGCAAGTTTGGGGTGAGCGTCGAGCTTGCCGAGCCGCACGTCGCCTACCGAGAAACAATTCGCAAGCCAGCCAAGGCCGAGGGCCGGCACGTCAAGCAGAGCGGCGGGCACGGCCAATATGGCGTGTGCTGGATCGAGGTCGAGCCGTTGCCTCGGGGCAGCGGCTTCGAGTTCGTTGACCGGATCGTCGGCGGCGTGGTGTCGCACAGCTACCGGCCCGCGGTAGAGAAAGGTATTCGCGAGGCGATGGAGGAGGGCGTGCTCGTCGGCTATCCCGTGGTCGACATCCGCGCCACTCTCTACGATGGGAAGGAGCACCCGGTCGACTCTTCCGAGATGGCGTTCAAGATCGCGGGTTCCCTCGCGATGAAGAAAGCTGTGCAGGATGCCGGGGTGGAGCTCCTCGAGCCGATCATGGACGTCCAGATCGAGGTTCCCGACGATTTCACGGGGGACGTGATCAGCGACCTGAATACGAAGCGCGCGCACGTCCACGGCATGACGCCAGGTGACGGCGTGACGACGGTCAACGCCGAGGTTCCGCAGTCAGAGATGCTGCACTATGCGGCCGATCTGCGGGCGCTCAGCCAGGGCCGAGGGACGTATACGATGCAGTTTGCCCGCTACGACGAGGTGCCCGCACACGTGTCCCAACACCTCGTCGACAAGCTGAAGGCCGAGCGCGAAGCTGCCGAACATAAGTAACCAACGAGACGCACCGGTTTAGGAGCATCCACCCCGATTCCGGGGTGGATGCTTTTGGTTTACGCGCCCATGGCGTGGCCGCAGCTGCATGCGCCGCCGCAGCCACAACCGCCTCCGCCGCCGAGCATCGGCAGCGCGCCGAATGGCGATGCTTCGCTGCCGAACGGTCGCGCGATGAGCGAGATCGCCCGCGGTGCATTGGAAGCGCAGCGTGGGCAGCTCGCGGCCTCCGCCGCGGCGCTGATCGGCCGCAGCTTCTCGAACGTCGCGTCACAGGCGGGACAGGTGTATTCATAGACGGGCAAGATACGTACCCCCTCGGATGAATCGCTACGGTAGATTGGCGATCAGGATCTGGTGAGCCATTCTACGCGGCGGCGATGGCTAGCCGGACCCGGCTTCGGCAGCGAGCGCGAGATGGCGTGCGGCCTCGACGTCGCGCGCGATCTGGGTCCGCAGCTCCTCGATGCCGCTGAACCGCTGAATGCCGCGCAGCTTCTCCAAAAAGTAGACCGCAAGGGTCGCCCCGTAGAGGTCGCCGCTGAAGTCGAGAAGGTGGGTTTCGAGCAGCCGTTCGCTCTCCGCGAAGGTTGGCCGCGCACCAAGGTTCACGACGCCCGGCCATCGCCGATCCTCGCCACCGCTCTGTGCTTCGACGTAGTAAACGCCATCCGCTGGCAGGGCGCGACCAGACGGAGGCACGACGTTCGCAGTCGGGAAGCCGATCTCGCGCCCGCGTCGCATGCCGGCGACGACGTCGCCGGTGATGCAGAATGGCCGGCCAAGCAGCTCGGCGACGAGCGTGACGTTCCCGTCGGCGAGCGCCTCGCGAATCCACGAGCTGCTCACGGGGCGCCCCGCTTGGATCAGTGGCTGCACGGAGACGACCTCGAAGCCGCGTTGTTGGCCTATCTCGCGCAGAATCTCGCGTGTGCCGGTTCGATCCCGACCGAGGGCGAAGTCCGGGCCGACCCATAGCATGCGCAGGTCGTACCGGCGCAGGAGCTCCGCTACGAATTCCTCGGGCGCCTCCTTCGCGACCTGGGGCGTAAAACGAAGGACCTCCACCTCGTCGATCCCGCGTTCCCGCAGCAGGGCGATTCGCTCATCCATCGTGCAGATCGCGGGAAGCGCCAACTCCGGATTCAGTACCGCGTCCGGGTGGGGGTCAAATGTGACGGCGGCGGTGGCCGCGCCAGCTTCGCGCGCCGCCTTGACCATCTGGTCGATGAGATTGCAGTGGCCGCGGTGCACGCCGTCGAAGACGCCAATCGTGAGGAAGACGCCGGGCTGGTTACGCTTCACCCCGGTCATGCGTAGTTCTCGTGCCTGCTAGTCACTGGGGCACGCCGTGGCTGCCAGCGACCCGCCTCGGTCAGCTCGCCAAAGCCAAGCCAATCCCCATGTGGGCTCAACACGTGAGCCGGCGCCGTAACCTTTGAATCCGATGCTGCTGGCCAGTTGCGTCCGGCCAGGTAGTCGGACGCCCGTGGTTCGTCGACGACCAGCACCGGTGCCCCGGGGGAAAGCAGATCGACGGGCATGAGCACTGAATCCCATTGATTGCCCGCGGCCACCGCTTGCAACTCGTCGAGATCCAGGGCCTCGCGGACGTCAAACGGTCCCACGCGCAGCCGGACCAATGCACCAAGGTGGGCGGGGCAGCCGACCGCGATTCCCAGGTCGCGGGCGATCGACCGGATGTAGGTCCCCGAGCGGCACGCCACGAGCAATGAGAGTCGGGGGGTATCCCAGCCGACGACGTCGATGCGGTCGATCCACACGTGCCGCGCACCGAGCGTCACGGCAGCGCCACGCCGCACCTGGGCGTAGGCACGCTCACCGCCCACGTGGATCGCCGACACGGCGGGGGGCGCCTGGCTGATTCCCCCCGCCATCTCGTCGAGGGCGGACCGGAGGTCCGGAAGCGTCAGTTGATCCGGAGAACCGGATTCCACCACGTCGCCCTCGCCGTCGTCCGTCGTGGTCCGAGCACCGAATTGGACGTCGGCCCAATAGAGCTTGCGGTCCCATAGTGGGTCGCCAACGGTCGGCGTGGCGCGTCCTAGCGCGATTGGCAACACGCCGACCGCCGCGGGGTCGAGCGTTCCCGTATGGCCAACGCGTTCCTGGCCGCTGATTCGTCGGACGAACGCCACGACATCGTGCGAGGAGATGGCCGGCGGCTTCAACACATTCACGTACCCGTGCAGCGCGCGGGCGACCGTCGGCATCTTTCGGATTCCGCTAGCGCGCCAGCACGCCGGCCTTGAGCTCCTGCTCGAGCAATGGCAGTAGCAGGATCGCTGCCTGATCGGGCGGCCCCGCGATGGTCGCACCCGCGGCGCGCTGATGTCCGCCGCCGCCGAATGCACCGACGACGCGTGTGGCATCGACGCCGGGCACCGTGCGCATGCTTACCTTCGTCTCGCCGGTCCGCTCTTCCTTCAATACGATTGCAGCTCGCGTATCCCGCGTGGCGAGGAGGAAATCGACCAGCCCCTCCGCTTCCTCGAGGGTCGCGTCGGCCTCACGCAGCATCTGCTGCGTAACCGCCGTCCAGATGTAGCCATCGCCCGCCTGCATCCGCTGCAGCGCGGCGCCCCACAGCTTGAGGCCGGAGACAGGCCGGGTCTTGAAAAGGAGCTGGGCGAGGTCGAATATTGGCGCGCCGACAGCGGCGAGCTTGTATGCCCGGAGCAGGGAGCGCGAGGTCGTGTTCTCCGTGCGGAAACCCTGCGTGTCGGCCAGGAGGGCAATCATGAAACAGGTGGCGCCGTCGACTTCGAGCGTGATGCCTGCATCGTCGAGGACGTCGCAGACGACCTCGGTCGTAGCCGCCGCCGTAGGATCGACATAGTTGATCGTGCCGAAATTATCGTTCGTGTAGTGGTGATCGAACACCACCACCTGGCACTCGCGGAGGACCGCCTCGTGCAGCTCGTAGAAGGCCGCCATGCGGCTGGCGGTCGGCGTATCCATGACAACCAAGGCGTCACCGGGCCGGACGATAAGCGGGCGGTTGGCCGCGTCCTCGGCGTGGCTTGGGAATTGCACGATGTCGTTCGAGCCGGGAAGGGACGGTGCGAACGAGGGCACGTTGCCCACACATACGGGAATCGTTTGCCAGCCTTCTCGCCGCAGGACGTTCGATAGTCCAAGCGCGCTGCCCAGCGCATCCGGATCCGGATCGACGTGCGCGGTAAGGACAATGCGCCGATCGCCGAGGGCTTCGCGAAGTCCAATCGACGGCCGATAGGCTCCGGGCTGCGCGTCGTGGTTGCCGTTCTGACTCTCAGTCATGCTGGACCTCCCGGAGCAATTGCTCAATTCTTGCGCCTTCGGCTATCGATCGGTCGAGGCGAAAATCGAGCTCTGGAGTATGGCGGAGGTTAAGGCGCGCCGCCAGCTCGCGTCGAAAGAACGTGGCTGCCCGCCGGATGTGGGCGAGCGTCTCGTTAGCCTCATCAATGTCGCCAAGGACGCTCACCCATACCTTGGCCGTAGTCAGGTCGGGGGCCGTTTCGACGTCCGTGATACTGATCAGGCCGTGGAGCCGCTCGTCCCGGGTTTCGTGGGCGAGCAGATGGGCGATCTCATCGCGAATCAGGTCGTTCAGTCGATGGACGCGGCGCGTGGTCATCGCCTCACCTCCGACCATCGCATAGGGACCGCGAGGATTCAGGGCCGGCCGGCCGGGTTGCGACCGACTCGACCCTCCAACCAGGGTACTCTATGATACGACCTCGTTGGTGAACGCCTGAATGACGTCCCCCTCCTCGTAGTCAGCATAGCTCGGCAGCGTCAGACCGAACTCGTAGCCGATCGTCACCTCGCGGACTTCGTCCTTGAAGCGGCGCAGACTCTCGATGCGGCCCTGGTAGAGTGTTTCTCCGCCACGGATGATGCGTACCAGGTCGTTGCGGTGGATCGTACCGGACGTCACGTGGCAGCCGGCGGCGGCGTAGTTGCGGCCGATCTTGAAGACCTGCCGCACCTCCCCCTCGCCCTGGATGACTTCGTGGTACTCGGGGGCCAGCATGCCGCTCAGCAGCGCCTGGAGCTCCTCGGTCATGTGGTAGATGACGTTGTAGGACTTGATCTCCACGCCCTGGGCTTCTGCCGCCCGACGCGCACCCGGCTCGACGCGCACGTTGAACGCGATCACGATCCCCTGCGATGCCCCGGCGAGGTTCACGTCGTTCTCGGTCACATTGCCGGTGTCACCGCGCACGATCTTCGTTCGCACTTCGCGAGAGATCTCCTCAGACTCCGCGACCTGCTGGATCGCTGTCATGAGCGCCTCGAGTGAGCCGCGTACGTCCGCCTTCACGACGAGGTTCAAATCCTTGAGGGCCCCGGTGCGGATCCCCTCCATGATCGCCTCGAGCGTCGCCTCACGGGCCAACGGCTGATGAGCGTCCCTGGTGCGGCGATTCTTTTGCGCGAGCACGCTCGCCTGGCGCTGGTCCTGCACGACGAGGAAGCGGTCGCCCGCCTCCGGCACGCCGTCCAGGCCGAGCACCTCGACCGGCAGCGCCGGCTCAGCGCTCTTGATGTGCTTGCCCTTGTCGTTGAAAAGCGCCTTGATGCGGCCCGAGGCGCCACCGGCCACAATGACGTCGCCGGTATTGAGCGTTCCATTCTCCACGAGCACCGTTGCCACGGGACCGCGCGCCTTATCGAGTTTCGCCTCGATCACGACGCCGGCGGCCGGGCGATGCGGGTTTGCCCGGTAGTTCCCAATCTCGGATACGAGCAGGATCGTCTCGAGCAGGTTGTCGAGACCTTCGCCGGTGCGGGCCGAAACCGGAATTACCTCGGTATCGCCGCCGTATTCATGCGGCACCAGGCCAATGTCCGTCAATTGCTGCTTCACGCGGTCAGGATTGATATTCGGGCGATCGATCTTATTAAGCGCCACGACGATCGGTACGCCGGCGGCCTTCGCGTGCTCGGCGGCCTCTTTCGTCGTCGGCATTACGCCATCGTCGGCAGCTACGACCAGCACCGCGATGTCGGTCGCCTTCGCGCCCCGGGCTCGCATCGCCGTGAACGCTTCGTGCCCCGGCGTATCGAGGAACGTGATTTTCTGGCCGTGCGTCTCGGTTTGGTAGGCGCCAATGTGCTGCGTGATGCCGCCGAACTCGCCCGCGGTCACGTGCGTCTTGCGGATCGCGTCGAGCAAGCTGGTCTTGCCATGGTCGACGTGGCCCATCACTGTCACGATTGGCGGTCGTGGCTCGAGGTCCTCAGGGCGCTCCTCGACCTCGGCCGCCGCGGCGGCCTGGTCCTCGGCGCTCAGTTCGATGACCTCGATGCCGAGGTCCGAGGCTACGATCGCCGCGGTATCGAAGTCGATCGTATGGTTGATGTTGGCGATGATGCCGTTCTGCAGCAGCTCACGAATGATCTGCGCCAGCGGCACGTTCAGCCGTTCCGAGAACTCCTTGACCGTGAGTGCGGCGGGGAGTTCGACCGGGCCGGTTTGAACGCGAACTTCTGGCTCCCGCTCGACGACTGCGGCCCGCGGCCCGCTATTCTGCGGGCGACGGCGGTTGCGATTGTTGTTTGGACGACGGGGTGGGGGGCGACGCTGCATGTGCGACCCTCCTTTTCATATTCTCTCAGGTTCGGGGTGTTTCGAGGAAATGGGCGGCGACCGACGCGCGTATAGCGCGACCACCCCCCACCCATGGAGGGGTGACGAACGACGTGGCCCTTAGGCCGTCGTGGGGATGGGCTCGAGGGGCAGAGCGGCCGCGTAGGCCTCCAGTGCGATTCGATCGGCTGACGAGATCTCCGCCTTGAGCACCCGCGCCAATGCGCCAGCACGCAGCGCTTGCTGCCAGCACGCCTGCTGCGGGCACACGTACGTGCCGCGCCCCGCCTTCTTGCTGGTGGGATCCACGCTGACGCTCCCGTCCGCGGCACGCACCACGCGCACCATCTCTCGCTTGGGCCGCTCCTGGCGGCATCCAGCGCAAGTACGGATCGGAATGTGTCGTGGTTTCACGCCGATGGACTCTCCGTCTCTGCAATCGCAGGCTTTTCTTCAGCCAGGTGCGCGGCGACTTCCGGGTCGCCAACGCTCGGGTCTGCGGCCTGTAGCTGAGCGGCCGGCGCCTCGTCGACGCTCGGTTCGGTGGGGGCTTGCGCCGCTTCGGGATTAGCTGCCGGGGCTTCCAACCCCGCCGCTTCTTCCGTAGCTATTGCTGCGTCTTCGTTCGTTGCCACGCCTTCGGTGGCGCCTTCTTCGAGCGCGCCGCCCGCGGCCCACGCTTCGAGCTCAGCCCGGGCGATTGCGGCGTCCGACTTTATGTCGATTCGCCACCCGGTGAGTCGCGCTGCAAGCCGGGCGTTCTGCCCCTCGCGGCCGATGGCGAGCGAGAGCTGGCGTTCCGGCACGACGACGACCGCGGTGCGCTCATCCTCGTTGATCTCGACCCGCTGGACCTGGGCGGGGCTCAGCGCGGACGCCACAAAGGTCGCCGGCTCCGCGTCCCACGGGATGACGTCGATCTTCTCTCCATTCAACTCGTTGACGATGTTCTGGATGCGCACGCCGCGCATACCCACGCACGAGCCTACCGGGTCGATCCCCTCCTGGTTTGCGGCGACCGCCACCTTCGAGCGGGCGCCAGGCTCGCGAGCAATCGCTTTGATCTCTACGGTGCCGTTGAAGATCTCCGGCACCTCCTGCTCGAAGAGCCGCTTGATCATCATCTTGTGGGCCCGCGACACGAGCAACTGCGGGCCCTTGTGCGTATCGTGCACCTCGACGAGGTACACACGGAGCCGCTGCCCGGAGAAGTAGCGCTCCGAGGGGACCTGCTCGCTGCGCGGCATCACGGCCTCGGTCTTGCCAAGCTCCATGATGACGGTACCGGCCTCGATCCGCTGTACTAAGCCATGGATCAGCTCGCCAACGCGCTC
>JAXDLH010000176.1:0-15684 GCA_034666705.1 Chloroflexota bacterium
ATCCGGGCTCTATGTACTGCATCCCTGTCCGTCCGCTTAGATCTTCGGGCCCGTGTACTCCGCGATGTACACACCGCCGGTGCGCCGGTCCGTGCAGTAGATCAGGCCATTCGGGTCGACCCAGAGATCGTTGATCTGCGGAGCCGCCTGTCCTTCTGGTGACGGTGGAATGAAGTAGCCGACTTCCTCGGGCCGATCCGGGTCCGAGATGTCGTGAATGCGCACGCCCGCGTTGAAGTACGTCGAGAAGATCAGCCGTTCGCTCACATAGCCATTTGCGTAATTCTCGTGGACGTTGTGTGGCCCAAACCGCAGGGGGCGGTCGTCAAAGCTCGCCCACGGGGAGCCTTGCGGCGGGACCGGCGCCTTGAAACTGCTGACCATTACGGGATTGAGCTCAGCGCGCACGTCGATCAGCCAAATGCGCTTGTCCCCATTGCGCTCGCGACCGCCGTCGACCGTCTCGCACACCTCCACGACTAGATCACGGCCCGGCAGTGGCAGGCTGGTGTGCGAGTAGCCGCCGAAGGGCGGGCACCAGTTAATGCGGCTGAGGTAGCGGATGTCGTTGAGATCGCTGGTATCGAGGATCACCATGCCGGCATCGGTGCACGAGGCGTAGGCGCGCTGGCCGTTCGGGTGGGGAATGACACCGTGCACCTGCAAATGGTTGTGGTGCGGGTCCAGCGCTTCCCACCGCTCGGCGTCCGTATCCTTCTGCCCCGGCAGCCACCACGAACCGGCCAGCTGCGGGTTGGCGGGGTCGGAGAGGTCCAGCACGCGCAGCCCGCGGCTGCGGGCGCCGGGTGCCTGGGCGGCGATCCAGGCGTAAGGCGCATCGCGGAACCAGATACGATGCACGCCATTGCGGTCGCCCGTGGGGTAGAAGGCGACCTTTTTCGGGTCGGTGGGGTCGTCCAGGTTATAGACATTGACGCCGCAGACTGGCGGCGTATCCCCGGATGGCGGGAGGTACGAGATCCATTCGCTATTCTGAATGAGCGTGTTGCCGACGATCTGCACCTTGTGGTTGTGGGTGTTTGGCGGGTGGCTCAACTGGCGTACGACCTGCGGGTTCTCGACGTCTGCACAGTCGAGGATCGTAAGCGCCTTGTCGCTGGAGCCGACGTGGGCGACATAGACGTAGTCCCCAACCTTGATGAGCTGCATGCCGTCGCCGCAGCCGTTGAGATCGTGGTGCGCGATCAGGCGCGTGTTCGCGGTCATGCTGTGCGCCGCCATATCCCTGATGCGCTGCAACGTCTGTGCCACGGTTGTGCTCCTTCGGCGTTTGACCCGAGATACCCTTACGGCATCGAGCCTGTCAAGCTGGCGCTAGCAGTCAAACGCCTTGTGGGAGCGGCGAGCGACGCCGAGCAACGGTCGTCGATGCATTCCGGAACGGTGAGCGGCCCGCTGCGCACGGCCGCACCGAGGTAATCCTCCGCGTCGAGGATCGTCACCAGGAGACCAGCGCCAGCGGGGAGCGCGGCGGCGGTCAGGCCGTTGGACCCCGCCCCGACGATCACGACGTCCGGATCAGCCACGGCAGCCCTCGATGCGCGTCAGGTACAGTAGCTGTTGCTGCTGCCCAGCGCATTTCCGTCGCGCACGCATAGCCCCTGACTCCTCTTCGGTGGTGGCATACCATGCTCCTTCTGAAAGCTCGACCGCGCGTACCGCTTGTCGTCGGCATCCTTGCGCTTGCCGCGCTCCTGACCGGATGCATCGGTCCGTTTGCGCCGGCGCCCCAGCCAACGGCCGCGACGCCATCGCCAGCAGCGACCCCGCGTCCCACAACTGGACCACTGGTGATCCCCCCTACTCAGGTGCCCGGGCCGGACATCGAGAGCTACGCCGTCCGTGAGATCCCGCTGCCCGAGGGTCAACGATCCCCGCAAATGGTGTGGATCGGCACCGACGGCATGGTCTGGACGACCAACAAAGCCAGCAACAGCCTGTCACGCCTCGACCCGAAGAGTGGCGCCTTTCGCACCTGGACGATCCCCACGCCAGAATCCGGCCTGGTTGGACTGACGGTCGATTACAACAATCGCGTCTGGTTCACCGAGATGGATGCGAACAAAATCGGGATGCTCGACGCCACCACCGAACAGTTCCAGGAGTGGCAATTGCCGACCGCGGGGGCCCGACCCAGCTCGCTCATCGCCGATGGCAACGGCACGTGGGTAACGGCGCCGCCGAGGGCATCCGCCATCTGGTTCACCGAGCCGGGCGCCAATCAGGTAGGTCATCTGGATCTCGCCACGAACCAGATCAGCGAGTACCCGGTGCCAACCGCTGACTCCGGCGTGGATGCGATTGCGTGGGGGCCAGACGGCCTCGCGATATTCGCCGAGCCGGGCAGCTTCAAGCTCGGGGCGGTGACACCCGACACGCACGACGTGCAGGAGGCGTCCATCCCGCTGGATGGGCAGGGGGCGGGTCGGGTCGTGACGGATGCGAGTGACCGGATCTGGATCACGAGCCCCAGCGGCGGCGTGCTCGGGTTGCTCAGCTACCGCACAGGGACGTGGGTCACCGGGCCGCCCCCGACCCAACGGTCGCAACCCTATGGGCTCACCATCGATCGGTGGGGGTATGCATGGTTCACCGAGCTGGATCCGGACCAGATTGCGCGCTACGACCCGACAGGGGCCCAATTCCGGGAGTGGCCGCTGCCGCCCAACGCTGGCTGCCGCGCGCTCGCCACTGATGCCAACGGGGGCATCTGGTGCGCCGCCTCGGGGCGCGACAGCCTGATCGTCTTCGCGCCCGCCAGCTAGCCTTCCGCCCCGGCGATCTCTTCGCGCCCCCTGCGAGCGTGTTACACGCTCGCATTCGCATCACAACTGCGCCGATGTCTGCTAGGCATGGCCCGTATGGGTCGTGCCCAGTTTTCCACAGCGATTGTGGAAACCTATGGTGGAAAGTGCAGTGTGCTAACGGTGGATAAGTCGCATCCGGACCGTCGGGACAGCGGGTAGTGCCGAATGAACCTCGTGTACCCGCCCGGATGGCGCCATCCCTATCCTAAAATTCGGGCACGAGCTGGGCCCCGGGAATCCTGCAATCGACCGGTTACCACCCCGATGGCCGATCATTCGTTCTACAATGTGCGCAGATTGCGCGGCTGACGGCGTCGTTGAACGCGGCTGGCCGCAGATGAAAGGAGGCCGAACGTGAAGGTCGTGCTCCAGAAGGATGTGCCGACGCTTGGCAAGGTCGGCGATATCAAAGAGGTCGCCGACGGCTATGCCCGCAATTACTTGATCCCCCACAAGCTGGCGGCCCCGGCCACCCGCACCGCGGTGGCGAATGTGGTCGCCCACAACGCCTCGGAGGCGCGTCAGCACGAGCGGAAGGACGCGGAGAATCGCGCCCTGGCAGCGAAGATCGACGCGACGCCGCTGACGATCCAGGCGCGGACAGGTGAGCAGGGCCGGCTCTACGGGTCGATCACCTCCGCTGACGTGGCCGAGGCGCTGGCCAAGTCGCTCGGGCAGACGATCGACAAGCGCGACGTCGAGCTGGAAGAGCCGATTCGCACGCTGGGTCAGCACACCGCGAAAGTGCACGTAGCGCGCGGTATCACCGCCACGTTGAAGGTGACGGTCGAGCCCGACAAGTAGCAGAGCGGGGCAGACGCCAGCACAGCAGCGCGGGGGTTGCCCCCGTCTAAGGCATGGCCGGGGCAACTCCAACGCTGCGGCAATCGCGTAGGTACAGCACGTCGCAAGCCGAGCAGGTCGTGAGAGTGATGAGAGACGGAACGCAGAACGAGAGCGCAGGACGGGCGTGCGATGGCTGTTGAGCTGGCAACCGACCGTAGCTTTGAGCCGCTGCCGCCCCATAACACCGAGGCGGAAGAGTCAGTCCTGGGCAGCCTGCTGATCGATCCCGAGGCGATCGAGGCCGTCGCCAACTTCCTGCACGCGGCCGACTTCTATCACCCGCGTAATCGCGACGTGTACGGCGCCATGCTGCGCCTCTTCGAGCGCCGCCAGCCCACCGACTTCGTCATGGTGTGTGACGAGCTCGAGCGCGCCGGGCAGCTCGACGCCATCGGCGGCTTCGGCTACCTCTCGCGCATCCTCACCGTCGTCCCCACCTCGATTAACGTCGAGTCCTACGCGCGCGTCGTCGAGCGCACGGCCGTCATGCGCCGTCTGATCGGCGCCGCCGGCCGCATCGCCGCCATCGGCTACGGCGACCACGCGAGCGTGCAAGAGGCGCTCGACAAGGCGGAGCAGGAGCTGTTCGGGGTCACCCAGTTCCGCGTCGAGCGCGAGTTCATGCACATTCGTGACGTGCTCTCTGAGTATCTGGAGCAGATCCAGCTCGGCTCGGACGCGCCGGCCGCCAGCGCCGCGGTGCCAACCGGCTTCATCGACCTCGACCGGCTGCTCGGCGGCTTCCAGCGCTCGGACCTCATCATCCTCGCCGCGCGCCCAAGCCTTGGCAAGACGGCGCTGGCCCTCAACATTGCCCGCAACGCCGGCGTGAAGTTCAATCAGACGACGGGCATCTTCAGCGTCGAGATGAGCCGCTGGCAGATCGCCCAGCGCTTCCTCTCAACCGAGTCGGACGTCGACTCATCCCGGGTACGCGAAGGCCGGCTGACCGACGCCGACCTGCGCAAGCTGGTTGAGGGGCTGGAGACACTCTCCCGCGCGCCAATCTACATCGACGATACGCCCGGCATCACGATCAGTGAGCTGCGCGCCAAGGCGCGGCGGCTGCATGCCGACCATCCGCTCGACCTGATCGTCGTCGACTACCTGCAGCTCGTGAGCGGCAGCGTGCCCGAGAACCGCGTGCAGGCAATCTCCGAGGTCACCCGCTCGCTCAAGGGGCTCGCTCGCGAGCTCAACGTGCCGGTGCTCGCACTCTCGCAGCTTTCGCGCGCCGTGGAGGGCCGCTCGCCGCACATCCCGATGCTCTCCGACCTGAGGGATTCGGGCTCGATCGAGCAGGACGCCGACGTGGTGATCTTCATTTATCGCGAGGACGTATACGACCGCGAGACGGAGCGCAAAGGGATCACCGAGCTGCACGTGGCGAAGCATCGCAACGGACCGACCGGCGTGATCGAGCTGCTCTTTATGGAGCGCAGCACTCGGTTCGTGGACCTCGGCGAAGCGCCGCGCGTCTGAGTGCGGAGTGCGGAACACTGACTATCCGTGCGTGCTGAGCTTGCCGAAGGACACGAGCGGACCGTTGATGCAAGGATCAGACCGAGGAAGGTGACGTGGAGCGGCTGAGCGACGTCCTGAAGCGATTGGGGATCGACGAGGTCCTCCTACCCGCGACCGACACGGATGGAGTCGAGGATGATGGGGGAACCAGCGAGCCGGTCTGCCCATTCTGTGGTGGCGTCGGTTTCGTGCGGCGCAACGTGCCGCTCAGCCATCCGGACTTCGGCAAGGCGTTCCCGTGTAGCTGCAAGTCGGGGGAGATCGCCACGCAGCGCCGCACCCGCCTGGAGAAGCTCTCCAACCTGGGCGCGCTCACCCGCCTGACGTTCGACACCCTCATCGCCGATGGCCGCAACCCGGAGACGCCGGAGCACCGCCACCGCTTCCGCATCGCCATCGCGGCCGCCCAGCAGTTCGCCGCCGAGCCGCGGGGTTGGCTCGTGCTCGTCGGGCCGCCCGGCTGCGGGAAAACGCACCTCGCGGCCGCCATCGCCAATGTGCGGCTGGCACTCAGCGAGCCGGCGCTCTTCGTCGTCGTCCCCGACCTGCTCGATCATCTCCGCGCCACGTACAGCCCCACGAGCGACGTGACCTACGATGAGTTCTTCGAGAACGTGCGTACGGCGCCGCTGTTGATCCTGGACGATCTTGGCACGCAGAGCAGCACCCCGTGGGCCATGGAGAAGCTGTTCCAGCTCCTGAACGCGCGCTACAATGACCGCCTTCCAACCGTGGTGACGAGTAACCACGCACTCGACGATCTCGACGAGCGGCTCCGCGTGCGGCTCACCGACCCCGACTTCGCGCAGGTATGCCACGTCCAGCCCCCGCAATCGGCCGTGTTGCAGCGGCTCGGCGCGGCACCCGAGATGCTGCGCCACATGACGTTCGAGACGTTCGAGCCAGAGGGCAAGTGCGTCGACACCCAGCACAAGTCGGGGCTGCGCGGCGCCTTCGACGCGGCGCAGAGCTTCGCGGAACGGCCAGCCGGCTGGCTCGTCCTGCAGGGCACCTATGGCTGCGGGAAGACGCACCTCGCCGCCGCGATCGCCAACGCCCGCGGGGCTACCAACCAGCCCGCCACGTTCGTCTCCGTGCCGGACCTGCTCGACCACCTGCGCTCGACCTATGCGCCCGAGAGCCGGGTGACGTATGACGAGCTGTTCGAGACGGTGCGCACCAGCCCGCTGCTGATCCTGGACGACCTTGGTACGCAGTCCACAACGGCCTGGGCGGAGGAGAAGCTCTACCAGCTATTCAACTACCGGTACAACGCGCGCCTCGCTACTGTCGTCACGACCAACCTCACGATTGACGATCTCGACCCGCGCCTCGCGTCACGGCTCAGCGACCAGAGCCTGAGCCAGATCGTGGAGGTCTTCGCGCCCGATTATCGCCGCCCCGACTCACGCCCCCGCGGCGGCACTCCCCGCCGCCCGCCCCAGGGGCGGGGCGGCGGACGACGGTAGCAGGGGTGACGCTCGCCCTGGACGCTATGCCGGGTAACAGTCGCTGACAATGAATCTGCTGTGAGCGTGAAACTCACATACGATCCACGCTACAACATCGCCTATCTGTGACTGCATGAGCAATCCGTCGAGGTTCAGACCGTCCAGGGTAACGACGAGCTGAACGTCGACGTCGCACCCGATGGAACGCTTTGCGGAATCGAGTTCCTCAACGCGAATGCGCAACTCGGCACGACTGACGACGGCTCGCTCATCGTCGTGAACGAAGCCCTCGGCGCACAGATCACCGTGCCGCTCCCGGGATAACCCGCTACGGCACGAGTTCGCCGTCCTCAACCGAGTACCGGTCGGGCTCGTCAGCGAGCCAGTCGAACGAACCCCCACGTTGCGCGAGCAGGGTGAGCATCGCTACGGGGGCATTGTCTTCCGGCGGAGCCCTTCGTCGGGTACGACCGAGGACGCGGTTGACCAGTCCTCGAAAGAGTCCCATGCGACGTGCGGTCATGTCCGATTCCTGTTAGAACGACGTATCCCACTGCAGCGCAGAATTGGCATGGAGGCAGAGCAGGTCGTGGCGGAGCGTTGGATCGCGTTCGACGCGATGGGCGTGATCTTCGAGGAGTCTGACGACGTCGCGGCGCACCTCATACCCTTCGTGCAGGAGCGCAACCCGCGGATCTCCAAGCGCAGCGTGCGGATGCTCTACGACGTGCTCGTACTGGGTGAGATCACCAGCGCTCAGTTCTGGCGCAGTCTCGACCTCCCAGAGGATAGCGACGCCGAATACTTGCAGCGGTATCGGCTCGACCCTGGCTTCCTGCCGCACGCCCGCGAGTGGGCACAGTCGCTGAAGCTTGGCATGATCTCGAACGATGCGGCGGAGTGGTCGGCGGAGCTGCGGCGACTGCACGGGCTGAACGAGCTGATCTCGGTCGCGGCCGTCAGCGGCGAGTGCGGGGCGCGCAAACCGGACGCCGCGATCTTCAGAGAGTTTCTACAGCAGAGCGGGGCCGCGCCGGCCGCCTGCCTTTTCGTCGACGACCGCGATGCCAACCTCTCGGCCGCCCAGCGGATGGGCTTCACGGTCGTGCTGTTCGAGCGGCCGCAGTTTCCCCAGCAGTGGGGCGGAAGGCGCGTGCAGTCGTTCGACGAGCTGGCGCCAATCGTCGAGGAGTGGAGGACGACATGAGCGAGACCGACGCGCGGCAGCCATCCGTGCCTACCCCGACCCGGACCCTCATGCCCGAGGGCTATGGCATCAACCATGCGACGCCCGAGGGAATGGTCGAGTGGGACACGGTGGTCGAACAGCTCACGAACGCCCACAACTACTGGGTCTGCACGACCCGGCCGCACGGGCGGCCACACGTCGCACCCGTCTGGGGTCTCTGGCTCGACGGCGCGGTCCACTTCTCGACTGATCCCGCCTCGACCAAGGGACGCAACCTGGCCGCCAACCCGGCGTGCGTCGTTCACCTGGAGAGCGGTGATGACGTGGTGATCGTCGAAGGCGTTGCGGAGCGTATCACCGACCCTGCGGTGCTCGGGCGCTTCGCCGACGCCTACGAGCCGAAGTACGCCATCCGCCCCGATCCGTCGAATCCTGACTTCGGCTTCTATCGTGTCCGGCATTCAGTCATCAACGCCTGGCGCGAGAAGGACTTCCCAACTAGCACCACCCGCTGGCACTTCGTGAACGCGTGAGGTCACGCTCACCATTTCGAGCACCAGGGTTAGGCGAGGAGCTCGGAGAGGGTGCGAATGATGCGGTCGGGGCGAACGTCGCTCCCCGCGGGCAAACCACCACGAGCGACGTCCACCCACACGCCGCCGATGCCGAGCCGCTGGGGTGCCGCCACGTCCCACTCCAGGTTGTCGCCGGCCATCCACGTCTCGTCCGGCGCAGCGCAGAGCGCCGCGAGCGCGTGCCAGTAGACCTCCGGCTCGGGCTTGCCGAGGCCGAACTCACCCTCGATCTGGATGTGGTCGAAGTAGGAAGCCAATTTGAAGCGCTCGATCTTGCCACGCTGATCGGCGGTGGCGCCATTCGTGATCATACCGAGGCGAATGCCACGAGCGCGAAGCGCCTCGATCGCCGCGATGGAATCCGGGAAGAGGCAGAGGCCGGCGTCGCGCCGGTCGCGGTAATCGTCGGAGATACGGCGGGCGAGGGCAGGGTCCGCAACGTCGAGGGAGCGCAACGCCTTCTCTACGATACTGGCGCTAGCCACACGTAAATCGGCGCGGCCCTGGCGATGCCGCGCCGGATCGCCCCAGTACCAGTCCGCGGTCGTCCGGATCGCCTGGTAAAGCGCCTCGGCATCCAGACCACGCTTGACCGCGGGCTCGGCGCAAGCGGCGCGCCAGCACGGCTCCACGCCGCTCGCGGTGTCGGCGATGATCGTATCGTCGAGATCAAGCAGCAGCACACGTGGGAGGGACCCGGACCCGCTCATGCGCATTCTCTCAGATTCTTGAGCTCAATTCCTCAGCTCAGGCGCAGGGAATCGAACAACTGCTGGACAGTCAGTTGAAAGCCCGGCAGCACGTCGTCCAGATCGATGCGCTCCTCACCGCGCACCACGCGGACTCGGTCATTCGGCCGCACGATCACGACGGACCGGTCGTGGGGATCCACCAGCAGCGCGATTGCGACGCCCGCCGCGACGTACTCCAGGCAGCACCGCAACTGGGCCGTGGCGCTCTGGTCGGGCGATACGATCTCGACCGCGATATCCGGCGGCTCCGTCGATTGGCCATCGGCGATCTCGCCGGACGGGTCGCGCGGGATCCGCTCCCAGCGATAGACCGCCACGTCAGGCACCCGGGAGAAGCCGCCAAACGTCGTGCGCAGCTCCGTGAAAGCCATGGTGCGCCGGTCACCCTGGCTGGCCTGCTCCATAAGGGAGGCAAGGGTGAGCTGGAGTCGCGCATGGTGAAACTGCGGCGGCACTTTCTGCGTCACCTCCCCATACTCGTACTCGAGCGCCGGCTCCTCCTCCGGCAGCTCGAGGAACGCTTCGAGCGTCAGCCTTTCCTGGATCGTCGCCATCACGGGCCTCCGGGTCGTCCTGCGCCAATCATAGCGCTCCGCTGCTACTCATTTTCTTTGGGATGGCCAGTCGCAACGCTGATCAGCATGACGAAATCTGGCCCGACTCCAAACTTCAGGCGGGCGCTGCGGTCTACCTCCCACTGCCATTGACGTAGGCATCGTCCCTGAAACTCGCACCACGCCTGTTCGCCTTTGAGCGGTAGATACGGAGCGCCTACTGGCTCGCTCGGCGTGTTCGCCACATGGTCCTAACAGCGGATGCAGACGTCGCGCCGCGTCCGGAGCATGATTTCCCAGTTGGCAAGAACCTGCCGGTTGCGCACCAACATCTGGTAAAGCGTTTTGGGTTGTGGCCTGGGAAGGGGTTGATCGGGACCCGCCACTTACGCACTCGGGCGTTCGAGCGTGAGCGGTGCATCCTCGTCGTAGCCGGCCCGGTCGCGATGCTGTTGGGCATCCCACGCGGCGAGCGCCGTGGCCTCCCAGCCGTCCAGGGTGTCGGTCAGCCGGCCAAGGCGGCCAGTATCGAGCGCGATCGCCGCAATGGCGCGGAGCTTGGCCAGGCAGAGCGCGCGATCCGCCGCGCTCAATAGGCCCAGCCAGGGAAGGACCCGCTCGGCTGCGTGGATGTCGTCCCCGATCATCAGGAGGAACGTCCGCGACAGCGCGTGTAAAGTTTCGCGCTGGCTCGCGGTCATGAGCACCAGGCTCTCCCCACCTCGGCGCCGCAGCACGATTTCCCCCTCCTCCAACTCCTGGAGCAATCGGCCTGAATGTTGCAGGAACTCTGATAGCGTGCGCTCATTCGCAACCGACATAGCCCCTCCAATTCCATGTTAGTTCTGAGTTTACTCAACACTCACACCAGCAACACGATATCGATAGGTCTGGTTTGCCGGGCGGGTATCATCCTGACTGGCCGGCGTCGCTCAGCGCTCTCCTTTACTCGCTGCCGCCGCAAACGCCCCGGGGACCATCGTGCGCATTGGCATCGACGCCCGCCTCGCCGACTACACGATCGGCGGCATCGCCCGTTATACGGTTCAGCTCAGCCGTGCGCTGCACGCGTTGGCGCGTGGGCTCGAGCTGGTGGCGATTCGCAGCCGCCAGCCACGAGTCACGCCGCCTGAGCTCATTGCGACCGAGACGCGCACCGTGCGCACCCCGCCGCACCACCGCTTCGAGCGCTACACACTCCCGTGGGAGCTCCGCGGCACCCACCTCGACGTACTGCACAGTCCGGACTTCATCGCACCGCGCGCGGCCGGATGGCGCAGCGTGGTGACCGTGCACGATCTGGCATTTTTGCGAATGCCACACATTCTCACCTCGGACAGTCGCCGCTACTACGGCCAGGTGCACCGCGCAGTCCGCGAGGCCAACGCGGTGATCGCGGTGTCCGAGGCAACAGCCTGCGACCTCCGCGAGCTGACTCCGGTGGATCCCGCGCGGGTGCATGTGGTCTATGAGGCCGCGGACCCAACACTCGCGCCGATGCCCAGGGACGAGGCCGCAGCACAGGTGCACGCGCGCTGGGGCGTCGAAGGACCATTCGTCCTCTTCGTCGGCACGCTCGAGCCGCGCAAGAATGTACCCGTCCTCCTGGAGGCGTTCGGGCTGATCCGGCGCGAATTCCCGGCGCGCCTCGTGCTGGCCGGGGGCACGGGCTGGCTGGCACATGACGTCTTCGCCACCGTCCAGAAGCTGGCGCTCGACGACGGCGTGGTATTCCTCGGCGACGTCCCCCCAGCCGAGCTCCGCCCACTCTACTGCGCCGCCGAGGTGCTGGCCCTCCCCTCGCTCTACGAGGGGTTTGGCCTCACCGCGCTCGAGGCGATGGCCTGCGGCACCCCGGTCGTCGTCTCCAACGCCGGCTCACTGCCCGAGATCGTGGGCGACGCCGGCGTCATCGTGCACCCGGATGATCCGAACGACGTGGCGCACGGCATTGGCTGGGTGCTCGGCAACCCCCAGTTCCGCGACGTGCTGGTGCAGCGCGGCCTGGCGCGCGCGGCCTGCTTCTCCTGGGATCGCGCCGCCCGCGAGACGCTCGCCGTCTACGAGCGGGCTGTCTCCGCGTGAAGATCCTCTACCTCACCGCGGACCTGCCACTGCCGGCTGACCAGGGCGGCAAACTGCGCAGCCTGGCGCTGATCCGGGCGGCGGCCGAGCATCATCAGGTCGACCTGTTGAGCTTCGCGCGCCACGAGCCGAGTCCCGAGGCCCGTGCCGAGCTCGACCGCATCTGCCACACGGTGCGCACCGTCCCCGCGCCTCGCGCTCGTCCGCTGCCAATCCGTGCCTGGCAGCTCTTTTTCGATGCCATGCCGGACATCGCCCATCGGCTGGATTCGGGAGCATATCGCAGCGCGCTGTGGGAGATGCTCGAGGCGGAGCGCTACGACGTCATCCAGATCGAGGGGCTGGAGATGATGCCCTACCTCGGCACCACCCGCTCGCAGGAGCGCGCGGCCGTGGTCTACGACGCATTCAATGCCGAGATGTACCTGCAGCGCACGATCTGGCAAACGGAATTCCGCGACCCGCGCCACTGGCTCGGCGCGCTGTACTCGATGACCCAGTGGTCCAAGCTTGGCACCTACGAGCGCGTCACGATGAACGGCACCCACATGGTGCTCGCGGTCTCCCCGGAGGATGCAGCCAAGCTCAAAGGGCGCCACGTCGACCCCGTGCTCGTGCCGAATGGCATCGACACCGTGGCGATCCCCTTCCGTCAGCCTGCGCTGGAGCCGGGCCGCACGCTGTTGTTCCTCGGCCCCCTGGACTACCGGCCCAATGCCGACGCCGTGCGCTGGCTCGTGAGCCGCATCCTTCCCGAAGTGCGCCAACGCATCCCCGAAGCGCGGCTGCGGCTCATCGGGCGCGGCTCCGAGCGGATCCACGCGCCGGGGGTCGAAGCCCTGGGCTACGTCGAAGACATCGCCGCCGAGCTCGAGCGCGCCGACGCGATCGTCGTCCCCATGCGGATGGGTGGTGGGGTGCGCTTCAAGGTGCTCGAGGCGATGGCGGCGGGCATCCCGCTGGTTACGACCCCGCGGGGTATCGCAGGGGTCGTCGCGGAGCATGGACGCCACGTGCTCATTGCGCGCGGTGCGGCTGACTTCGCCGAGGCAGTCGTGCAGACGCTCGAGGATCGCGTAGGCGCTCGCGACCGGGCGAAGCTGGCGCGGCTCCTCGTCGAGGGCCGCTACGACTGGCGCAAGATTACGCCCGGCTATTTGCAGGCGCTCACGTCTGCCCGCCGCCTCGCCCGCAGCGTCCGCTGACGACCCTATGTCTCGTCGGTGCGGCCGTCGTCAGGCAGCCAGCGTTCGATGCGGTCGAGCACCACGCTGATCATGTCGCGGAGTGGCAAGGCGACGTCTTCCCGCGTGCCCGCACCGACGACTGCGCCGTTCGCAAAATCGTCGAAGGTCCACTCCTGAACGGACAGCACCTCGAGGCGCTCATCGCGCCGCTGGACTGCGACGGTCTGCTTGGAGCAGTCGACGAGGTACTGCAGCGTCGCCTGTACGAGCTGGGAGCGGGAGGGCACCCACTGGGGGCACGCGCCGTCCACGTCGTCGGCCGTCATCTCGCCGATGATGGCAGCCGTCACGACGGGCAGGTCGTTCCAGTGGTCCCGGCATTGGCCGAGAGCGCGGCGGATGACCGCCACCATGCCGTCGTGGCCATCGCCGCTTCCATAGAGATAGAGGGGCGAGGGCGCGCCAACCGGCCGTGTGCGGACCAGCACCACGCCAACTGCGCTCGTCCTCCAGACCACGCTGCGATCCCCTTGCGCCGATGTGCTAGCTCGACGGCTAGCATCGTATGTAGTGCGAGGATACACCACACGCCATCTCTGTGAGACAAGCGGCGAGACCCTGGTTATCGTGCGCTGCGCTCAGAATCTGCACATTTGGCGAGCGGAGACAACGACGAATCACTTCACCCGCTGACTCGGAACGAGATTCCGGTGGGATGGTTAGCGGATCGTGCGGACCGTCGGCATACCGACGAAGATGGCGGCGGCGCACACGACCAGCGACGCACCCATCAGCTCGACGGTGCGCTGGGCGCCGATGTGCGAGGCGGTCAGCCCGGTGAGGAAGCCGCCGAGTTGGAACAACACCTGGCCCTGCTGGAACACGCCGATGATGCGGCCCCGCAGCTCCGGTGGCGACTTGGCCTGCACGACCGTCTGGACGAGGGCGCCCGAGTACACGTTGCAGATACCGACCAGCAGCATGAGCACGAGCGAGAGTGGAAACAGGAGCGACTGCGAGAAGGCGATCAGCCCGATGCCGAACGCCATCACCCCGCCGATCATGAGGTAGCCCTTGGGCAGCCGATCGCCGATCGAGGCGACGAGCGCGGCGCTGCCGAATGCGCCGATGCCCATCGCCGTGAGCAACAAGCCCTGCCCGTCGGGCCCCGTGTGCAGCACGTCGCGCGCGAAGATCGGGAGCAGGGCGACGAACGGGAAGCCGAGTAGCTGCGACGTGTACTGGATCACCATCCCCGTACGGATCGGTGGGTCGTGCACGATGTACCGCCAGCCCTCGAGCGTGCTGGCCATGACCGACGTCGACGTCGCGTTCACTCCCGCAGCTCGCATCGGCGGCTTGTTCGGCAGGCGGAGCTGCATGGTCCACTGCGAGGTCAGGACGTAGATCACCCCCTGCAAAAGGTATGAACCGCCAGTGCCAACGAAGAAGATGATGACGCCGGACACTGCCGGGCCAATCGTGCGGCTGCCGTTGAACGCCATTGAGTTGAGACCGATCGCGTTCGTCAGGTGGGCGCGGTCGACGGCCTCGGGCACCATCGCCTGGCGGGCCGGCTGCTGAAACACCTGCAGCACGGCCACGAGGAAGCCGGTGACGTAGACGTTCCAGGGCTGCACGTGCCCGGTAATGACGAGGGCGGCGAGGATGAAGTTCAGCACGGCGTTCGAGAGCTGATCGACCATGAGCTGGGTTTTGCGCCCATACCGATCGGCGGCGGTGCCCGCGAGCGGCCCCAGAAAGAGGAATGGGAAGAGGCGCATCAGATTGATCAGCCCCAACTGGAGGGCGGAGCCCGTGAGATCGTAGATCAGCCAGCCCCGGGTAACCGTGTCCATCTGCTGGCCCATGCTGCTGCCGAGCTGGCCGATCCACAGCAGCCGAAACTCACGGAAGCGCAGCGCCTCGAACGTCGTGGTGCGGGCGAGCAGGCCGAGCGGTCCGCCTGGCGCAGCGAGCATAGGCGTGGCAGGCGGCGGGGCATCGGCCGCAGGGGGTTGAACGCCAGTCGGGGACACGCTGAGCTCCAGACGCGCTGCGGAGGTCGCGGGGCTGGGGATGTCCAGTGGCAGCTATGCGGCGTACCACGGGCTGAGGCAGGACTATGCCCATTCTACCCCGGGGCGGCTGGCGGGGGTGGCTAGGCGCGCGTGAGCTGCCGGTCGCGGCCTGGCCGGTGGAACCCCATGTGCGCCAGCGACTCATCGAGATTCGTCTCGATCACCGCGTGGTCCGGGTCGCGGATCACGAACATCGGGTCCAGCCCCTCCTGCACGCGCTGCAGCTCGCGCAACAGCATCTGGCGATACATTACGACGCCTCGGTCTGAGGTGGCGAGCCGCTCAACCGTGCGGTTCGCGATTGGCCCCTGCGTCTCCCACGCCATGTAGTCCTGAGCGGGCACCTCGTCCATGCGGAACCGTGCGTCCGGGTAGTGCCTGTCGACTGGATCCTTGAAGGGACGGAACGGCCGAATCTCCGGCTCATCCTCGTCGACGAGGCTTCCGTCCTCCGACGGCACGAAGCGCACGTCCCAGATCTTTGTGTGCGTGTCGTCGACCGGCACGCGAATGTGGGTGCCGTCACCCTGTCGCAAGATATTGGGGAAGAGCAGCGGGTGCGTATCGGACTTGCCGCTCGTGTAGACGGCCCGCTTCATCAGGGCGATCGGC
>JAXDLH010000177.1:0-13363 GCA_034666705.1 Chloroflexota bacterium
TGGAATCGAGCGGCAAAGGGCATGTGTACTCTTACACGGTCAATCACCAGCCTGCGCACCCGGCCTTCGCCAACGACGTCCCCTACGTGCTGGCGATCATCCAGATGGATGAGGGGTGGCGGATGGACAGCAACGTGGTCAACACGGACCCCGAGGCGGTGCGAATCGGCCTGCGAGTCGGCGTCGTGTGGGACGACGTAACCCCGGAGTTCAGCCTGCCGAAGTTTCAGCCCATCCCGGAGTGACGACCGGCTGGAGTAGTGGGAATGGCAGGGGATGCCGCCCTGAAGGGCGGGCCCAGCCACGGCCCCCATGGTCCCCCTTCAGGGCCGCGGTAATGCATAGCAACTGCCCCGCTCGTCCTCGCGATGTCGCGATAGGTCAGGCGTGGACGAGGTCGGCCAGCTTGCGCACGGTGTTCCAGTTGCGGCCGGTGCCCCGCGTGCCGAGCCGGGAATCGATAAGGGCATTCGTCAGGCGCGAGCGGCCGATCCCATCGGGGTAGACGACGTAGGCGTGCCTGCCTGCGGCGCGCACGGTCTCGCGACCCGTGATCGCCGCGCGCAGCGCATCGACGGCCGACTCCGACGGCGCGTCTTTCAAGAACATGACGACGAGGTGGCCGGGATCGTGCTCGGCTGCCTCCGGGAAGGGGTTGCGCTCGATCACGCCGTCCCACTCCTCCGCGGTGCGCACCAGCACATCCGTGCGCAGGTCGAGCTGCTTGGCCATCTCGCTTTCGAGATGCTGCTCGAGCGCCGGCCCCGCCTCACGCTCGCTGCGGAAGACCAGGTTGCCGGTGTTGAGCAACGAGCGCACGTCGACGAAGCCGAGCCCGGCGAGGAGGTCGCGGAGGTCGGGCATTGCGACTTTCGCATGCCCGCCGACGTTGATGCCGCGCAGCAGGGCGATGGTGCTGATGGTGTTCAATTTCTCCATCTCCATCTCCATCTCGGGCGCGGCCGCGAGCTGGCCGAGCGCGGCCCTCGTGTGGCAGTGCATCGGCCGCCCGGTGGGAACACCCTCTGGCGATCATGCAGGCCGCGGCGTGATGTGCGTATTACTGTAGCAAGCACCGACGATGCCGCCATCGCCACGCTCGTGATCCATCCACCGCCATCGCGGGGTTATGACCAACGACACGTCGACCGCCAGCCGTGAAACATGGGACAATGACGCACGACCGCCGGGCTGGCAGGCTCGCGGCGCGAGGGAGTCACGCATGCGCATTCTCGTGGTGGACGACGCGCCGCTGATCCTCGAGCTGGTAACGCACAGCCTGGAGGAGCGATGGCCGGATTGGCAGGTGCTCACGGCGAGTGATGGCGAGAGCGGCTTGCGGCAACTCGCCGAGCAAGAGCCGGATCTGGTGCTGCTCGACGTGCTGCTGCCGGAGAAAGACGGCTTCGAGGTGCTGGCGCAGATTCGCCTCACCTCGATGGTACCAGTGGTGATGCTCACCGGCCTCGGCAGCGAGCAAGACCAGGTGCGTGGGCTCGAGCTAGGGGCGGACGATTACCTGCCCAAGCCGTTCAGCGCGCGGGAGCTGCAGGCTCGCGTGGAGGCGGTGCTCCGCCGGTCCGGGCGCCTGCCGCAGGAGCCGCCATCCTGACGCCCCTGCGGGCGGCTCGCTATCTGAAGATTGTGTGACGGCTCCGGTGAGGCTTCACGGGTGGCCTCGTGGGGCAGTGACTATGCACCTTGCATTTGTACTGCTGCCCTGAAGAGGTGTGATGTGCATTGGCTTTTTGTGCCTTTTTCAGCCCAACGACCCAGGTAGTTCCCAGATTCCGAGGGCAGGAATTCGGTGCGCCAGGCACAGAACGCGACTTAATATGCGTCACACATCTGGAGGGCGGGCCGCCGGGGGCTGGGCCCGCCCTCCAGGGCGGCAGCTCCGGGCCCATCCGCCCCGCACTGCAATGGCTACGATCATGACCACTGACCTGCTAGGCGATGTGCAACCGGTAGCCGACTCCGGTAATCGACATGATGTCGGCGTCGACCTCGCGTCCGAGGCCCAGCTTCGTGCGGAGGTGGCTGATGTGGGTCTTGAGGAGCGACACGTCGCCGCCGCCGTCCTTCCAGCCATTGTCCACGAGCCGTTCACTCGGCACGACTCGAGGGGCGCTGCGCACCAGCGTTTCCAGAATCCGAAACTCGGTGCGCGTGAGCCGCACGGTCGAGCCGTCGGGATGGCGGACCTCGTGGGTCTCGACGTCCAGAATCAGCGGGCCGATCGGATAATGGCTGGGAGGCTCTGACGCCCGGGTCGCCTTCGCCCGGCGGTTCACCGCCTCGATGCGGGCGGTGAGCACGCTCATGCTGAAGGGCTTTTCAATGTAGTCGTCTGCCCCGGCGGCGAACCCCTTGAGCATCGGCTCCTCCCCGGTCCGCCCGCTGAGCAGGATCACCGGGGTGGTACTCCGCTCCCGAACGGCACGCAGCACCTCGAGCCCCTTGATCTTCGGCAACCGCAGGTCGAGCAAAATGATGTCGGGCTGGTTGGCCTCCCACGTGCGGAGCGCCTCAGCGCCATCGCGCGCCACGACGACCTCGTGGCCGCGGCGCACCAGCGCATCGGCAGTTACGCCTGCGAGATCGAAGTCGTCGTCGGCCAGCAGGATCTTCACGGGAAAATCCGGTTGGGCGAAGGCTGGCGGGTGGCTCCGCGCCCGTCGTGTTGAGGGTCCGATAGCGGGGGACCGGCCCGGGCGATTCGCCAGGCCATGCGCAGCTCCTCTTGAGAACGGTAGGCTGACGCAACGAGGAGATGGGTTTGGCCCTCGCTGTGTCGATGGGATGGTATGCCCTGCATAGGGGCTATGCCATGAGGCATAGGTACTGCGCGGCCAGGACCGCAGTCCCCGGTTCCCCTTGCCCGAAGTACCGGGTGCCGCCGGGCTCCGCATTGCCCCATTTGGGGGTCCCAAGCCCGTCGCACGTCACGCCCGCATCACAGCCCGGCCGGGATGGGGATGAGCAGGCGGAGCGAAGGTCGAGAATAGATTCGCTCCGGGAACGGCCCGCCCAACGATGTGCGCTGCTGGGCCGGAGCAATACCTTAACAGCGGGTGCACGGTTCGTAGGGGCGAGGCATGCCTGACCCCTACGGCCGGGATGCAGCCACGCCGGGGCGCGGACATGGCCCCGCAGGGTCGCGGAGGTGGCTCAAGCAGGGCTGAGGGACCTTGCGCCGCGAACAGCGGCGTGCAACGCGAACAGCAGTGTGCAAGAGAAGATGGAGGCGGACCATGGTGGAGCGCCGTGAACCAGGGGGCTGGCGCGGGACGCGCAGTGCGATGGGCATCATCCTCGGCGCAATCACCGGGGTGCTGGTCGTGCACGCCCTCGCCATGCCAGGGACCGGCTTGGAGCCGACCGTGGTCGAAGCCGGACGGGTGACGACGAGCTGCCGCACGGCGGCGGGCGCGCCGGTGGCATGCACGCCAACGCCAACGGCGACGCTGAATCCTGATCGGGTCTCATCGACGCCCACCCACACGCCGAATCCGACGCTGTCGCCCACGGCGACCGCCACGTCGAACGTGCTCCTGGTCCGGCCGCCCAACCTCCCGATTGGGGCGCCCACGCAGGGCGGGATCAGCGCCAACGTGCCGAACCTGCAGTTCCTCCAGACCGTGAACATCTGCAACTCGATCGACGCGGATAGCACCCGCACCCTCGACCAATTCATCCGCGTGCGCGACATTCGCCAGCCAGACTTCAATACGCCGCAGATCGCCGGCTACCTTAAGTTCAACCTGGGCGTCGTGCCGGCCGGGTCCACGGTGGCCAGCGCCACGTTGCGGGTCTATCTCGACCAGGGGGATTTCGATGGCCCGATCACGCTGCCAGTGTGGCGGGTCACGGCGGATTGGACGCCGCAGAGCGTGGGGATCACGACGCCCGCTTATGCCTACCCGCCGGCGAACAAGACGATCACCAGCGCGCCGGGCTTCAAGAGCTGGAACGTGACCACGATGGTCAAGGGGTGGATGAGCGGCGCTGCGCCCAACGATGGCTTCCGCATCTTCACCGACGAGACCGGCGATTACGACATCCGCTTCCACAGCGACCAGAATATCGGCCGAGGTGGGATCGATCAGAGTCCCTGCCTCGACGTGACCTATGCAGCGCCGACCGGCTCGATCACTCCCACCGCCGCCCCAACCTGGACGGTGGTGCCGACCTGGACGCCGGTGCCGCAGCCCACGGTGGACCTCAGCGGCATTGGTCCCCAGTGGGGCGATTTCAGCGTGTTGGACGTCGACGCCCTGCAGACGATCTTCCAGTACAGCTTCCTCGGCAACGACGACCCTCACGCGGTGCCGCTCGTGGCCGGCAAGACGACGCTGGTCCGCGTCTACGTCGCGCTCAAGGAGAGCCCGGTCTCCCGCCAGGTGCAGGTCTCGCTGCAGGCATTCCGCAACGGGCAGAACCTGGGGCCGTGCGCCGGGGTCAATCCGGCCAATGCGACGATCGATCCGAACAGCCAGCTCAACACCGAGATCATCGCCAACCGCCGCGAGCCATTCATCCAGGACAACATTAACGCGACGTTCAGCTTCACCGTCCCGGCGAGCTGCAGTTGGTTGGGCCAGGGGCCAGTCACGATCCGCGCGCGCGTCCGTGCCCCGAACGGCGGCGGCTTCATCGAGGACAACCATTCGGAGAACGACAACTTCGACCGCAGCCTCATCTTCTATAAGATGCGGCCGCTGCGCGTGCAGCCGTACATCTTTACGTATATGCACGCCGGATCGCCGAACTTCGGCAAGGCGCCGACCGCGGCGCAGGTCGCCGGGATCTTCACCTACATCAAAAACCTGTACCCCATCGACAGCGTGGACATCCGGCCGCCGCAATACTGGCAGACGACGCGCAACATGGACTTCGACAACGGCAGCGACGAGTTTCGCAGCGCGTTCGACGATTTCCTCGACGGGTTCGAGGACTGCTGCGGCGACGACGACAGCGTCGATAGCAACCTTGCCATTCTGGACGACAGCCTCTTCTGCTGCTCCGGCATCCAGGGCGTCTCGTGGATCGACACGCGCATCGCCATCTGCCACCCCGGGTTCACGCCCGACTGCGCCCATGAGATCGGCCACAACCTCGGCCTCAAGCACGCCGGGAACGACCATGGCGAGAACGGCTCCCACAACGATCAGAAGTGGGTCTTTCTCAACCCGCACGGTGAGATCGGCGGGCTCGGCTGGAACGCCGGCGCGCCGAATAAGCTGATCCCGTCCGAAGAGGACCTGCCCGGTCAGTTCCACAGCCACGACTTCATGTCGTATGGCGCCTGCAACAACTTCGCGAATCCGGCGAAGTACAACGATGCGAGCGTGCCCTATTACTGCGCGACCTGGGTCTCGCCGGAGAACTACGGGCGCATGGCGCAGCGGCTGAACTGCTCCGATCCGCAGACGTTCGACGAAGACGACAACCAGGATTGCCTCGGCGGCATTGGGCCGTTCAACGTGCTGATCGGTGAAGAACCGCCGCTGCTGGCCTTCACCACCACGGATGACTATCAGCTCGTGCCCATCGGCAGCCGAGCCGGGCCCGCAGGGTTGGCCCAGACCGGGGCGATCGAGGCGGCGATCCCGCAGCAGCCTGCCGCCCCGCGCGAGTTTCTGCTCGTGAACGGCACCCTCTTCCCGGATGGACACGCGGAGCTCAAGCCGTTCTATCGTCGCCCCGTCAACGCCGGTGGCAGCGGCCGCGAGGGGAGTGGCCCCTACCGCATCGAGCTGCAGGATGCCGACGGCCGCGTGCTCGGCGCGCGCAATTTCGACACGCACGAATCGTCGCTGCACGGCGCCGAACCGTTCCCCGAGCTCATCGACGAGACGCTGCCCTGGGTCGACGGCACCACCCGCATCGTGCTGCTCCACGACGGCGCGCTGCTCGCCGAGCGGGTGGTCACGCCCAACGTGCCCCAGGTAACGCTGCTGGCGCCGAACGGCGGCGAGACGCTGCCCGGCACCGGCGAACTGACGATCAGTTGGACCGGCGCCGATGCGGACGGCGATCCGCTGACGTACTGGGTCGAGTACAGCGCCGATGGGGGCGCGACCTGGCGCACGGTGCAGCGCAACGTCCAGACGACGAGCGTCGCCGTCGACCTGACGAACCTGGGTGGCAGCAACCGAGGGTTGGTGCGCGTCCTGGCGACGGACGGCGTGAACACGACGATCGACGCCTCGGATGCGACGTTCACCGTCGGGGCGAAGGCGCCGTGGGTGGCGATCGAGACGCCAGAAGACGCGGCGCAGGTCGCGAGCGGCGACGACGTTTTGCTCGTAGGCCTCGCCATCGACCCGCAGGACGGACAGCTACCGGGCGAGGCGTTCGCCTGGGTCTCGGATCGCGATGGGCCGTTGGGCTCGGGGGCCACGCTGTTCGCCTCGAACCTCTCCCCTGGCGACCATGTGATCACGCTGGTGGCTAACAACCGCGCCGGCCTGCAGGGCAGCGCATCGATCCATCTGACGGTGAAGTAAGCGGCGGGAGTTGACTCTCGCTGCCCCCGCCCGCTCCTTCCCGGCGGAAGGAGCGGGCGGGGTTTCTCGGCGGCCCGCGATGTCCTGGTATAGTGCCCCGCCACTCCCTACCGCCTGGAGGCGGACCCCGTGCGCGCTGCGTCCCTCCGCGAAACGGTCATCCTGGCCGGCCTGTCGGCACCCTCGGGCTCGATCGGGCTCGTCGTGCCGCTCTATATGGGCAGTCGCGGGAACCCCGTCGGCCTGATCGGCGTGGTGCTCGCGCTCGGCGCCATTGCTACGCTGCTCTCACGCATTCCGGTGCCCAAGCTGTACCGGCCGGAGCGCGCCCGCGGGCTCCTGCTCGTCGTGCTCATCGCCGGCGGCGCGACCTACGTGCTGCTGCCGCTCATGCCGGAGTTGGTCACATTTACGGCCATGCTGATGCTGAATCGCATGCTCTATGGCATGGCGACGACGATCTATCTGGCCCGCTACCTCGACATGCAGCCACCCGACGCGGACCGGCGCCGGGCGATGGGGGCCTACGGCGGGACCCAGGCCCTCGGCTATACGGCGTCGAACTTTCTGATTGGCGTCATCGCCGACTACGTGAGCTACTTCGCCGCGTTCCTGACGGGTACGGTCACGACGGCAATCGCGGTCGTGCTCCTCGTTGGTACCGCCAATCTCCCTGCGAAGGCCCGGGCCTCGGCAACCGTCTCCGCGGGGCCGAGCCCGCGCGGCGTGCGCGCCTGGCTGCGGTCGATGGCGGACCCCGGGCTGTGGAGCGTGATGAACGTCGGGGCATGGAACCACGTCTTCCACGTCACAGTCACGACGTTCTTTCCAGTCTATGCGGTGCAGATCGGCATCGGCCCGGCGCAGGTTGGCGTGGTGCGCGGCATGTACTCCGGCATCAACGCGGTGAGCCGCTACGTCGCCGGCTTCGTGCTCGGTCGGGTGAGCCTGCGCAAGGCGCAATACGCTGGTCTGTTGCTGCAGGCCACGATGATGGCCACGCTGGCATTCAGCCAGCAGTTCGTCGTGATCAGCGCCATCTTTCTGGTCATTGCCCTCGGGCGCGCGACAGTGATCGTCGCCAACAGTGTGGCGCTGGCCGAGGAGGTAGATGAGACGCGGGTGAGTCGCGGCGTGGCGACGAGCGCCTACAGCGCGGCGCCGGACGTGGCCAATACGGGGGCGCCACTCCTCGCCGGGGCGGTGGCGAGCCTGACCGGCGTCGGCTGGATGTTCACAATCATGGGGATCGGGGCGTTGGTCGCGTTCGGCGTCGGCGAGGCCGCGGTGGCTCGCTGGCGCGCACGGGAGAAGCGGTCGGACCTAGCGGGTCAGGTGTCATGATCGTCGCCCCTGCGGTGCGGGCATAGAGGCACGGGAATGCCACCCTGAAGGGCGGGCCATCGGGCACGGGGATGGGCCCGCCCTTCAGGGCGGCAGTACCAAGGCAATGTGCATGGGAACTGACCCACCAGACATCACCGCAGCGCCACCGGGATGACGAGCTTGAGGCCGGTGTGGGTGGGCGAGAAGCTCACGACCTTGATATCGACTAGGCCCGCGGTCTTGGCGCCGGCGATCACGTCGATCTCGCGCAGCTCCTTGCGGCCCTTGGGATAGATCGCCCAGATCGCGCCGTTGCGGGCGATGTGCGGCCTGAGCACCTCCAGCTCGGCGAGCTCCTCGTCGGTAGCGAAGCCGTACAGCAGCACGTCGAGCGGGACCGGCGCCGGCACCGGGTGCATGGTGGCGCGCGCCGCAAGGTCGGCGAGGACCAGGGCATCGCGGATACCAAGCGCCGCGACGGCCATGCCGGGCTTGACGCCGAGCTTGTCGAGGAGCGGGCTGGGGTAGCGGATCTTGAGCTGCCAGGGGGCGGCCTCGCGCCCGAGGGTAAAAACGGCGGTGCCGCCGGCATAGACTACGGTCAGCTCGCCGCGCCGCGCCTCGGAGTGCCGGACCTCGGTAAAGGGGATCGTCACCGCGAGCTCGCCCCCGGGCTCGCCAATGAAATGGAGCGCATCCGGCGCGAGCACCGCGTGCCCGGCCACCGTGCGGTCGCCAATGCGGAGCGTACAATCAGCCTCGGTTGCCATCGGCGGTCCTCGTGCGGTGCATAGCTCGGCGCGCCCATTGTAGTCCGTGAGCTCGTCGGGCATTGGGGACGCCGCCACGTCCGGATTGTGTGCGGTGGACAGGAAGCGGCGTCCATCTCTGGGACGAGGCCCGTCGGGGATCGGGCTCGTTCTTCACCGCGGCGACACGAGAGGGGTGTGCAAAGGGAGGCGAGAATGGCTGCGTACGACGTCGCGATCATTGGCGGCGGCATCATCGGCCTCGCCGCCGCCCGCGAGATCCTGCAGCGCCGCCCGGGGGTGCGTCTGGCGGTGCTCGAGAAGGAGTCTGCCACTGGCCAGCACCAGACGGGGCACAACAGCGGGGTGATCCACTCCGGCATCTACTATGCGCCGGGCTCGGCCAAGGCGCGTGGGTGCGTCGAGGGCGGCGTGCTGCTCACGCGCTATTGCGACGCGCATCACCTGCCGTACGACCGCTGCGGCAAGGTGATCGTCGCCATCCACGAGGATGAGCTGCCGCGCCTCGAGAGCCTGTACCAGCGCGGCCTCGCCAATGGGGTGCCGGGCCTGGAGCTGATCGGCCGAGAGCGGCTGCGCGAGCTGGAGCCGCACGTGGTCGGCATCAAGGCGATCTGGTCGCCCCAGACCGGCATCACGGACTACCGGCGCATCGCGGCGAGCTACGCTGCCGACGTGCAGGCGGCCGGCGGCGAGATCCTGACCGGACACGAGGTGGTCGGGATTCGCCGAGTTTCGGATGCGACGGTGCTGCTCACGACGGCCGGCGACGTGCAGGCGCAGGCGGTGGTGGCGTGCGCCGGGTTGCACGCCGACCGGGTGGCGGAGATGGCGGGCGCGCCGCGCGACCCGCGCATCGTGCCGTTTCGGGGCGACTACTACGTGGTGCGTCCGGAGCGGCGCAACCTCGTGAGCAACCTGGTGTACCCGGTGCCTGACCCGGCGTTCCCGTTCCTCGGCGTCCACTTCACTCGCCACCTCGACGGCGAGATGTCGCTCGGCCCGAACGCGGTGCTCGCCTTCGCGCGCGAGGGCTACGCGCGGACGGACCTGGCGCCGCGCGAGTTGCTCGAGGTGCTGGCGTTTCGGGGCTTCCAGAAGCTGGCGGCAAAGTACTGGCGGACGGGGCTGGGCGAGATGTGGCGCGACTACAACCGCAAGGCGTTCCTCGCCGCGCTGCAGGCGTACGTGCCGGAGCTGACCGACGGCGACTTGCTGCCGGGCCACGCCGGCGTGCGGGCGCAGGCGCTGACCGACGACGGCAAGCTGGTCGACGACTTCGTGGTGGACAAGGCGGCCGGCGTGCTGCACGTGCGCAATGCGCCCTCGCCGGCGGCAACCTCATCGCTCACCATCGGCGCCATGGTCGCCGACGCCTTCGAGCAGCTCGCGGCGTAGGCGCGGGGTGGCCCTTCGAGAGCCTCAGGGCGAACGGGTTGGTGGGATTGAGAGCGCGGCCGGGATTGGTGGGACTGAGGGCGGACGGGGTTGGTGGAACTGAGGGCATACGACATTGGTGGGCCGGCTTGGGGGCTCAATCGCGCCGAGCTTCCCGGAGGTATTCCAGGCGGTCGCCCCAATGCTGGTCCCCAGCAGCGGCGGCGCAGGCCAGTAGGGAGCGAATCAGACCACCGAGGTCATCCTGGCGGATTGTCTTCTCATCGATCACGATCACGCCCGCGTGGTGGCGGGCGTGATCGGCCCATTGCTCGACCAATGGCCGGACGGTGCGCTGGTCGTATGTGACCAGCACCCGACTTTCAGGCAGAGCGGCCATCAGAATTCGGTCGTCGGGCGCATCGATGAAGATACCGCCGAGCCAATTGCGGAGGGAGATGGCATCAAGCCCGTCGGCTGCGAGCGTCTGCGCAATGGTCGGAGAGAGGTGCCCGTCAAGGAGCAGGCGCATCTATGTCGACGACTGTCTCGTGGTACCCTGGCGTGAGCGGCAGCAAGTGTTCGCCAACCCACTCATTGTCGGCAATGATGTCGTTGATCTCGTCGGCAAAGGCCTGCGCGTAGGCGAGCGCAGCCCGGACCTGAGTCTCTGGAGTCTCAAGATATGCGGCTGCCTGCGCGGCAACATCGCAGTCGTAACGGCGGGCCAAATTCGCAACGTGCCAGACCTTGATGCGCGTGCCCTTGAGAAATGCTTCGCGGCCGGCCGCGGTGTCGCGAAACTCGATGGAGGGGAACTCGCGCATTCGCAGCGCCTCCTCGAGGAGGAGCGCACCAGTTTCCGAGGGCGTGCGGTTCAACTGGAGGGCGAGGTGCTGCAGCCGCTCGAACTGCAGGTTTTTGAGGCGCATGCTTACCACATGGCTCACAAGGGCTTCTCCTCTATCGGGCTGATTACATTGTAACTCGCGCCACGTGCCTATCGTGGGTGCTAGTGCGCTCGACCAACCTCGCATGCGCCCGGACTGGTACACTCCCCCGCAACTTTGCCCAGCCTCCGCCATTCTCGCCTTGGGGACGTGCATGCTCGAAGCTGTCGCCGAATGGGTCAAATCCGTGATCAGCACGCTCGGGTATCCAGGCATCGTGCTGACGATGGCGATCGAGTCCGCCCTGATCCCGCTGCCGTCGGAGATCATCATGCCGTTCTCTGGCTTCCTCGTGTCGGAGGGTAAACTCTCCCTGCCGCTCGTCGCGCTCAGCGGGGCGGTCGGGAACGTGCTCGGCTCGCTAATCGCGTACGCGATCGGTGCGCTGCTCGAAGAGACGGTGATTCGCCGCCTGATCCGCTCCTACGGCAAGTGGCTGCTCATTACCGAGAAGGAGCTGGACCACGCGATGGAGCTGCTGCGCCACTATAACGACGGCGTCGTGCTCGGCAGCCGCGTGCTGCCGGGGATCCGCACCGTGATCTCGCTGCCCTGTGGGATGGCACGATTGCCGCTCGGGCGCTTCATCGTGCTCACCTTTGTGGGATCGCTGATATGGTCGCTCTTCCTCGCGTACGTCGGGCTGAAGCTCGGCGAGCATTGGGACACGCTCGGCCCCTATTTCCACAGCGCGGACGCTTTGATCGTCGTACTGATCGTCGCGGCGGTCGGCTTGTACGTTTATCGCAAGCTGCGCACGGCATAGCGGCAGTAGGCAGTCGCTATGCTGGGGCGACCTCCGCAAGCTCCACCGCCTACTGCATACTGCCCAACACCTCGTACCGCGAGATGAGTTCATCATCTCTGAATCCCTGCACGTGACCTCCACAAGCCCGAATGGCTACAGCGTGATCACGTGGTCCCAGTTGCGCTCCTTGCGGGTGAGGTACTGCCAGGCGCGGCGGATATTCTCCTCGTGGTAGATGTGGGCGCGCTTCTGGAGCACCTCATCGTCCGGGGTAGCGGGCACGTCGCGGCCCGTCTGGAGCGCCGCGAGCTGCGCGGCGGCCGCCTTGTTGAGCAGCATCGCCGCCACCGCGGCCTCCTCGAGGGTGCGCGCGGCGATGACGATGCCGTGGTTCTTCATTAAAAGAGTGTGGTGGTCGCCCAGACTCTGCGCCACCGAGGCTCCCTGGTCCTCGGTGAGGATGAGATCGGTCATCTCGGTGAACACGGGCACGTCCGGGGGCGCAAAGTAGGCGCCTTCGTGAGTGACCGGACGGATTTGTATGCCGGCGGAGCCGAGGATCGTGGGCAGCATCGGGTGGGTGTGGATCACGGCGTTGACCTCGGGCCGGCGGCGCATGATCTCCGAGTGGATGGGGAACTCATTGTGCCGCTCGCGCATGCCGGCGACCTTGTGCCCGGCGAAGTCGATGAGCACGACGTCGTCCGGGGTGATCTCCTCCAGGCCGAGGCGGTTCGCCTTGATCCAGAGCTGGTTGGCATCACGCGGATCGCGCACGGAAACGTGGCCCCAAACGACGTCGCCGTGACCCTCCATCGCCACGACGCGACAGGCGGTAGCGAGCTTTTCGCGCAGGTCGTAGTCGGACGCGTCGAACGGCATCGAGCCTCCCGGCAGGGCAGAGTGTCAGCCCGGACTGGTGCAGATTGGAATGGTGGACGTGGGGCTGCGCGCTCATCGTACCTCGACGGGCAGTCACAAATGACACACAGCCGTTGACGGCCAGGGTGAAGATGCCCATAATTGGCCGCGCCATAACAATAATTGTTACAGTGCGTTAAATTGGATGGCGCCGCGATCGAGAGCGTCGCCGCGCCCCACTGGAACACGAAGCCGAACGGAGGCAAGAACTCATGAATCCAGGCGGACTCGCAGGCCTTCCCGCGCGCGCCGGCCGCGCGCTGTGCGCCCTCACGCTCGCCGCCGCGGCGGTGGCCCTGCCACTCAGCAGCACGCCGGCAAGCGCCAGCGGGCCCGTTCTACCGCCGATTCCACCATTTGGCATTGTGGTGTACTTGCTGCCGGGCATCGTCGAGGGGCAGCCGCTCAACCGGGCGATCATCGGCGGCTTCAGCGATCCGAACTGCGCGAGTGCGCCGGGCGGCGTCGCCAACTACGTTGGAACCATCGACTGGGGCGATGGCACGACGAGCCAGGCCGAGTTCGGTGGCAACTGCACGGCGACCAGCGTCCAAGGTAGTCATACCTACGCCGACGAGCGGACGGATGTCGTAATCAGTGTGTACGTGACGTACAGCGCAGCTCCCGTCCACCGGGGCTTCGGCGTGGGCCAGAAGTTCAATGTGGGCGAGGGCGACGTGTTTGCCGGGACCGGCGGCGGCACGCTGCACGTGGTCGAGGGCACGGCGCTGAGCAACGTGCAGTTGGGGGTGTTCACCA
>JAXDLH010000178.1:0-4776 GCA_034666705.1 Chloroflexota bacterium
CGTCCAAGCGCCGAGCGAAGCACCAACCCCCTTGTCATCCTTGAGCGAAGCGAAGGATCCGTGACCACAACATCCGGGGTACGGATCCTATGCTTCGCTCAAGGATGACAAGGGGGTTGCGCTCAGAACGACAAGATCCTCGCACGCGGCCTCGACGATGGCAGGGCCGTCCCCCACGCCGCGTCGTCCTGTCGAAATACGGTCATGTCCAGGACCACCTCTTGGACCGTCAGCATTCAGGCAAGGAGGAAATCGCGCACGATGGCATTGTGCGCGTCGGGCTGCTCCCACTGCGGCCAGTGCCCCGCGTCGTGAATCACCTGGAACTGGGCGTGGAGACACTTCGCGAGGTACTTGCCAACGTCGGGACCCTGGCCTCGGTTCTTGTCCGTCCAGAGCACGAGGCACGGCGTCTGGAGCTCCGCCGCCTTCTCCTCGTCGTAGCAGAGGAGCGTCGTGCGCGGCGCCGATACGCCATAGACTCGCCGCATGGATTCGAAGATCGCCGGGTCGGCGTACATGCGGTACTGAAGATCGACCAACTCCTCGGTGAGATGGTCCGGGCTCGCGACCAGATACTCCATGCGCCGCCGCACGGTCTCGCGACTGAAGTTGACGACTGAATCTCGGCAGAGCGGGACGAGCAGATCGGCCTCCGGCCCGGCTGGGAACTCACGCTTCATGGCCACGTAGTACGAGCCCGAGTTGAGAATCAGCTTGCCGACGCGGTCGCGATGGCGCATTGCCAGATCGAAGACCATGCCCGCGCCCATGGATTCGCCCTCCATGTGCGCCCGCTCGATCCCGAGCGCGTCCATCATGTCCAGCAGCGCTTCGGCCTGCGTACGGACGCGGTCCTCGGCATCGTATGGCTCGAGGGACGAGTACCCATGATAGAGCGCGTCTACTGCATAGACGTGGAAGTGCTCGGCGAGCGGCATGACGTTGTAGGCGAACACTTCCGCGCTGCTGCCGACGCCATGCACCAGAATGAGCGGGTCGCCGCTACCGGCCTCCATGACGCGATGCCGGTAGCGGGCGCCGGTGACGGTGCGCACCTCGGCGCCCAGTAGCGCGTTCCACAACGAGGGCCGCTCCGTCATGTTCCCCCCAATATGTGCGGCGGCTCACAAGGTCAGGCTCGCCACCTCAATGGTAGGCGAAGCGAAACGATCCGCTCCCCTGGCTGGGCGTGGTCAACAAGCCTTCCAGGTAGGTCAGGTCCTCCGGGCATGTCCTTCGTTCGGTAGGGGAGGGGCTTGTTCCCTCCCGCCCGGCGCTGGCAGCGCGGGGCGATGCGGCGCGGGACAAGCCCTCGCCCTACCGGAACGACGGACCCTACGCAAGGGCTCCGATCATGCGCACTGACCCCCTAGTCCAGTCGGTGCGCCTTGACGAAGTCCGCGTCCAACTCCATGCCGTGGCCGGGCCGCTCGCTCAGCACGAGGTCGCTATCTTCGAGCGTTGGGCAGCCGCCGTAGAGGCGCCAGGCCCAGGGCACGAATTCGACGATCAGGCCGTTCGGCACCGCGGCGACGACCTGCGCCGAGATCTCCGGCAGCAGGTGGCATGCCACTGGCAGACCGAAGGCCTCCGCCATGTGCGCGATCTTCAAGAAGGGCGTGATGCCGCCGACCCGCGCCAGATCCGGCATCGCCACGTCGATCGCACGCGCTTCGAAGAGCTCGCGGAACGACGCCGAGCCGTAGAGCGCCTCCCCGGCCGTGATCCGCGTACCTGCGCGGCGACGTACCTCAGCCAAGCCCTTTACGTCGCGCGTGGGCACAGGATCCTCGAGCCAGTAGAGCTGGAACTCCTCGAGCTTCCGCCCCGCATGAATCGCGTATGACGGCGTCCAGCGGAAATTCACATCGGTCAGCAATCGCACGTCGGGACCAATCGCCTCCCGCACGAGGCGCACCCGCTCCAGGTCCCCTTCGATCGTCGCCTGGCCGCCGAGGTTCATCTTCATCGCTCGAAAGCCGTGTCCTACCAGATCAACGGCTGTTTCCGCGAGCTTGGCCGACGGCATCTCGCGGCCCAGACGCAGGCTGGCGTACGCGGGTATGCGGTCCCGATAGCCACCCAGCATCCGGTGGAGCGGCAGGCCAGCGAGCTTCGCCGCGAGGTCCCAGACCGCGACGTCGAGCGCGGCCGCCGCCATGTTCTCGATTCCGCCTGGTCCCTGGCCATCCGGCAGGAGCTTGCGATGGATCCGCTCCGGCTGCTGAGGATCCTCACCGACCAGGAGCTGGGCCAACTCGCCGGTTGCCACCGCGAGGCTCCGCTGGTGGCGGCTCGAGAGGATGATGGCGTGACCGAGCCCTTCGACGCCCTGGTCGCTCTGCACCCGCGCCACGACCGCGGCGACCGACGTCAGCTCCCCATAGGGAAACTCCATCGGCACCCGGATTGGGATCACGTCTACGGTCGATATCTTCATGCGATGTTCTCGCTTCCCTCGACCACCGAGCTCCTGCCGCAACAATGCACGACGATTTGTGGCGTCTTCCGGCTCTTAGCTGTCAGGTGAGGAGCAGCACCTTGCCGATGCTCTCGCGATCCTCGACCAGCCGCTGCGCCTCGGCAGCCTGCGCCAACGGATAGCGGGCACCGATCAGCGGCTTCCAGCGGCCCTGGGCCAGGAGCTTCATGACGGCGAGTCCCGGTTGGCGCATCAGCTCCGGCCGAGTCCCACGGATCCCGCCGGAGCTGTAGCCGATCACGGATTTGTTGTCGCGATAGATTGGCCCAAATGCGACTGGGACTGGCGGCCCGCTCGCCTGGCCGAACGCCACGACGCGGCCGAACGGGGCGAGGCACGCGACACTGGCCTCGGAGGTTGCGGCGCCCACGCCGTCCAATACGATGTCCGCGCCGGTCCCCCCGGTCAGGGCCTTCACGCGATCGACGATGTTCTCGTGCTGGTAGTTGATCGTGGCATCCGCACCCAGATCGCGCGCCACCTTCGCCTTGTCGGAGCTGCCCACGGTGCCGATGATGAATCCGGCGCCGAGCACACGTGCGAGCTGCACCGCGGTACTGCCGACGCCCCCGGCCGCCGCGTGGATCACGACCGTCTCGCCGGGCTGCAGCCGCGCGGCCATCGTCAGCAGATTGAAGGCCGTGGTGCCGACCGAGGGGAAGACGGCCGCCTCTTCCCACCCTACCTCATCCGCCAGCGCGAAGATGCCGACCGGCCGGGCAATCGCATATTCCGAGTACGAGCCGCCGTCAGCGTGGGCTGCGACGCGCTGGCCGATCTCGAGCCCGGTCACGCCGGGGCCGAGCGCGTCGATCGTGCCGGCCATCTCCAACCCCGGGGTGAATGGCAGCGGACGCGTATCGCGGTACCCACCGCGTCGGGTCTGGATGTCGGCGAAGTTGACGGACGTAGCCGCCACCTTGATCCGCACTTGACCCGGCCCCGGCTCCGGCGTGGGTGCGTCCTGGTACTTGAGCACCTCGGGCCCGCCGAACGCGGTGATCTGTACTGCTTTCATCGCCGGCCTTTCTTTTACTGAATCAAGTACCGCTGGCTCACTGATTCACGAGCTAGCGGAACTCCCAGTTCGCGATGTCCCAGGTCATCGTGGACTCCGGTGCCACCACCGCCATGCCGGTCAGTCCCGCCACGTGCGCCCACGGTTGGGTGCGCATGAAGAGGGTAATCGCCCCGACGTCCGCGGTAAAGATGCGCACCATCTCCGCTGCTTGCTGGGTCCGCTGCGTGCGATCAAGCGTCGTGTTGTACTGAGCGACGATGCGGTCGTAATCCGAGTTGGACCACCCACCGCGGTTGGCGCCCGTCCAGCGATTCTCAGCCCGCGGGATCGCGGAGCTCGCCTCGCCCAGGAGGGCGGCATCGCCCAGGTTCGTATTGTTCACGTACAGCCCCGGGTACGTGGCGCGAAGCTGGTTGTCCTGCGCCTGCGCGGCGGGCAGCACCGCCTGTTGCATGTCGAAACCGACGGTGCGCCACCCGCTGGCAAGAATCGAGAGCTCGGACTCGTTGTCAGCGGCGGCGTTCGTCTTCACCTCGAACTGTGGCCGTCCCTCCGTCGGGCTGGTGAAGAAGCCGCCGACTTTCGAGTAGCCCGCCTGCGCCATCGCCTGCTCGGCCCGCTGCGGGTCGTATGGGTATGAGGTGGCGGTGGCCTGCACGGCAGGTCCGTACTCCGACGTCGGCGCGATCATCGAATCGGAGAAGATCCCCTGGCCGCTGTAGAGCGCCTCGTTGATCGCATTGCGATCGACCGAGTAAGCGAGCGCCTGGCGAACGCGCACGTCCTGCAACGCCTTATTGCCCACCACGTCCGGCCGGAACTGGAAGAACGCAGCACGCCACTGGTTCGGGTGCTGGAGCACCTCGCCCAGGTTGCGAGGTCCCCACTCGCGGTTCAGGATGGCAACCTGCTCGAGGCGAAGCACCGTATCCGCCGCCAGGTGCACTTCACCGGCGAGCATGTTCGAAAGCGCGGTATCCGCGTCGCTGAGGAATACGAGCTTCATCCGCTCGATCTTCGGTCGGCCCCGCACGTGGCCGGCAAATGGGACCCCCTCGATGAACGAGCCTGGCTCCCATTTGTCCATCTTGAATGGGCCAGCACCCACGAACTCGCGGGTCCAGAACGGCTCGGCGCCAAACTGATCGTTGCTGTCACGCTCCAGCGCGGCGCCCAGGATGTGCCGCGGGAGTGGCGGCAACTCGCGGTCACGCGTGGAGAGGGTAGCGGCGTCCGGGTAGGGCCGACTCCACGAGATGACGAGGGTACG
>JAXDLH010000179.1:0-4262 GCA_034666705.1 Chloroflexota bacterium
GTCGCGGCGCGGACGTAGAGCAGCGCGGCAACCAGGGTGGCGGCCAGACCGAGCGGCACGTGCGGCGCGATAAAGAAGAGCCCAAAGGTCGTGGCCTCGACGGTCGTGTTCAGGGCTCGGTCGTCCACAAGACCGAGATTGAGCAGTTTGGACACGAACAGGGCCCAGATGCCGAGGCTCGCTGCGAAGATCGCCAGCAGCGTTGCCGCGATGCGCGCACCTGGCCTCTCGAGCAGGCTCGCCATGTAGGCGTAGATCGCAAACGGCAGCGCGAGCCGAGCCAGCGCCTCCACGATGGTGTAGACACTCAGGATCGGCAGCCCACTGGCTGCCGCAGCCACGCCGATCGCCGCATACAACGGGTAGATCAGCGCGGGCGTATGTGGCTCCGCTGTCAGGTGGTCGTGCACGAGTAACGAGCCGGTGGTCGCCGCCTCGCGCATCGCCGAGAGGTACTGACTGAAGTCTGCCCAGTACCAGTACGTGCCGACGTGCACCCGGTCGGTCGAACCGAAAAGCCGTTCCGCTGTCGGTGGTGCTTGCGTCAGTGCGAAGATGCAGGCGGCGAGTAACGCTACGGAGCGCCACTCGGGCCACGTGATCCCGAGGCGGGCGTACGCCCTCCGGGTGCTCTGATCTGATGTGACTGGATGGCTCCTGCCGGCGAGGACGGCACGGTCCGCGGTCAATGCACGCCCGGGATGATCCGCCACGTGGTGCGGCGGTACGCCGCGTAATCGGGGAAGGCCTGTTCGAGCACCCGCTCCTCGAACGTGCTTCGCCAGTATTGAAGCCCGACAAATACCACGAACATCAGGAGCATGAGCGGCGACATTCGTGGTAGGAGGCCTCCCAGCCCCGCAATGATCTCCGCGAGATATAGCGGGTGACGGATGATCGCGTACGGGCCGCGTGTTACCAGCCCGCGAACCTCCGGAAACACACCGAAGCAGCGACCGAGGGTGGCGAGCGAAACGATCGAGAGCAAGAGACCGACGCCCAACAGTATTGAGCTAGGGATGGTCACAATTGGATCGAGCTGCGTCACCGGAGTGAGATTGAAGACGTAGAGCGCGTTGGTGCCCGCAAGCGCGACGGCGGCGGGCAGCAGTTGCTCGCGGACCTGCCCACGTGCCGACCCGTCGTGCGGGTGAACGACGAGCGTGCCAAGCGCGGCCAATAGCCCTCTGCGTCCACCGAGGCGATCGCGGCGGATCATGAATAGGACCGCGATAAGCGCCACGAAGCACGTGGTGAGCGATTGCTGCACCAGGAGCCAGGTGTACGTCAGTCCCTCGGCGCCTTCGGCAGGCCCCTGGCCCGCAAGCACCTGACTGAGCGTCATGACGCTCGCCAGCATGCCGAACACGTAGTAACACGCGGGTGCGACGTGGTCGAGCAGGAGGGTAATCAGTCGCGCCACGAAGCCGGGCTCAGGGCTCGTCAACGTGCCATGGACAGCCGGGGAGCTCGATCTCGTCACTGCGCAGCTCGGGTGACCTGCGGTTCCGTCCACCGCAGCACGTCGCCGTGCTCGGTTCCCGTCGCCTCGATTGTGCCCGCCGGTAATTCGAGTACCGCGCGCGCTGCAAAGACGTGGCGGCTGATGCGATTCGGCTTCATGCGCTTGATGAGGTGCACGATGCGGCCCTGGCGGTCGAGGAAGAGCGCATCAAACGGGTAGCGCATCCAGAAGCTATGGATGCTCTGGCATTGCTCAATGAGCAGCCCATCACCTGGGTCGAGCGAGCGCGTGCCGAGCAGTCCCCGACCGCGCGCCCACATGCTCCGTGCGATGCGTCCGCTGGCGACGAGTTGTTCGCCGCGCGTCTCGTTCGTGACGATCACGGCGGGGCGGTTTGCACGGTTGCCATCTGTGGCCACAGCGGTCCCAGGATTACGACGCAGAGCGCGGGAAAGATGAAGAGCATCATCGGGATCAACATCTTGAGCGGGGCCTGTGCAGCCTGCTCCTCAGCACGTTGGCGCCGCGCCACGCGCATCTGGTCCGCCTGCACTGCAAGCACCTGAGTGACCGACACGCCCAATTGGTCCGCCTGGATCACCGCGGAAATGAAGTTTGCGAGGTCCGGAACCTCAGTGCGGGTGATGATGTCCTTTAACGCCTCGCGCCGTGGGCGTCCCACGCGAAGCTCCTGTAGCCCCCGCCCAAATTCGCGCGAGAGCGTCGTATCAGACTTCTGAACGACACGCGCGAGCGCTGCGTCGAACCCGAGACCCGCTTCCACGCAGATGCAGAGCAAGTCGAGCGAGTCAGGCAGCACTTTCTGAATGTCATGCTGCCGCGACTTGATCAGGTTGTTCAGATAGAACTCGGGCACAATAAACCCGATACCGGCACCGGCAATCGCGGCGAAAATGGCGAAGAACGGCTGGCCAACTGCCGTCAGCAGCAGGAACAAGCCGCCAGCACCCACGATGGAGCAGAGCGCCTTGAAACCGAGGAAGTCGGTTGGCGACCAGCGATTCGGGTTGCCCGCCAGGTCGAGGCGTTGCCGGAGGGTGCTGGTTTGGCGCTCCTGCTGCCGAACGTCTTTCTTGCGCGTGAACCGGTCGGTGTAGCTGGCCAGCCGCTGCAAGAGCGGCCGCAATACTCGTTCGCTGAATGGAATCTGCAGCTCCAGCTCTTCGAGGCTGCGAGGCCGGTCCGCGAACTGCGCGAGCCGCGCCTGCACGGCATCGCGCTCGAAAAGCGGCAGCGCCACGCCAAAGGCGATGGCAAGCAAGCCCATGCCAATGAGGAACGGTAGGAGCATTGTCATTTGCAGTGCCCTCCTGGGACCAGTCTCCTGGCGCTCATACTTCGATGTCTACGATCTTGCCGATGAGCAGATGCCCGAACAGGACACCTACGCCAGCACAAATCGGCAGCGCTGTCCATGGTCCGGTGGGGTTGAAGAACGCTCCAATGTACTTCGGAGCGATCAACATCAGCATGCCCGCGACGAAAATCGGCAGGGCGATGAGCATGTACCCTGCCATTCTTTGCTGGCCAGTGATAGCCCTGATCTCGCCCTTAATCTTTACCCGCTCGCGAATCGTATAGGCGATCGTGTCCAGGATTTTCGACAGGTTGCCGCCGACTTCGTGCTGCACCATGATCGCGGTGACCATCAGGTCGAGGTCATCACTCTGGATGCGGGCGACGAGGTGAAGCAGCGCGTCTTCGGGCGAGATGCCGAGCCCGATTTCGCGCACGACGCGCGCGAACTCCTGGCTCATGGGAGGCTCACCTTCGCGGGCGATCATCTCCATTGCCTGCAGGAGGCTCATGCCTGAGCGCAGCGAGTTGGACATAAGCGCGATCGTATCGGCGAGTTGCTCGTTGAACGCTTTCAGTCGGCCGTTCTCGCGTCGTCGCACCCACATCTTCGGGAGGAAGTAGCCCACTGCGCCAAGGAGGGGTATGCCTAAGGGGTTGCGCAATATGGCGCTCGCAAGAATTCCGAGCCCGAGCCCGAGTACTGCCTGAATTGTGAGGAACTCCGCGGCAGTGAGCTTCAGATCAGCGCGGGCGAGATCTGCTTGCAGATTTTGCGCGAAGGAGTGGCCCTGAATGGCTCGTCCGATGCTGCTCGTGAGCGCGGCCGCGGCGGCGGACTGTTGGCGAGTCTCGCCAGTCGTGGCCTCGACAATGACCATCCGGCGCGCGCCATACCGCTGGAGGCGCTCATCCAGCCGGGTCGATTGCGGCGCTAGGGCGCGCTCGATCCCGAAAAAGAGGAAGATGATGCCCACTGCCACGGTTAGCGTGAGGAACGTCGTCATATCACCCGCCTCGCTCCCATGTGATTCTTGCCCTACGTATGGCGAGAGACCCGCGGCTCCGCGAATTCAAGCGATTGAATCCTCAGGCTCGCCAGCCCGGGATCGACGCTGCATTGTGCGCTAGAAGAACCGGTCGCTGATGCCAAACACGGTTGGTGGGAGCCGAATGCCCGAGTCCTCGATCTTGGGCATGAACTTCGGGCGCACGCCGGTGGGCTTGATGCGGCCGATGACCTTGCCGCCCTCAAACCCCTCCTGCTCGAACATGAAGATATCCTGAAGGGTAATGGTCTCGCCCTCCATGCCGAGCACCTCGGTGACGTTGACGATCTTGCGCGACCCGTCCCGCAGCCGGGTCTGCTGCACGATCAGGTCCACCGCCGAGGAGACCTGCTGGCGGATCGCGTTCACCGGCAGGTCCATCCCCGCCATCAGCACCATGGTCTCCAGCCGGGCCAGCATGTCGCGCGGCG
>JAXDLH010000180.1:0-6542 GCA_034666705.1 Chloroflexota bacterium
GAGGCCATGAGAAAGAGTGTTTTGGAGAAGCGCTCTGCCTCCTCCTCGGTGATCGTGCCCAGGAAGTAGACGCCCTGTCGATCCAGCTCCTGCCGCTGGGCCTGGTAGCTCGCGACGAGCTCTTCGAGTCGCACCGCACCCCTCCACATCGCGCCGCCGCGAGCCGTTTGCGACCATGGTTGCAAGGACGAGGCAGGCGCGCCACATAGTAATGCGTAACGTGCCACAGTGCCAGCTCAGCCTGTCGAGCTCAATGACACGCGGCGCAACGGGTGTATCGTGGGGGGCTACGTCGGGGTAAGATGGCTCAGGACCGGAATGCCAGGGGGCTCGGCACCCTTCATCATTGGAGGAAGCAACCATGTGGTCGACTATTCGTGTGGTCGTGATCGGCATCGTCGCGCTCACTGCATGTTCGCCGTCGACCTCGGGTGGATCCGATGCCCGAAGCCAGTCTGGACAGGCGCCTCAGGGGCAGGTCGCCTCGTCTGGCGCGCCGAAGACGATTACCCTCGCCATCGACGAAGAGCTGAAGAACCTCTGGGACCCGATCACGAATGGTGGCGGCACCGGTGCGCGCGAAGTGGCCGACGTCATCAACCAGCACCTGGTGGCAATTACCGCCGACGGCTCGCCTACTCCGCGCTTGCTCGCCGAGCTCCCATCATTCGATAAGGGGACCTGGCGCGTGCTGCCCGATGGGAAGATGGAGACTACCTACAAGCTTCGCGCCGATGCCTACTGGCACGATGGGACGCCGTTTACCGCGGACGACGTGGTCTTCTCCTATCAGGTGAACGCCGATAAGGAGGTGCCCAACGCCGATCAGGATGCAGTTCGGCTGATCGATCGGATGGAGGTCGTCGATCCGCATACGCTGCTCGTAAGCTGGAAGGAGTCGTATCCATTCGCCGACCGGATGGAGCATCGCGACCTCTATCTGTTGCCCAAGCACATCCTCGACCAGAGCTACACGCAAGGGGCGAAGGAGGCATTTCTCAATCAGCCATTCTTCAGCACTGACTTCGTGGGGCTCGGTCCATTCCGGATTGCTCGCTGGGAGAGCGGCAGCCACATGGATCTCACCGCCTTCGACCAGTATTTCCTCGGCCGGCCGAAGCTCGACGGCATTCGCTTGCAGTTTATCTCCGACCCCAACACGATGCTGGCGAACTTGCGGGCGAGGACCGTCCAGGTCATGACGACGCTCGGCGCCCGAGGCGATTTCGAGGCGATGAACGAGCTGAAGCGCGACTGGGAATCAAGCGGGTATGGCACGGTCATCATGGACCCGATCAGTTATCGCTTCGTCGAGCCCCAGCAATATCACAATCCCTCCCCACAGGATCTGACTAACCCCACGGTGCGAAAGGCCATGTTGCTGGCACTCGACCGCGAGGCGCTGGCTCGCCGCGCATTCGGCGATGCGGGCATCGTGGCGGACAGTTGGGTGTCGCCGACGTTTGCCTCGTACCAGCGGCTAAAAGACTCGATCGTTCACTACCCGCACGACACCCGTCAGGCGACCCAACTTATGGCCGACGCCGGCTGGCGACCGGGGGCGGATGGCGTGCTCGAGAAGGACGGTCAGAAATTCACCCTGACGATGCGCGATCAGGATGGGGAAGCCGAGGCCCTGGTGATCGCCTCCTTCTGGAAGGAGATCGGCATTGTCGGCAACTATGAGCGCAAGTCCGTCGAGGCGCTGCGGGACCGCGAGGACCGCGCGACGTTCAGCGGTGTCGATCTCGTCTCGAACCCGATGGGGATCGCGGCGGTGACGCGGCGGTCGGACACGAGCAACATCCCGAACGCTCAGAATCGCTGGACCGGCTCGAACCGGGGCGGTTACAGCAATCCCGCGTGGGATGAGCTCGAGGTTCGCCTACTCAGCTCGTTGCAAGAAGATGCGCGGACTGACGTCGAGCGGCAACTCCTCCGCATGGCAAGCACCGAGCTGCCGTTGCTGCCGACCTACTTCCGGTACGACCTGGTTCCCGTTGGCGCAGGGCTCAAGGGTCCGGTGCCGAATACGGGCGTCGCGCACCGGGGCTTCATCTTGCACACGTGGAACGTGCACGAATGGGCGCTGCCGTAACGCATGATTATTGATCTGCACACCCACATCGTTCCGGAGCAGTTCCCACCCGCAGGCAGCCGCGCGAGCGCCTCACGCTGGCCGTCTATGGATCACTTCGAGGCGGGCCGCGCCAGGGTCATGATCGCTGGGGAGAACTTTCGCACGGTCACCGAGCAGTGCTGGAGCCACGCGCGCCGCGCTCGGGACATGGTGGCGGAGGGCGTCGACGCCCAGGTCATCTCGCCTATGCCCGAGCTGCTCTCGTACTGGTTCGTGCCCGAGGATGGACGCGAGTTCAGCCGCTACGTCAACGAGGACATCGCGCGCCTCGTGCGGTCCGCCCCGACGCAGCTCTACGGCCTCGGGATGGTGCCCCTCCAGGATCCGGAGCTTGCCGCGAAAGAGCTTGCTGGGCTAAAGCAGATGGGCCTGCATGGCATCGAGCTCGGCTCGAACGTCAACGGCAAGTCGCTCGGCGAGCCGCGCTTCTGGCCGTTCTTCGAGGAGGTTGAGCGGCAGGGGCTGGCGGTGTTCGTCCACGCACTGCACCCGACGTTCACCGATCGCTACGTCGGGCCCGCCGTCGACAACCCGGTTGGATTTCCTACTGACACGGGCCTCACCATCGCGTCGATGATTACCGGGCAGGTGCTGGAGCGCTACCCTGGCCTGCGGCTCGCATTCAGCCACGGAGGGGGCACCTTCCCATATTTCCTTCCCCGCCTCGAGCACGGCTGGAGTGGTCAATGGAACGGCGAGCCGCCGGAGCCGATCGCACCCGGTGGCAACCCGCTGCGCGAACGGCTCCCGAAGTCGCCGACCGAGTACGCGCGGCTGCTCTACTACGACACACTCTTGTTCGACGGCCGCGCGATCCGGTACCTGCGCGACCTCATGGGGCCGAGCCAGCTCATCGTGGGGACTGACTACCCATTCATCCCCCGCGAGCTGCCGGTCGGCAAAACGCTTCGTACCCTGGGCTTCTCCGACGAGGAGCTGGAGGCCATCACCTGGCGCAACTGCCTGCGCTTCCTCGGAGTGGAATCGGAGGCGTAGGGCAGCGGAGCGCAATAGCCGGGTCCGCACACGACGGTCTGGCTCGGACGGCGATGCGCAGCGCCTGACGCCACGGCGGTTTGCCCCGTGCATCAGTGGTTGGGTGAGCGTGGATTGATGCTGAGCTAGCGCTGCGTGCCCCGGGCTATGCCTCGCGGCGCTGCGGTGCAGGCGGCGCCGGCGCGGCAGGTCGTGGCGCTGGGGCAGCAGCTCCGGCTGCGGGAGCCGGCGCGGTTCCCGTCGCGGGCGCGGCTTCCGGCGCAGGCACGGGCCTGGCCGCGGCCGCGGGGGCTGCGGCAGCTCCCGCAGCAGGTGCGGGGTTCGCAGCCGCCGGCACAGGGGCGCTTACCGGAGCCTGAGTTACCCCTGGTGCAGGAGCAGGCCGTGGGGCCGGCGCAGCCTGCGCGCTCGGCGCGGGTGCTGCGGCACCAGGGGCCGGGGCTCCCACGGGGGCCGGCGGTGCTCCGGGCACTGGCGCTCCGGGCGCGCCCTCACGTGCGGCGCCCGTCGCCGGCTTCGCCTTTGTCAACACCATCGTCATGGTGTTGCCCTCCATCAGAGGCATTCGCTCATAGGTGGCGATATCCTTCACGCGCTCCGCGAGCTCCTCGAGCACCTGGCGGCCCAGGGCCGGGTGCGCGATCTCGCGACCGCGGAACCGAAGGGTGACCTTCACGCGGTCACCGGCCTCGATAAACTTTTCGATGCGTTTCGCGCTCACTTCCAGGTCGTGCGTGTCGGTCTTCGGGCGAACCCGAATCTCCTTCATCAGCACAATCTTCTGATTCTTGCGCGCGTCGCGGTCCTTCTTTTCCTGCTCGTACTTGAAGCGACCATACTCGAGCAGCCGGCAAACCGGCGGAACCGCGGTCGGGGCCACTTCGACGAGATCGAGCCCGCGCTCGCGGGCGATCTGGAGCGCCTCGTGGGTAGAGACGACTCCAAGCTGTTCGCCCTCGGCGCCGATCAAGCGGACTTGCGGAACCCGAATACGCTCGTTAATACGAAGATCTCGACTGATTGTTCTCCTCCTATCGGTTTCCGGTGCGTGTTCGCACTTTCACGTCTCCGGAATATACGTTCATTTTGAAGTATTTAGTCCGGAGTCGGCGGTGTCAAGATGCGTTTGCTTCACAGGGGTGCGACGGTTTAGCCAGAACGCCGCCTATTCGCGCCGATATCCCCGTTCATACCCCGCCCGTAGCGGCAGTTACCTCTTCCGTCAGGCGCGCAATGAGGTCCTCGATGGCGACACTCCCGAGGTTCTCGCCCGAGCGCGCCCGCACCGCCGCGGCGCCAGCCTCGATCTCGCGGTCGCCGACGACGAGCATGTACGGAATCTTCTGGAGCTGCGCCTCACGGATTTTGTGGTTCAGATTCTCCCGCCGCGCGTCTACCTCGACGCGGAAGCCGCGACCGCGAAGCTGCAATGCGACCTGACCGGCGTACTCGGCATGGCGATCCGCAATGGGGAGCACCAGGGCCTGCACCGGTGCGAGCCACAGCGGAAACGCGCCCGCGTAGTGCTCGATGAGCATGGCAATGAAGCGCTCGAAACTGCCAAAAATCGCTCGGTGGATCACGACCGGGCGATGCTTCTGCGAGTCCTCGCCGACGTACTCGAGATCGAAGCGCTCGGGCATTTGGTAGTCGAGTTGAATGGTGGCGCACTGCCATGGCCGGTCCAACGCGTCCGTGACGTGCACGTCGATCTTGGGGCCATAGAACGCGGCATCTCCCGGATTGACCCGATAATCGACGTCGTTGGCCTCCAGGGCGTCGCGCAGGCTGCGCTCGGCCTGCTCCCAGGTGTCGACGTCGCCCAGGTAGCTCTCCGGATTGCGTGTGGAGAGCTCCATCGAGAAGCGCATGCCGAACATGCCGTACACCTGACGAACGAGCCCCAGGAGCGCGTTGATCTCGCTCTCGATCTGATCGGGCCGGACGAAGAGGTGCGCGTCGTCCTGACAGAATTGCCGGACTCGGGTGAGGCCGGAGAGGTTGCCCGAATCCTCATTGCGATGCAGCACGCTCTGGTCGTGGATGCGCATCGGCAGGTCCCGGTACGAGCGAAGCTCGCTGGCAAAGATGAGCATGTGGCCGGGGCAGTTCATCGCCTTGAGACCCATCTCCATCTCGCCTGCCGCGAGGGTGAACATGTTCTCGCGGTACTTCTGCCAGTGGCCCGAGGTCTCCCATAACGCCTTGTTGAAGAGGAGCGGAGTGCGCACCTCGACGTAGCCGGCATCGCGGGTGAGCAGGCGCCGCATGTAGTCGGAGAGCGTCTGATATACCGCGGTGCCCTTTGGCAGCCAGAACGGGGAGCCAGGCGCCCAGGGGTGGAACATGAAGAGACTCAAGTCGCGACCGAGCCGCCGGTGGTCGCGCTTCTCCGCCTCCTCCAGTTGCCACAGGTGGTGCTCCAGATCCTCCTGCGTGGCCCATGCCGTGCCGTAGATGCGCTGGAGCTGCGGCCGCTGCGTATCGCCTCGCCAGTAGGCGCCGGCGACGCTGAGCAGCTTGAACGCGCCGATCTCGCCGCTGTCCGCGAGGTGCGGTCCGCGGCAGAGATCGACGAAGTCGCCCGTGTGGTACAGGCTCGCGCTCTGGACGTTGCTAGGATCGACGTCGACGTCCTCATAACTGCCGACTTTCGTCGTGCCGCGCTCCTTCAGATCCGTGAGGAGCTCGACCTTGTAGTCCTGTCCTTCCTGACCGAAGCGTGCGATCGCCTCCTCGATCGAGACCTCCTCGCGGACGAACGCATGGCGCTCGCTCACGATCTTGCGCATCTCGTCCTCGATGCGCGGCAGGTCATCGGGCGTGAGGTGCTGCGGCAGTTCCATGTCGTAGTAGAAGCCATCTTTGATCGCGGGGCCGACTCCAAGCTTTGTGCCAGGAAAGAGCCGCTCGACCGCCGCCGCCATCACATGCGCCGTGCTGTGCCGCATCGTTTCCAGGTCGATGGATGCCATTGCCTTCCTCCTCGCAAACCACAAAAAGACCCCCTCGCTTGGGGCGAGGGGGTCCACGCGGTTCCACCCAATTTCAGCGCCGGCACGCACACGCGCCGAGCTCTCGAGCGGCCGATATCGGGACCGGACCGAGCATCCCTACTACCGGCTTGCGGGTTCGGGCGCTGGCTCAGAGGTGGTTTTCACTCGGGCGTTCGCTGGCGGGGCTTCCAGTCGTTGACCCCGCCTCTCTGGAGCTCGTGGCCGAGTTACTCGTCCTCGTCATCGCCGTGATTATGCAGTTGGTGGGCAAGAAGGGACTCGAACCCCTGGCCTCCACGATGTCAACGTGGCGCTCTAACCAGCTGAGCTACTTGCCCAAGGCCGGAAATCATAGCACGCCTTCTGCCCGTCTACACACTGTCATCGTCCGTCAGAGCGCCCTACTACTT
>JAXDLH010000181.1:0-13734 GCA_034666705.1 Chloroflexota bacterium
CTCGTCGGGCACATCGGCTCATGTCGTGACCCCGGCGGCTCAGCTCGGTTCCACGGCGACCCGTTTGCGCCCCCACACGATAGCCCGCCCACGTCTGGTGTTACATCATCGATTCAACCGGACATTCAACCCACATCCCGGTCAATTCATCCAAATACGCCTCATCGTGCAGAAGGCAAAAAGGAGGCCCTCTCCTGGGGGGAGGAGAGGGCCGGGGAGGGGGAGGAGGAGAGGGAGATGGAGCACTCCGCCCCACGTGCCTCCCTCAAGCACACGTAGGGCCAGCTCACCTGACGGGTCAGGGTGATGACGCGGCGTCAGGCACTGCGGGGTCACGGCGGGCATCGAGCTGCGGGCGCCATTCGTGCTCAATGGCGAAGATCACGACCTTGCCGTCCTTGATCACGCCGCGAAAGCTCCCGTACCTACAGCGTCGGATCTCGTCCTGGTAGCGGACGAGCACCTCGGCGAGATCCGCGCTGAGCTCGACATCCACGAGTCATTCCTCCAGGAGATGACAGTGGAAGCATACCGAGCCACCTGTGCGCGCCGCACGGGCAGAACAGCTAAAGAAATCCACCGATCATTGGGCAGTTATTGCAGGATGACCCGCGAATGACTCGGAGCGGAAATCGCTAACGCCCAGGGTACACCCCGGATTCTCCGACACTGTCGAAGTAGGCGATGGCATCCTGCAAGGGGATCACGTCCGCGTACTTCTGATGCATGTCGAACAGGTTGATCGCGTGCGAGGCCTGGGTCCGATCGAAGGTGCACTCCTCGACGACTGACATACGGAAACGGTAGGTGCAGCCGTCGACGACTGTGGCGCGGACGCAGCCGCTGGTGCTCTCGCCGCACGCGATGATCGTATCCACATTGTTGAACTGCAGATGGGCGATGAGCGGGGTGCCGAAGAATGCGCTCGGCGACGCCTTCTGGACCACCAACTCGCCGGGCTGCGGCGCAATGTCATCCGAGATCTTGTGCTGAATCGCCTGCTGGGCCGGGGTGAGGCGGCTGGGCCCACCGCCTCCACCACTCCATGGGCTCGGGAAGTTGTCCATGTCGGTCGAGAAGGCCACGGGGATGTGATTCGCGCGCGCCGCGGCGAGCAGCTCCTTGGTCCGGCGAATCGCCTCCCAGCCCTCCTCACCACAGCTAGACGGCCACGTCTTGACGGCCTCGAGCAGCGGCTGCGGCTCGGTGCCGAGCACCCCATAGTAGTCGTCGATGATCAGGAGAGCCGGCCGCTTGCCGAAACCGCGGCGTGGGCGCCCGACTCTGCCCGAGGCAACGAGGGCCAGCTTGTCGCGCTCAGTGAGAAACTCATCCCAGACTGCCATGCGTCCTCCCGTGAGACTGCGGTGCACGCCTATGGCGCGTGCTCGGTCGATCATAAACCTGCGGTGGGGGCGTTTCAGCCTGCCCGAGCCTCGTCGATGAAGCCCATTAGCTTGGTCCGATCGAGCGGGCCCTCCCACCGACGCACGATGGTGCCGCCCGGCGAGATGAACACCGTCGTCGGCAGTCCGACGAGCGCGTACGTGCGAGAGGTCGTTCCGTCCGCGTCGATGCCCGTTGGATACGTGATGTGGAATTGCTGCAAGAACGAGCGCAGCGAGCCCGCGTCGTCCAGCACACCCACACCGACGATGGCGACGTTCTCCGACTGCAGGGTGCGGGAGATCTCCTCGAGCGCCGGCATCTCCTCGCGGCACGGCACGCACCATGAGGCCCAGAAGTTCACGACGACCGCCTTGCCACGAAGGCTGCCGAGGGAGAGCTCCTCACCATTGAACTCGCGGACCGTGAATGCGGGGGCCAGTCCAGACGCGGCCCCCGGCGGCGTGTTCGGCGGCCGGGGCAGCGTCCGGCCCACGAGGATGGCGGCGGCGACCAAAGGAATGAGCGCCAAAAGAGCCAGGCGCGGAAGACGACGCATGGATAGATGGTAATCAATCACGCATCGGCGGCGAAGGCGCGGCCGCCACGCCCGTGGGTCATAATCACGCGGGCGTGACTCCGCCCGGGGATCTCCACATGATCGACGAAATCCGCGCGGTATTCTTCGACGTCGGCGGCACCCTCGCCTATCCCCACCCGTCATTCCATGGATTGATGGCCGAGGTGTGTCAGGCCCATGGCCTCATGGTCACGCCCGAGGACGCGGCACACGCGGAGGTCGGGGTATGGGAAAAGATTGCGCGGCGCGAGGACGCCGGGCGCGGCTACAGCGCCTCATTCGAACGGTCGCGCGAGTTCTGGCTGTGGGTGTACCGCACGTTCCTGGAGGACCTCGGTTTTCCAGAAGCCGCGCAGAGTCCCCTACCAGAGCGGCTGTGGCAGACCTTTACCCGGCTCGAGAGCTACCGCCTCTTCGAGGACAGCCTTCCGACACTCCAGGCCGTGAGCGGGCGCGGGTTGATTCTCGGCGTGATCTCCAACTGGGAGGAGTGGCTGGAGCGGCTGATCGCGGGGCTCGGCATCGCCGAGTTCTTTGACGTGGTAGTGATCTCGGGCGTTCATGGCATCGAGAAGCCGGATCCGGCGATCTTTCAGCTCGCGCTCGAGAAGGCTGGCGTGCGGCCTGAGGAAGCGATCCACATCGGCGACAGTCCGCGCGACGACGTGGAGGGCGCGCTCGCCGTCGGGATGCGTGCGGTGCTGCTCGATCGGAAGCAAGCGGGGCTGATGCCCACCTGGGGGCAGAAGAACGCGATGGGCGCGGCGACGACTGTCCGGAGCCTGCTGGAATTACCCGCGCTGCTGGGGATCGAGGCGCGGTGACTCCGCCTTCGACGCCGGGGCTCGAGCCACCGCTGGAGACACCTGAGGTACCGCTCGAGGCAGCTACCCAGCCGGCGGGTCGGCGGATCGCGTCGGCAGCGTTGCTGATCGGCACCGGCAACGTGACGAGCCGCGTGCTCGGGCTGGTGCGCGAGCAGGTCATCGCAGCGCTCTTCGGTGCGACAGGCGGGACGAGCGCATTTCGCACCGCAACGCGCGTCTCCACGGCGGTCTACGACCTGCTGCTCTCCGGCGCGACGACGGCCGCGCTCGTGCCCGTATTCAGCGACTACGCGGCGAGCGGTGAGACCGCGCAGCTCAGCCGCATCGTCAGTACGTTCATCAACTTCACGCTGCTCGGTCTTGGCGCGGTGGTGGCCGCGCTCGTGATCGGCGCGCCGCTCCTCGTGACCCTGCTCGGCGCCGACCCCGCATACTTTGACCTGGCAGTCGAGCTGACGCGGCTTGCCCTCCCCTCGATCCTGCTGCTCGGAATCTCAGGGATCCTGACAGCCACGCTCTACGCCCGGCAGCGGTTCACCGTGCCAGCATTCACGGCCGCCATTTACAACGTCGGGATCATCTTCGCCGCCCTCACCCTGACGCGCGCGCTCGGCATCCAGGGATTAGTGTTGGGGCTGGCGCTTGGCGCCCTGCTCCAGATCATCGCCCAGCTCCCAGCTCTTCGTGGGCTGCGTTACCAGCCGGTCCTGGACTTCGGGCATCCTGGCGTGCGGCTGGTCGCGCGGCTGTACACGCCAGTCTTTCTGGGGATGCTGGCAAGCTACGCGGTCGTGGTGATCGATACCTCACTGGCATGGCGGACGGGCACCGACAGCGTGGCGGTGATGGCGTTCGCGACCACGCTGATCCAGTTCCCGCTCGGGCTGGTGGGCGCCGCGGCGAGCCTGGCGATCCTGCCGACGCTGTCGCGCCTCGCCACGGCGGAGCTGGACGGGTCAGTCGAGATCGGCTCGTTCGAGATCACCCTGCTGCGCGGACTGAAGACGGTCGTGTTGCTCATCGTGCCGCTCGGTGCCCTGCTCGTAGTGCTGCGTGAGCCGTTGGTGGCGGCGTTGTTCCAGCGGTTGGCATTCGACGCGGTCGCGACCCAGCGGACCGCGTTGGCGGTGCTCGCCTATTCACCGCAACTCCCGTTCGTGGTCGTCGACCAGTTGCTAATCGTGGCGTACTACGCGCGGAAGCAGACCGTGACACCGGTGGTCGTCGGCGTGGTCGGCGTGGGGGTGTACCTCGCCGCGGCGCTCTCGCTCGTCGCGCCACTCGGCATGCCGGGCCTGGCGCTGGCCAACGCGGCGCAGAACAGCGCCCACGCCGTGATCCTGTACGTGTTGCTCGCCCGCGGGTTCCCGCGGCTGCGCGAGGCGGCGGTCGCCTGGTTCGTGGCACGGATCGGGCTGGGCGGCGCTGCGGCAGCGCTGGCGGCGTGGCTCATACTCGGCGGCTTCGGCGACGCGATGGCGCCCGCCGCGGGGCTGCTCGTGCGGCTGGTTGCGGTGGCGGTCGCGGCGGCAATCGGGCTCGGCGTCTACGCCTTAGTGCTCGCGGTGCTGCGCGTCACGGAGCTGCGTGAGGTCGTCGGCATCGCCGGGCGCCTTCTCCGACGATGATCGCGGGCACTCCTTCATCCCTCCGCCGCGCCGAGCACCCTGAGCCTTTCGAGGGGTCCCCGATGGGCGATCAGCGCGGCAGGCGTACGCACGTCGTGGGCATCGACTTCAGCGGGGCGACGCTGGCCGGACTGAAAATCTGGCTCGCCGAGGGACACATTACGGCCGATGGATGCGTACACATCACCTCGTGCCACCGCATCGCGGAGCTCATCGGGATGCCCCTACCCGTGGATCCAGCATGGTCTTCCCCCGATGGTCAGCCACCAATGCACTCCCCCTCGCCGGCCCCCGCGCTCCTGGCCCGGCGGATGAGAGCCCTCTCCGGGCGGGAGGAGAGCCTCGCCGCACTCCGCCAGTACCTCGTCAGGCATAATCAGGCGGTCGTCGGGATGGACTTTCCATTTGGGCTCGCGGCACCACTCGTGCCAGAGCCGACCTGGGTGGAATTCGCCGCCGGCTTCGGGGGCCGGTATCCGAGCCATGAGTCGTTTCGCGCCGAGTGCAGTCTGGCGAGTGGCGGCCGAGACCTGCGCCGCGCGACCGACGTGGCGACGCGCACGCCATTGGCGCCGACGAACCTGCGGATCTCGCGCCAGACCTACTATGGCATCCGCGACGTACTGGCGCCGCTAGCGGCTGAGGGCAAGGCATCGATTCTGCCGATGCAGGCGCCGGAGCCAGGGTGCGTGTGGATTGTGGAAGCGTGCCCGGCATCGGCACTCAAGGCGATCGGCTGCTATCCACCGTACAAAGGTCGGCGCCCCGAGCATCGCGCTGCGCGGGCACGCATCCTGGCGGCGCTGCAGCCGCGGGGCCTGGTGCTGGACGACGCGACGCTCGTCGAGGTCGCGCTGGCTGACGCCGAGGGCGATGCGCTCGACGCGATGATTGCGGCACTGATCGCCGCACGCCTCGCGCGATGCCTGCCCGCCCCGGTGGGCTGGCCCGAGTCAATCGAGGGCGTCGTGTACTGCGAGCTTCCAGAACGCCCCCAGCCCATTTCCGCCTGAGCTCTCATGCCCGTGGGGTGCTATGGACAGGCGAATCTCGGTGTTCAGAGCGGAGGAGCCGCGGCCCTTCCGCGGTGTCCGTACCGAGGGGATAAACGGCGCGGCTACTCGCCGCGCGGCTCACGCGAACCGGCCTCCCGCAGATGGGTCAGGCTCAGGCTGACCAGGAGGCGGATGTGATCGTCGTCGAGTGAGTAGTAGACGAGCTGACCCTCGCGGCGGGGCTTCACGATGCGCAGTGCACGCAGCAGGCGCAAGTGTTGCGAGACGAGCGGCGGGCTGACGCCCATCAGCGCCGCGATGCCGGAGGTCGTCATGTCATCATGCACGAGCGCGTTCACGATCTTCGTACGGGTCGGGTCGGCGAGCGCGCGGAACAGCTCGGCCATTTGCGCAGCCAGCTCGTCAGGGAGCAGCACCTCATCGCTCGCGGGCATCGCGGGGGTTCCGGGCGCGTCGCCCTTCGGCGCAGTCACGATCGCATCACTTTAGGGATTGCGTAATTGCGCAATCGCTGCGATACTGGCTGAGTAAAGTCGTGGTCCAGGATCACGACTCCATACCCGGCGCTGCTCGTGCGGTGATCCGACGTATCCGTTGCCTGGCCTCAGGTGAAATCGCCCATCGGAGGGGTAGCCCATTATGGCGCACGACCCGATGGTTCACCAGCATGACTCGGGCCTGCTCGGTCACGACGACGAGCATGCTCGTGGCCACGAGCACCACGCGCACGAGATAGCGCACAGCCATGGGCTTCACCACCAGCACGATCATGCGTCACCCACGAATGATCGTGCTTTCGCGATCGGCGTCGCGCTCAACCTCTCGATCGTCGCGGTCCAGATCGTCGTGGGAATCCTCAGCAACTCACTCGCACTGCTGGCGGACGCCGGCCACAACTTCAGCGACGTCCTCGCGCTCGGGCTGGCCTGGGGCGCGATGGTGCTCGGCCGCCGGGCGCCATCCGGCCGGCATACATACGGCTGGCGCCGCTCGTCGATTCTGGCCGCGCTCGCCAACGCCATTACCCTGCTCGCTGTAACTGGGGCGATCGGCTGGGAAGCGATCCACCGCCTGCAGAACCCGAGCCCGGTCGATGGCGGCGCCGTGGCCTGGGTCGCCGGCCTCTCCGTGGCGCTGAATGCCGCGACGGCGCTGCTCTTGATGCGAGGGCGCGAGCACGACGCCAATCTCCGCGGCGCGTTTCTGCACATGGCCTCAGATGCGGCGACCTCGCTCGGGGTCGTGGTCGCCGGCATTGGGATCGTCGTGACGGGCTGGAGCTGGCTCGACCCCGCAGTCAGTCTGGCGCTCGCGGCGGCTATCGTGGCCGCCACCTGGAGCCTCCTCCGTGAGGCTGGCGACCTCGCGCTCGATGCCGTCCCGGATCGGGTGGACCTCGCGGCGATCGAGGGGTACCTGGAGGGTCTTCCCGACGTGGAGGGCGTCCACGACCTGCACGTCTGGGGAATGAGCACGACGGAGACGGCGTTGACCGTCCACCTCGTCACTACCCACGCGCAGACCGACGACGGCTTTCTCGACGGAATCGTCGACACCCTGGAGGAGCGCTTCGGCATCGAGCACCCGACGATCCAGATCGAGCACGCCGACCCGGACTATGAGTGCCGCTTTACGCCGACTGGCGTGGTGTAGGAGCTTACTCGTCGCCGTCGAGCTTGCCGGTCACGAGCTCGGTGATGGTAACCAGGCGGTAGCCCTGGGCGCGGAGGCCATCGATCACCGCGGGTAACTCAGCGGCCATCGTGTCGGCCGAGCGCGGGCTGTCGAAGTGCATCACGATGATCGCCCCATTGACTGCGCCGTTCAGGACCCGGCGACGCACCCCGTCGGCGGTGGCCTCGAACGTCCAATCGCCGCTGTCGAGCGTCCAGTAGATCGGTCGGTAGCCGAGCGAGGCGGCGAGGCCTCGCACGCGGGCATCCCGGTAGCCGGCTGATGGACTCCATAGTGGGCGGGTCGTACGGCCGGTGAGCGGTGACAGGACCGCATCGGCACGCTCCAGATCGGCGACGACGGCGGTATCGGATACCGAGGTGAGGTCGAACACCTCCTGGCCGTGGCTACCCACCTCGTGGCCTTCCGCCGCGATGCGCCGCACCAGGTCGGGCTGCCGCTCCGCCCACCAGCCCATCAGGAAGAACGTGGTCCGCACCTCGCGCTCCCGCAGCACGTCGAGGATCCCCTCAGCGGGTGTATAGCCGGCACCCGCATTGAAGACCAGGCTGATCCACGGCCGTGAGGGATCCCCGCGCACCACCTCTTCCGGGGAAACGGGTACCTGATGGAGGGCCATGGCGGCCGCTGGGGTAAGAGAAGTGGCAAGAATCGCCAGGGCAAGCACGATGCGGATCAACTGCATGGCTGTAATGCTACGCCGGATTCCCATGCCTCGGGCATCCTAAACTCAAGCCAAGGTGAACACCGCAAGCCTTCACTCGTAAATCATGCTTGCATCAATGCCGGTTTCATCGTGGCTGTGGTTTAGCTCGAGGGTGTCTCGATATATGTGAGCAGCGTGGGCGCGCTGGTAACCTGGTCGGGCCAGGGCGCGGTCGCCTGGACCCAGAGGTTATGGGGCCCGTGCGCGAGGCTGTTGCGCCGAAATACGAAGACGCCGTCGTCGCTGGCGGTCGTGTTGCCCAGATACTCGCCGTTGTCCGCCACGTCGATCCGCGCGCGCGGCAGCGTCTCGCCCACGACCGCGGCCCCCGCGAACGTCGGCGCAAGCGCAGCTTTGGGAGCGTTGGGCGTGAGCCAGAAGGGCTGCGACCACGCCGTCCGGCCATCGGCCATCACCGCCTCGACCCGCACGAAGCGCTCGACGCCCATCGGGCGGTACGTCGCGCCGCCACCCTTACTCTCTCCGACCACCTTCATGTCCTGGTCGATGAAGCGAATCGAGGACGCATCGGCGCTCGATGCCGAGATCGCGCCGTTCATCACGCCGAGCACGTCGAAGCTGGGCCCGTTGCTGAAGTAGAACGAGCCGCTCTCGAGCGAGCGACGGATGGCATCCTGGCTCAACGCTGGCGCTTTGGCCTCCACCCAGGCGTAGTTCATGTCGGCGGGCATATGGGCATCGTCGACGGCGATACCGTAGACGTGGTTGGGCCAACCCTTGGCGTTCAGCGCCTGGTGCCAGAGCGCGAGGTTCTGCTGGACCCGCGCCGGCGTATCGCCAGTCATCTTGTTGTAGATCTCGATCCCGGAGTACCCATTCAGGCGCTGCAAATCGGTGCCATTCCAGCCGATCGTCCAGCTCGGGTGGTTGACAAAGGCCATACCTCCACCGCGGAGGATGCCATCGATTCGCTGCTGGGCGGAGAGCGTATTGGGCACGAGATCCTGCACGAAGGCGCCCGTGATGTGGCCGGAATCTGCGGTGCTCTCGTAGCCCGGGATGGTGATAAACGAATCGTCGTTCACCTCCTTCGGGTAGGAGATCACGTCGTGGTCGGTGATGATCATCCAGTTGTAGCCGAAGCTCTTATAGGTCAGCGCCAACTGGGCGGGTGGATACGAGTTCCAGCCATCGAAGGAGCTCGTGGAGTGAACGTGGATCTCTCCCTTGAAGTAGCGACCGGACGCAGCGTATGGATTGTCGATTACGTAGGGGCCACTGACAGCATCGGTCACATTGACGTTGACACTCACCTCGAGTGGCCGCGTCTCGAGGCCGAAGACCCGTGCGTGCACCTGGTGGCCACCCGCCTGTGCACCCTGCCACAGGAAGCTCCAACGCGTGCGGTCGCTCGCGTCGAATTGCGCCGGCTGCCAGGACGTCTCGTCGTCGACTGCCACCTCGACACGGTCGACGGCCCCGTCACTGCGATCGACCGCAATCCCCTCGACCATGACGAGATCGCCATCCCCCACCGTAGCGCCCTCCGCGGGAGACAGCACACGAAATTCGCTCATCGCGGGCGCTGGGGTTGCGATGAGGAGGTCGGCGAGGGCCGGATTCCCGACCGCGAGCACATTGGCGATGAGCAGAATCACCACGGCGGCCCCGATCACCGGGCCGAGCGATGGCCAGCTCACGCGGCGGATCGGGCGCGCTTGCGAGCGCGCCCGACGCAGTGGGCGACCAGAGAGATGCTGCACGCCAGGCTCCAGCCAGGTCGCGCATCCACGCGACGGGGCAGTGTATCACAGGTTCTAAGAGCAAAATAAGAGTGGCCGCGACGTATCGCAGCTCCGAGACGCGATAGTACCTATCCGGAGGAGACCTGTCCAGTGTCCGGAAGGCAACAGCGCGGCGCTGGGGGTGCCTACATCCCTTCTGGCTCGGCCACCATGCTGATCGCCCAGTCCTCGCCAGCGTCGTAGCCGGCCTGCCAGCTAACGCGCCACTGCTCGACCTCTTCGGCGTTCTCCTCCGCATCCTGGTCGGGGTCGCTACCAAACTGTCTGCGGTATGCCTGCTTCCAGAGCTCCTCTTCCATGGCGATCCTCCTCGAGTCGATGGCGGCCGCGCCGCAGCCTAGACGGTAGCACAGCGCATCACGCCGCGGGGTCATAATGGCCGGGCGGTCCGTCGCCAGGAGGGACAGTTGGGTCTTGAGATTCGGCCATTGGGACTCGCCGACGCCGAGGCATTTGCGGCGCTGATCGAGGCGCTAGCGCACTATGAGCATCTCGAGCCGCCAGACCGCGCGGCGCAGGAGCGGCTCGTGCGCGATGGTCTCGGGATCGGTGGACCGCAGCGTTTCGAGGCGCTGCTGGCGCATCTCGACGGCCGCATCGTCGGCTACGCGATCAGCTTCGAGACGTACTCGACCTTCCTGGCCCTGCCGACGCTCTATCTCGAAGACCTGTTCGTGCTCCCGGAGGCGCGAGGCATGGGTGTCGGCGCGGCGTTATTCCGCGCATGTGCGCAGGAGGCGGCACGGCGGGGCTGCGGCAGGTTGGAGTGGCAGGTGCTCGCGTGGAACGATATGGCGATCGGCTTTTACGAGCACCTCGGCGCGGAGCCGCTGCACGCGGATTGGCGATGCTACCGGCTGACCGGCGAGGCGCTGGCGCGCGTCGGCGGGGGATAGGATTTCCCCTGGATTGCGATCCGCCTATATGGGAGGGCCGGCAGCCTCGCAATCGGTGCACTCTCGTGCACAGTCGGGACTGGTGGGGCAGATGTCATCATCGTAGCCATCGCCGTGCGGGTGGAAAGAGTGATCACGATGCCGCTGTGAGATGCCGCTGTGAAAGGAGGGCCCAACCATCGAGACCGAAGGCCCGCCCTTCAGGGCGGCGGCCCAGTAGCGATGTCCGTGACGTCCGACCCACTAACTGACGGCGGCGGCTGCCGTCTTCTCGACGTGGGCCTGCCAGTAGTGGTGGGTCTTGGCGAGGACGGTGATCACGCTCTTGACCTGGTCCTTCAGCTCGAAGTCGGGACTGGCCGGCAGCAAGAGCTGGGTGCCATCGCAGCGCGCCTCGACGTTCTCGAGCAGGATCGTAGCGCACAGCCAGGCGGCCATCTTCGGCGACTCGCACGCGACGGAGATCCACCCCGGCTCTGCCGGACCTGCCTCCAGGCCGGTCGTCTCGCGGATGCCGCGGCGGATCTCGCCGATCGCGTCGTACTCGCTCTGGGGCGCATTTCCCGGCTGCGCCGGCGCACGGAGGGCCGAATCCTCCCCACGATGTGGCGGCCCCCCGAACAACGCCAGCTCGCAGAACCCCTGCCACATGGAGCTCCAGTCCGGACGGCCATCGTCGAGGTACACGAATGGGGCCGAGCCCATCGGGGCGTTCGAGACTGGTGGCTTGGGACGGAAGGCTGCCTGCGAGCGGAGGCCGCCACTGGTGAGCACCGCGGCGCGGACCCCATTCATGCGTGAGGTCGCCACCTCGGCGAAGAGCACTTCCTCCTGGAGCGCATCGCTCAGCCCGGCGAGGTACCCCTCGACCGCCGTCACATCTGCGCCCAGTGCGGAGTCCACGACCACCAGCAACCGATTGCTCATTCTCCCTCCAGAAGCTGCTGCACACCGCGCGATTATGGGCATCCGCCTGGCGGCGCTTCGCCCGGCGTCGCTTCGATTGTAATCGCGCACGAACCGTAAAGCCGGTGCGCCAAGTCCGTGGCGCCGACGACGTTCCATTGCGAGAGGGTATTCACCAATGATTGTTTGATGCGAATGACGCGGCCGGTACGGATCGCGCGCACGTCCTGAAGGGCAGGACTCTGGAGGAATTGCTGGCCGAGTGAGGGCCGATCGAGGCCGGGGTCCGCGAGCACGATCCAATCCGGGTCCATCACCGGGATCGCTTCGAGGCTGATCGCCTTGTTGCCTGACAGGCCCGCCTCGGCCGCAGCATTGCGGGCGCCCGCGAGGCGGAGCACCCCATCCTCGTTCGTGCCGCTGCCCGCGGCGTTCGTCCCCTCGAGTAAGAGTACGTTTGGTCGCGGTTCGGCGGCCTGGGACCCCACGAATTGGGCGAGATCCGCAAGCTGCTGGCGCACCTCCTGGATGAGCGCTTCGCCCTGCGCCTCCTCGCCGTAGAGGTAGGCGAGGAAGCGAATGTTCTCCTCGTGCGCATTCGCGGAGCTCACCAGATCCGCGACCACCAGTGGCACGCTCGCGTTACGCAACTGGGCGAGGAGGTCAGGACTGGCGAACGGGCTGGCAACCACGAGATCGGGCTTGAGCGCCACAATCCGCTCCGCCTCGCGGTCGACCTGATTCGGGATAGTGCCGGCAAGCTCGGCAACGTTCGAGAAGTCCGGGTTGGCCGTCGAGCGGCCGACGGCCACGATCCGCGAGGGGTCAACCAGCCGGAAGGTGATCTCGTCGTAGCCTACCGAGAGTGTATGGATGCGCATCGGCTTGGCCGGGATGGTGACGAGGCCACTCGCGTCCTGCACCGTGCGTGGAAACCCGGTCGTCGGATTGACGATCCGCGCGATGCGCGGCGCCCTCGCCGCGCCGACGGCTGGCGTCGACACCGCGGAAGGGGCGACTGTGGAGGATGCGACCGGCGCGCTGGCTCCGTTTGGTGGCGTGCAATTGAGATTCACTAACCAAAGACCAAGCATGAGGCAGAGCCAATGCACGCGCGCCCGTGGGACTCTCCATCGCCGTATCGGGCCACAGGCGCGCTCCACGCCCCACTGACGCCCCTGGTGCCGCACATGCCTCGCGATCGGCTCGGTACAAGCGGGGGTTGAGGCACTTGCGCGCCTGACGAGGCTGGTCACGCTGTCGGCTCGACGGTACTCGTCGGGCTCGGCGTGACTGTGACGCGGAGGGGCTCGGCGCCAGGGCGGAGTGCCACCGCGAGGAGGTTGGAGTTGTCGCCGAGTGGAGTCAGCATCAGCACGCCGCGGGCGTTACGGTAGTCGCCGCTCCCGCCAGTGATGGGCATGCCTCCGCCCAGGGCGAGGCCCGTGGCGACCACCTCGCCGGCGGTGCCGAGCTGCACGGAAACCGTCTGGGTCGACGCGCCGTCCCCGTCGGGCAGGATCCACGCGCGGTAGGCGCCCACCGGATGAGCGGACGGGCGCATTGCGCCATCATCCTGGAGGTCGCGTGCCGTGTAGAGATCGCCGGCGAGGAGTTGATCGTCCGGCGCAGGAGTGAGCTGGACAATCCAGCCGGGGCCCGTGCTCACGAGCGTGGGCGTCAGCGAGAGGAATGGAGTCATAGCGACGCTCGTCGCCGTGGCCGCGGCGCGGCTCGTGACGGTTGCGAGCGGCACTGCTTGACCACGCGACACGATCGCCTCGACCGCGAAGGCACGGCCATCCTCACCCAACGGACGGAGTCGCAGCTCGCCACGCGCGCCGGCGTACGCGCCGTTGCCACCGGTGATTGGGACGACGAGCGGCGCCGCGCCACGGGCGGAAAGCTCGCCACCGGCAAAGGAAACCAGGTGGGTCGCCGCCAGCTCCCCCACACCCGGACCGGTTCGCAAGCCGAAGGCATGATAGCGACCGAGCGGCGCCACGCCGTCGGCGGGTACGCCCGCAGAGCCAACGCTCCCCGCACCATAGACGGCGCCGTCGGCTGTATAGGCGCCAGCAGTGGGGTCGGGGGAACCGTCGAGCACGACGACGAAGCGGAGGATTGCGGGACTCGGCGTCGGGATGCTGGTCGGCATGCGCGTCGGACCCGGCGTCGGGGTGGCGGTGGCGCGAGCCGCTCCGGCCACCGTCGGAGTTGCGGCGACCGTGGGCGATGGAGTCGGCGTCCGCGTCGAGAGTGGCGGACACGCGTGTAGTGCCGCGGCGCTGTTGCGCGGTTGGGGGCTGGCCACCGAGAAATCGGCGA
>JAXDLH010000182.1:0-8837 GCA_034666705.1 Chloroflexota bacterium
CATGACAGCGTCCTGCGCAGCATGGCCGCGAGACTTCCCGGCAGTGAAGAGGCGCTGCTGCGCATTGGCGGCGTCGGGCAGCAAAAGGCGGCGGCGTACGGCGAAGCGTTCCTCGCCTGTATCGCCGAGTTCGTTGCCGAGACGGGGGCGCAGCCAGCCGATGAGCCGCCACCAGCGCTGCGACGGGCGCGAGCCGCAGCCGGGGCATCGGCGCTCACGACGCTGGCGCTGTTCAACGAGGGGCGGAGCCTCGCCGAGGTAGCGGCTGCCCGCCAACTTGCGCTGCGGACTGTAGAGGACCACCTGGCGGAGGCCCTCGAAGCCGGGGGGCACGTTGACCTCGATCGGCTCGTCGACTCGGAGCGGCGCGCGGCGATCGAGCGCGCCATCGGCGAGCTCGGCGAGGCATCGCTATTGCGAACCATCATGGACCGGCTCGGCGACGGCTATACGTTTGGCGAGATCAAGCTCGTGCGTGCTGCCCTGAGCCGCAGCCAGCCTACCGAATCGCGCGATCTGGCCGCAGCCGAATAGCGAGCGCACCCTTCGAGGTGAGGGCTATCCGCGTCCACTGGTCTGACCGACATATGCCTCGCTACGGCGTGCCGGATCGGAGGCGGGCCACGGCGGCGGCGAGGCGGTCGACGGTGCGTTGGCGGCCGAGGACGACCATCGTGTCGAAGAGGGGCGGGGTGGCAGTCTTGCCGGTGATCGCGAGGCGAATTGACATAAAGAGTTGGCCGGCCTTGAGGCCAAGCTCGTCACTCAGGGTGCGGAATGCCGCTTCCAGGGAGGCGGCCTCGAAAGGGTCGAAGCTGGCGACGAGCTCGCGGCTGCGCTCGAGCGCGGGGATCATCTGCTCCGAGGTGACGCCTTTAGGAACGAGCGCCGCCGCATCGTAGTGCACGTCGTCGGTGAGCAGGAAGTCGGTGAGCTCGGTGATCTCGGACAGGGTGCGCAGCCGATCCTGGAAGAGGGCGGCGATCGCGGTAAGATCGGCGTCCGGCAACGTGACGCTGGCGTAGCCAAGGAACGGGCGGAGCCGGCGGGCGAGCTCCTCGGGCGGCAGCGCTCTGATGTACATGCCGTTGAACCAGTCGAGCTTGGCGTGGTCGAAGATCGCGCCGGTCTGGTTGACGCGCTCGAGATCGAACTGCTCGATCAGCTCGTCGAGCGTGAAGAGCTCCTGCTCGGTACCGGGCGACCACCCGCACAGCGCCAGGTAGTTGCGGAGCGCCTCGGGCAGGTAGCCGGCCTCCTGGAAGGCGGCGATGCCCGTGGGGCCGTGGCGCTTGCTCAGCTTTTTGCGGTCCGGACCGAGGATCGTCGGCAGGTGCGCGAAGATCGGCGGCTCCCAGCCGAACGCCTGGTAGAGCAGCACGTGGCGCGGGGTGCTGGAGATCCACTCGTCGCCGCGCAATACGTGGCTGATCTCCATCTCATGGTCGTCGACCAGATGGGCGAGGTGGTACGTCGGGAATCCGTCCGACTTCAGGATGACGAAATCGTCGAGCACCCGGTTCTCCCAGGTGATGGCGCCGTGGATCACGTCGTGAAACGTGGTGCTGCCGTCGAGCGGCGCGGCGAAGCGCACGACGGATGGCGCGCCCTCCGCCTCGCGGGTGGCGCGCTCTGCGGGCGTCAGGTCGCGGCAGAGCCGGTCGTAGCCAGGCGGCTCCTTGCGGGCCTGCTGCTCGCTGCGCAGTTTCTCGAGCCGCTCCGTCGAGCAGTAGCACCGATATGCTTTCCCGTTGGCGATGAGCTGCGCGACGTAGCGGTGATAGAGCGGCAGGCGCTCCGACTGCTCGTACGGCGCGTACGGGCCGTCCTTGCGCGGTCCCTCATCCCAGTCGAGACCAAACCACTCGACGGCGTCGAGCAGGGCGTCGATGGCGCCCGGCACGAGCCGCTCGCGGTCAGTATCCTCGATGCGGATCACGAAGGTGCCGCCGCGCTGCCGGCCGAAGAGCCAGTTGAACAGAAACGTGCGAAACGTGCCGATGTGCGGCAGGCCCGTTGGGCTTGGCGCGATGCGAACCCGCACCGGTCGCGGCTCGCTCATGAGGCACGCTCCGCAGTGATGCTCGCGCGAATGCCAGCCAGCTCACGCAATGCGGCCAGGGCGGCCTCCAGATCTGGTGGCAGCTCGGCGACGAACGTCCGCTCCGTCTTGCCGACCGGCGAGGTGAGTGTGAGCTCGTGCGAATGGACGAATTGGCGCTCGAGGCGGCCGGGCGCGCGCCCGCGGCCGTAGGTCCGGTCGCCGGCAACTGGGTGGCCGATGTAGCCGAAATGGACGCGTAGCTGGTGGGTGCGGCCACTCGGCAAGCCGGCGTCGACGTACGTAAATCCGGGCAGTCGCTCCAGCACCCGGAACTCGGTGCGCGCTGTACGCCCGTCGGCGCGCACCGCCATCTTCTGGCGGTTGACGCGGTCGCGGCCGATCGGCGCCTCGATGATCCCTTCGTCCTCTTGAATCGTGCCGACGACCAGCAGGCGATAGCGTTTGTGGATCTTGCCCTGCTGCATTTGCCTCTGCAAAAAAGCCACGGCCTCGGGCGTCTTGCCGACGACCATCACCCCGGAGGTGTCCTTGTCGAGGCGGTGCACGATGCCCGGGCGCTTCTGGCCGGTCGGGTCTTGCAGCTCCGGGAAGCGCGCCAGGAGGGCGTGGACCAGCGTCCCGCTCTCGTGCCCAGGGGCTGGGTGTACGACGAGCCCCGCCGGCTTGTCGAGCACCACAATCGCGGCGTCTTCGTGGAGCACGTCGAGCGTAATCGTCGGGTCGGGCTCCAACAGCGCGTGCGCTGCTACGGGGCGGATCTCCAGCCGGTCGCCCTCCTGGAGACGCGCCGCGGCCTTGGTCGGCTGGGCATTCAGCGTCACAGAGCCATTCTCGACCAGACGCTGCCACTCCGAGCGTGAGTGCTCGGGCAGATACTGGCCGAGGTAGGCGTCGAGCCGTCGACCCGCCCCATACGGCGCGACGAGATGGATGGTCACCGGCAGAGCGGTCGAGACGGTGCGCGTGCGGTTGACGATGCGTATGGCGTGCCGGGCAGGTCCCGGTCGTCGATTCGTCATGGGGGTTAGCCCATCCGGTCGATGGCGATGAGCAGGTCATAGCCTTCGAGGATGCCTTGCCAGATCGTGGCGTCCTCCGGCGTGTCTGCGCCATCGAGCTGCGCGATCCGGTCGGCGCCCACGTCGGCGCGAATCTGGTCGGCGCGGGCCTCGATGATCTCCGCTAGCTCGCTTGGCGCCCGATACGCCAGCGCGATGCGGTCCTCGACGCGCAGCCCAGCGTCGCGCCGCAGCGTTTGCACGCGGTGCACGAACTCGCGCGCGAGCCCCTCGGCGCGCAACTCGGGTGTGACCGTGCCGTCGAGCGCCACGGCGATCCCGCCCTGCCATTGCAGGTCCTGGGCGAGCGCCCGATTCTCCAGCGGCTGCAGGCTCACGCTCACCTCGTCCGCGCCGAGGACCTCACCATCCACGCTGACCGTGCCATCCTGGTTTAAGCGGTACTCGCCGTTCTGCAGCGCGCGGTTCACCGCGGGGAACTTGGCGCCGAGGCGTGGACCGAGCACGCGCGGGTTGGCTCGCACCACGCGCCGCGCGAACTCCTCGACGTTGTGGGCAATCTCCACCCGCTGCACGTTCAGCTCATCGGCGATCTCGCTGCGCAGCTCGTGCGAGAGCGCCAGCTCCGCGCCGGCGCCGCTCGCGATCGTGATCGCCGGCAGCGGTTGGCGTACGCGGATCTGGGCATCGCTGCGCGCCGCGCGGCCGAGGGTCACGACCTCGCGGGCCAGGGCCATCTCTTCGTCGAGCGAGGCGTCGATGCGGCTGGCGTCGGCCGTCGGATAGGGCGTCAGGTGGACGCTTTCGAGCGCGTCCTCGTCGGTCGAGCGGACGAGGTTGCCGTACATCTCCTCGGCGAGGAACGGCATGATCGGCGCCGTCAGCCGGGCGAGCGTCACGAGGCACTCGTGCAGCGTCCGGAACGCGGCGTCCCGGTCGGCGGGTTCCGCCGCGCGCGAGAAGCGGCGCCGGTTGCGCCGGAGGTACCAGTTCGAAAGGTCGTCGACGAAACGATCGACGCCGTCCCTGACCGCGGCCAGGTCGAACGTGCTCAGCTCGGCATCTGCAAGCTGGACGAGCTGCTCGAGCTGCGAGATGATCCAGTGGTCCAGCTTTGTCCGCTCGCCGTGCAGGCTCGGCGCGGTCGGGTCGAAGTGCTCCACTTCCGCGTTCGTGACGAAGAAGCGGTACACGTTCCACAGGGTGAGCAGCTTGCGCCGCACCTCCTCGGCGGGGCCGTAGCCGAAGAGCAGGTTGCTGGTCAGGCTCTGGCCGGCGTAGAGCCAGCGCATCACGTCGGCGCCCATCCGCTCGGCGGCCTCCTCGAACCAGATAGCGTTGCCGAGGCTCTTGTGCATCGGGCGCCCGTTCTCGTCCATCAGCTTCTCGTATACGAGCACGGCCTTATAGGGCGCGCGGTCTTCGAGCGCCACGCTCATGAAGAGCATGCTGTAGAACCACAGCCGAATCTGCTCCCGCATCTCGGAGACCCAGTCCGCCGGGAACCAGCGGGCCCACTCCTCGGGGTCCTTGAGCGCGCCGGGGCCGAGCGTGGAGAACGGCACGATACCGGCATCCAGCCAGCAGTCGCCGACCTCCGTCACCCGCTCGGCGGTCTCCCCGCACTGTGGGCAGCGAATCTTGACGGCGTCGATCCACGGCCGGTGCAGCTCGCGGACCTCCTCCATTCCGGAGACGGCTAGCTCACGCAGCTCGTCCATCGAGCCCACAATCGTCATGGTGTTACACGCGCTGCACGGGTAGAACGGCAGCGGCAGCCCCCAGTAGCGCTTACGAGAGATGCACCAATCGCCCATGTTGTTGAGCCAGTCCTCCATCCGCTTGCCGGCGGAGGGGGGCGTCCACGCGACGGTGCGCGCCGCGGCGATCATGCGAGGGCGAATCTCGTCGGCGGAGATGAACCACTCGGACACGCCGCGGAAGACGATCTGCTCGCCGCAGCGCCAGCACGTCGGGTAGCGGTGCTCGATCTCGGCCACGCGGTGCAGCATGCCCTTCTCGCGCAGCGAGTCGAACACCGTATCGTTGACGTGGCGCACGTTCATCCCCGCTAGCACGCCGTACTCGGCAGGGTAGGTGCCGTTCTCGTCGATGGGCACGAGCACCGGTAGTCCATGCTCCTGCGCGAGCGCGAAGTCCTCGGCGCCGCAGCCGGGCGCGATGTGGACGATGCCGGTGCCCTCGTCCTCGCCAACGTCCGCCCAGGGTACGACGCGGTGCGCGACCTCCGCCTGCGCGGGCAGCTCGTCGAATGGGCCACGGTAGAGCCAGCCCACGAGGTCGCTGCCCTTGAGCGTGCGGACGACCTGGTGGGGCGTGTGCAGGGCGTCGAGGGTCTTTGCCGACAGGTAATAGGTATCCTCGCCAGCCTCGACCTGCGCGTAGTCCAGCTCGGGATGGACGGCGAGCGCGACGTTTGCCGAGAGCGTCCACGGCGTGGTGGTCCACACGAGGAAGTAGGCGTCGTCGTGGCCCACGATTGGTACGCGGAAGAAGACCGACGGGTGTACCACGTCGCGGTACGAGTCAGTCCCGACCAGCTCGTGTTGGGAGAGCGACGTGCCGCAGCGGATGCACCACGGCATCGTGCGCCAGCCCTTGTAGAGCCAACCGCGCTCGTTGCACACCTGCAAGAAGTGCCAGATGTGCTCGATGTTGTTGTCGTCCATCGTGTAGTACGAGTGGTCCCAGTCGTTCCACATCCCCAGCCGTTTCGACTGCTCCGTGATCACGCTGGCATACTTCAAGACCCGCTCGCGGCACTTCTCCGCGAAGCGGTCGAGCCCGTACTCCTCGATCTGCCGCTTTGAGTTGAGGCCCAGCTCCTTCTCGACTTCGACCTCGACCCAGAGCCCCTGGCAGTCGAACCCGTTCTGGTAGCGCTGGTCGAAGCCTTTCATGGCGTGATAGCGCTGGTAGACGTCTTTATAGGTACGGCCCCACGCATGGTGGACGCCCATCGGATTATTGGCGGTGATTGGGCCGTCGATGAACGACCAGCGGGCATTGCCGCGGTTGCGCTCGACGAGCTTCTGGAAGGTCTGCCGCTCGTCCCAGAAGCCCAGGACGTCGCGCTCCAGGGCGGGGAAGTCGACCTCGGGGGAAACGGGCTTGTACAACGGGCCTCCTGGCGCAACAAAACGATGCTCGCCCCAACGGACGAGCACGGTCGGGCCGATACGACGAGGGGGATTGCAATAACGGGATGCCGAAAGAGTTTACCATAGCACCAGGCACCCTCCTGACCGACGGCAGGGCAGGGAGTACTGAACATAACGTAGCGATTGGACGCATCAATGGGTCTATTCCAGGGCGCGCCGGACGCGCACGTGCGCGAGAGCGGGCCGTTCGACGTGATCGGCGACGTGCATGGCTGCCACGTTGAGCTCGAGGAGCTGCTGGCCCAGCTCGGGTACGAGGGGCTCGCCGGCGACGGGTGGGACGTCGATCCTGCCGATCTGCCACGGCACCGGGAAGGGCGGCGGGTCGTGTTCCTCGGCGACCTGACCGATCGGGGCCCGGACTCAATCGGCACCATCCAGCTCGCCTGGCGCATGCATCAGGCCGGTATGGCGCTGTTGGCGCCCGGCAATCACGACAGTAAGCTGCTGCGTTACCTGCGCGGCCGCAACGTGCGGCTCACGCACGGCGCCGAGACCACCGCAGCCGAGGTGCAGGCGTTGTCGCCGGCCGAGCGCGAGCGACTTCGGCAGGTCGTAGAGGCGATGATTGGCGGCGCGCCGCCGTATCTCATCCTCGACCATGGGCGCCTCGTGGTCGCCCATGCCGGGATCCGCCAGGATATGGTCGGCGACCGGTCGGGCCGCACCGAGGACTTCGTGCTGTACGGCGACGTAAACGGGCAAACGACTGCGGAAGGCTTTCCGGTGCGACGCGATTGGGCCGCACGCTACAGCGGTGAGGCGCTCGTCGTGTACGGCCACACGCCGGCGCGCGAGGCCGTATTCCGCAACAACACGATCAACGTCGACACCGGCTGTGTGTTCGGGGGCAGCCTGACGGCGCTGCGCTATCCAGAGCGGGATCTCGTGCAGGTGCCGGCCCATGAGACGTATTGGACCCCCGTCCACTGGTCGCACGTGCCGGCGTGATCGGCTCGTTGCTGGGGGTCATTGCTAGAGAAATGTATGAGTGTCGGGAGAACGACGCTTGCGCCGCCCGTCGGCGGCGATGGAGGACCGACTATTGACACCACACCACCGTGTCGTCACGAGCATGGTCCTGGTTGCGCTTGCCATAACGAGCTGGTCGGCTCTGGGCGTGGGGAGCGCGGCCGCCCAGCCGGCGGTCCATCCCGCCTTTGCGGATGCGGTGGCGCAGGTAGCGGGCAGCGCGTTTCCGGGCCCGATCCTCGTGCCGTCGACCAGCGCGACGTTCTTCGATCCGCTGCTGACGCGGCAGAATCCGGCTTCGCAAGGAGACACGGGCACTGATGGCTGGCGTGCGCCGGGTGTGCCAATGTACGAGCTCCGGGTGGGCGTCCTCGGTGGAGATGCGCCGCTCGTGATCGTGGATGGCTATGCGGGTCGCTCGGCGTTCGTTGCCACGTTCACCCGGGGCATCAACGAGGAAGAATGTGATCCAGCCGCGCCGTACTGCGCCTATACGCCGTTCATCGCCGGCCCGCCGACCGAAGAGTTGATCGATGGGTTGGTGGTGGGAGGCCAGCCGGCTGCGGCGCGGCACCAGACCTGCTGCAACGGAGAGACCTGGGCAGTTGGCTGGTACGACGCTCGCGCCGACGTGAGCTACAGTCTCACCTTGAGCTTTTCCATGGCTGACCAGCTCGGCGCGCGGGGCGTCGACGCCGACCACGTGGCGGCTGCGCAGCGCCTGGCGGACGTCGCCAATGCGCTGGTGGCCGCGCCGTAGCCTCGGCGGCTGGGGGCGTCCCGGCCAATTTGCCTCGCCGTGCCGAAACACGACGCAGGCGCGGATTCGCGGGCGAATCGTGCCGCGGGGGTCGTGACCCGTTCGGCTACTCCTGCGGCGGCCCGACCGTAATGGTCACGGCATGCTCGGGTGCGAAGTAGCTCTGCGCCACCCGCAGCACGTCGGCGGGGGTGACCGCACGGACGCGGGGCAGGAATGACTCGATCGGCTCCGAGCCGAGGACGGCCTGTGACGACAGCCGAGTGGCGCGAGCCGCGTTCGTCTCGTCGTTCAGCACCTGGCGGCCACTGACCAACCCAATCGTGTGCTCGACCTCCGCGGCCGTTGGCGGCTCGCGGCGCAGCCGCTCGATCTCAGCGCGCGTCACGCTCAACGCCTCGTCGAGGTTTTCGGGGTCGACGCCCGCCGTGGCGTACCAGGCGCCGGCGTCCGTGTACGTGGGGTAGACCGAGCCCGCGGAGTAGGCGAGCCCCCGCAGCGTCCGTAGCTCACGGTAGAGCCGCCCTGAGCCGCTCGCCATCATCCCGTTCAGTACCGTCATCGCTGCCCGATCGGCGTCCAGCAGGCCCGGCGCCGGGTAGGCGATGCGGAAGAGCGCCTGCTGCTGACCGGCGTCGCTGCGGACGAGCCCCGCCGTCGGCCCCGGCTGCGACACGGGCCGCCGCGCGTTTTGCGTCCCGCTGGGGAGCGCACCGAGATACTGCGCGGCGCGGTCGAGCGCGTCCGCGGGCGCGATGCGGCCCACCACGACCAGCACGAGGTTCGCCGCGCCCCAGTATTGCTCGCGGACCCCGCGCAGCGTGTCGAGCTGAATCACC
>JAXDLH010000183.1:0-7372 GCA_034666705.1 Chloroflexota bacterium
ACCGCTGTCCCTGGGGCATCTAGCACAGTCACAAGCGTCTCCTCGCTGCACACGCCGCCGCAGTCGGCGTTGGTCGGCTGCCTTGGAAATGCGTCCGAACCTTTGCGGTCTATTGGGCGTAACGGCGCGAAAACGTCGCTTGCACTTTCCTGTAGGCTACGTGTCGGATCTGCTGTGCGACGTAGGATCATGTAACCAGTAACGATGGTTTCATGCGCCGTGCCGAGGCTTCCCATTCCGTTGTGGGATGTGCATAGTGAACACGAAAGACATATGGAAAGCAATCAGTAACGTGTTGAGAAAATGTAGATGCCGGTCAACAGTGTGGGATGCATACTGAAGGGGCGCGAAAGCTATCTACAACTCGTTGAGAAAATATTGACTATCTGACCAGGTAACATCGGGTTGAATGGGCTCGTCCTACGAATTGCCCAGCACCGCGGCGAGCGCGTTCGCGATGCGGTCGGTGCGGGCGCGGTCGGCACGGACCGCGGCCTCCAGCTCCAGGTGGTAGAAGCGGCCGCCGACCCCGCGAGTGTGGTGCGCCTGATGGTTGGCATAGCCCGACAGCGCCGGCCAATGCGCGCCGTCGTAGACTGCCGTGGTCTCGCCCTCGGCGCGGATTGCCCCGGCGAGTGCCGTGAGCTCGGCGTGTGGGTCCGGCGTGCCGTTGCTGAGAAACACGTCCGGGTAGCCTGGATGCTCGGCACCGGCGAAGCCATGGAGTTGCACCACGTGGCTCGCCTGGTTCGTGAGCGCCGCGTGGACGTGGTGGAAGAGGCTCTCGGGGTTACGCGTCACGTCGGCGAGGGCGCCCGGGTTCGCATAGCGGTGGCTGCCAGCCATGAGCAGCGCGCGCGCCCCGAGCCGCACATAGGCGTCGACCGCGGCCAACTCGCTCCGGAGATCGTGCTGGGGATGCGGCGCTTCGACGAGCACGGTGCTGGCTGACGGATCGGTCGGAGTCAGGTACAGCCCCCAGCACGCTTCCGCCGGATCGAGCGGCAGCACCGCAAGGTGCTCGGTTCCGGTGGCCTCGTCGCGCAAGTGCAGCCAGCCCCAGCCGGCCGCTGCTACTGCGGCCTCGGCGCCCGGCTCGTGCGCTACGAGTTGCCGCACGGCCTCGGCGAGCTCTCTGGCGACCTCTGCCGGTGGGCCGCAGTAGCCGCCGGTCCGCTTCCCCGGGAGCTCGAGCGCATAGCGGCCCACGAACCGCCGCAGCCGCACGGTGTGCACCGCGGTGCTCCCCGTCGCCGAGGCAGCTTCGTCGCGGGGCGGGAATGGTGCGGTCATCAAGGCTCCAGGGCCGCCGCTGGCTATCTGCCAGTGTACGTGTGCGTGATCCGCCAGCGATTTTCGCGCACCGGGGTGGTCGCGCGTATGATTGCGGAAGTAGTGAGCATGGAGCTGTAAGGTGACTGAATCCACTGCACTCGGCTCGCGTGCCGCGAGTGGCGCGTCGACGACTGCGGAGCTCGTCGCAGCCCTCTCGCTCGCGGGCGACATGGGGATCGGTCTGCCTCTCGAGCACTGCCTCCGTACCTGTTACATCAGTCTCCACATCGCCGCCCGGCTAGGCCTCGACGCCGATACCCGGGAAGACGTCTTCTGGGCTGCGCTCCTCAAGGACAGCGGCTGCACCAGCTTCACCACGCAGATCGCCGCGTTCGTGAATGGGGACGAGATGGAAGCACGTCGGCAGTTCCTCTACGCCGACGCTGGCAAGGTGCGCGACGTAATGGAGTGGGCGCTCGCCTACGTGGGCGCACGGTCGGCGCCGCTGGCGCGGGCCGGCCAGTTGATGGACTTCATGGCCAACGGCCGCGATTTCTTCCACGAGGGGTTCCAGAGTGCAGTCGAGGTTGCCCAGCGCATTGCCACCCGCCTGGAGATGCGACCGAGCGTGTGCCAGGTCCTCGGTACGATCTTCGAGCGGTGGGACGGAAAGGGGCTGCCGCGCGGTCTGCGCGGGGAGGCGATCCCGATCGCCGCGCGGGTGGTCTACGCTAGCACCTACTTCGACGTCTTCAGCCGCCTCGGGGGGCCGGATGCCGCTCGCAAGGTCGGCCTCGCCCGCCGGGGGACCGCCTTCGATGGTGCGATCGTCGATGCGTTTCTCCACGTGGCGGCGTTGCCCGGTTTCTGGGGCCCGCTGGAAGGCGAGTCGATCCTCGAGACCGTGCTCGCGCTCAAGCCCGGCAAACCGGCCGCGCCGGCGGAGGAGCCGGCGTTGGACGCAATGGCGCTCGCCTTCGCTGATTTCGTGGATATGAAATCGCACTACCTGGCCGGGCACTCGCGCCGCGTTGCTGGCCTGGCCTGTGGTCTGGGCCGCCGCCTGAAACTCCCGGCGGCGGAGGTCGCGGTGCTGAACCGAGCCGCGCTCATGCACGACGCCGGGTTCGTCGCCGTCCCGTCGTTCACCGTGAACCGGCGGCCGGAGGAGCGCTCGCGCCCGGACCAGGATGCGATCCGCCTTCACCCGCAATACGCGGAGACAATGCTGCGGCCGGCGCCCGCGCTCGCCCGCGAGAAGGCGATGGTGGGAAGTCACCACGAGCGGCCCGACGGGGCCGGCTATCGAGGTTTGGGGTGGGACGACGTGCCGCTGGGCGCCCGCATCATCGCCGCAGCCGACCAGTTCGACGAGCTCACGCACGACCAGCTCGGCATGCTCGCGATCGAGCCGGAGGCTGCGCTGACGTACCTGCGTCGCGAGGCCGGCACCAGCCTGGATCCGGACATCGTGCGGTTGCTCGTCGACGAGCTAGGCGCCCCCTCGACTCCGAGTGCGGCGCGCGCCCCGCTGCCCGCGGGCTTGACCGACCGCGAGGTCGAGGTGCTGCGCCTCCTCAGCCGGGGCATGAATCGCCGCGAGGTAGCGAAGGCCCTGGTGATCAGCGATGCGACCGCACGCCACCATCTGGAGCACATCTACGACAAGATCGGCGTCACGACCCGAGTCGGCGCGGTGCTCTTCGCCATGGAGCACGACCTGCTCGCATGACCAAAAATGGGACGAACGTCCCATGCGCGGCCCCGGACGACTGCCTATGCTGATCACATCACATCACATCAGCAGGAGGCGCGACATGCCCCGGTACTTGATCGAGCGGAACATCCCCAACGCCGGCGCCATGGGCCAGGAGTGGCTGAAGACGATCTCGCAGAAGTCGAACAGCGTGCTCCGCGATCTGCACGCCGACGGCAAGCAGGTCCAGTGGGAGCACAGCTACGTCGTGGACAATGCCATCTACTGTGTGTACGTCGCGTCCGACCCGGACGTCGTGCTCGAGCACGCCCGCTGCGGCGGCTTCCCGGCGGACCGCATCCTCGAGGTCCAGGAGGTCATCAACCCCATCACCGGCGAATAGCACCGCCGTCGCGAGTCACACCCCGCTCGCCGCCGTGACCCGCGAGTGGATACCCATTCGGCGCGAGTGTGTGCAATGATGAGCGTCGGAGCGTAGAGGGCAAGCGCCCACGCTCCGACGCTCGTCTGTTGGCTGCCTTCCCGGTGCGTTGGGGGTAACGCACGATCCCCGCAGTCACGGCCCACCGTTCATGGTGGCGCCTCTACGACTGTGGGGTCGAGAGCACGCTCGTGACGCTCGGCGTGATTGGCGCGCCCTTCGGCAGCGTGAAGACAAAGGTGGAGCCCTCGCCCGCCGTGCTCTCCGCCCAGATGCGGCCGCCATGCGCCGCCACGACCCCTCTGGCGATCGTCAGTCCCAACCCGCTGCCGCTGTGGTCGCGCGAGCGTGCCCGATCGCCCCGAAAGAACTGCTCGAAGATCCGCGGCAGCTCATCCTGCGGGATCCCCTCGCCGGTGTCCGCTACGCTGATCTCCACCTCGGTCGCGGCGTCGTGCGCCGCGATCCGGATCGTGCCACCGGGGGGCGTGTGGCGCAGTGCATTTTGCACGAGGTTGGCGAGCACCCGCTGCACCTGCCGGGTATCCATGGAGAGCGGCGGAATCTCCTCATCGACGCTGCCCTGGACCGTCAGTCCCCGTTGCGCCGCCTGCGCAGAGGCCGCCTCGAGCGTGTCGGAGATGACGTCCTGCAGACTGGCCCAGCCGAGCTGCAGACCGAGCAAGCCCGCGTCGATCTGCGACAACTCGAACAGGTCATCGATCAACCGGCTTAGATACTCGACCTCACGCTGGAGCTGCCCCAGGTAGCGGCGAATGGTCGCCTCGTCCGCCACCACGCCGTCGTTGATGCTCTCGACCATCGCCCGCATCGAGGCGAGCGGGTTCCGCAGGTCGTGCGAGACGGCGGCGATCAGCTCCCGGCGGGCGTGCTCCATCTCGCGCTGGTGGGCAAAGGCTGTCTCCAGCTCGGCGGCCATCATATTGAAGGCCCGCGCCAGTTGCTCCAGCTCGTCGCGGCTCGTGACGGTGACCCGCGTGCCGAGCTTGCCGGCGCCCATCTGGTCCACGGCGGCGACGAACCCACGGATCGTCGCATCGAAGCGGAGCGATACAAAGAATGCGAGCCAAACCGATACGCCGAAGGAGAACAGCAGCAGGAGCGCCAGCAGCGCGAAGTCGTGGGCGGAGAAGAACATGAGCTGCGCCGTGAAGGCGACGTTGACCATGGCCAGCGCTGCCACGAGCGCGATGACCGCGATGAGCTTGGTGCGGATGGTGCGCAACTGGGGGATCGGTCGCACGTGGGCGCCGAGCCAGCCGACCAGGAGGGTGAATCCGCCCGAGGTGAGGAGGAACAGGCCGAGTGCGGCGATGTCGTTCGCCGCAAGGTCCATCTGCCACGCGCCGAGTGCCAGCACGAGCGCCGTGAGGCCGAGCAGCGAGCCGACCGCCGCGGCGAGCAGCGCGCCGCTACTGCGCACCGAGCTCCGCCTCGAGCTTGTAGCCGACCCCCCAGACGGTCTTGAGGTAGCGCGGTCGCTCGGGGTCCGCCTCGATCTTTTCGCGCAGGCGGCGCACGTGCACGGTGACGGTGCTCGCGTCACCCGCGTAGGCGAAGTCCCAGACGTGGTTCATGAGCTGGTCGCGGGTGAACACCTGCCCCGGCGACGAGGCGAGGAAATAGAGGAGGTCGAACTCTTTGGCCGTCAGCGTCACCCGCTGGCCGCGCGCCTCCACGATCCGGGTCTTTGGGTTGATCCGCAGCTCCGGAAGGCTGAGCATCTCCCCGTCGTCGGCGGGCGCGGGCCGGCTCGCCGTCCGCCGGAGCACCGCCTTGATGCGCGCCACCAGCTCGCCCGGACTGAACGGCTTGACCAGGTAATCGTCCGCCCCCAGCTCGAGCCCGAGGATGCGGTCGATCTCTTCGCCTTTCGCCGTAAGCATGATGATCGGGATGCGGCTGTCGCGGCGGAGCGTCCGGCAGACCTCGAGGCCGTCGATCCTGGGCAGCATGAGGTCGAGCACCACGAGGTCCGGACGCTCCGCCCGAGCGAGGCGCAACGCCTCCTCGCCGTCGCCAGCCAGCGAGACGTCGAACCCCTCGCGCTGGAGATAGCGGCCGACGACCTCGGTCACCATTGGCTCGTCATCTACCACCAGGATGCGGCCCTGGGCCATTGCGCTCCTCCGCGCTCGTCGCGTCGTGGGTCAGGTGCTAGTGTTCGTGGCCGTGTCCCGGCCGCAGGGGTCCGGCATGCCTGACCCGCCTCCCTGCTCACTCATTGGAAGGCGGGCGAGGCATGCCTCGCCCCTACCGGCCCCCCACGAGGCCGACCTGCATGGGACCTGACCCGCTAGTTAACCACAATCCCGAACGGGGTCGCGCCGTCAGGGAGCGGCATCGGGGAGTTGGCCATCTCGGTCAGGCTGCCGCCATCCACCGCGAACACGCTCACCATCGCGCTGCCCGCGCCAACCACGTAGAGGTACTTGCCACTGAGGTCGAGCCGCGCATCGAACGGGCGCAGCCCCTCGGCGCTCTTGAATGACGTGTTGCTCATGAAGGTGAGCGTGCCGTCTGCCGCAATGGCGTACGAGGAGATCGAGGGTGTCCCCGTGTTGACGGCATAGAGGAATCGGCCGTCGTGCGAGATCTCGATCCAGCAGGTCCCGGATTGGTCGTTACGCGTGGGCTCGGCGCTGATGGGCGTCAGCGTGCCATCAGCGCCCACGTTGAGCGCCGACACCGAGCCGTTGCCGGGGCCGTCGTGCGCAATCGTGACGTAGAGCTGGGACGCACTCGTGGGCCGGAACTCGCTGCCGAGCGGGCCGACGCCCTGGGACGGATACGGTGAGCCGGGCGCCGCGGTCAGCCGGCCGTCGGCGCCGACCACGAAGCTATCAATGTATGAGGGACCTGCATCCGGGCCGACGCGCGCGCCGATCAGCCGCGTGCCATCGCGGTTGAAGACGAGGTCACCGGGAACGGCGTCGTCGGGCAGAGGGAACGTCGAGTCGTCGATCGGCTGGAGCTGGCCGCCGTCGTTCAGACGGAAACCGGTGTAGTTGCTGTCGCCGGCGCCGCCGTTCGCCACGTACACGAGGTTTCCATAGACGGCGATGCTGACCGGCGTCGCGCCGCCGGAGGCGACGGGCGTGCCCTCCACGGGCTGCAGCGAGCCGTCTGGCTGGATGCCGGCGACCGAGATCTGGTTGCTGCCAGCATCTACGGCCAGCAGGTAGCGTCCGTCGCTCGACAGTTGGATCGCGCCCTGCGAGCCGGTCACGCTGCCGGTGCCCGCGCCGCCGATCGCGTAGGGCGAACCGGGCAGCAGGGAGAGCGTGCCGTCCGCGTGCCGCGCGAGCCCGGCGACGGTGTTCATCCCCGCGGTGTTGTCGTTGACGTAAACGTGTCCCACCACGTCGGGTTGCGCCGCGGCCATCTGCGCCGCCCCGATCGAGCTAACCGCCGTGCATGCGAGTGCGCCTACGATGGCGGCAACTCGCGTCAGCTTGCGTATCAAAGGACCTTCTCCTCGTCGATGTATGTGATGACGATCCCTCGAGACACCGACCACGGGCCCGCGCTGCGCGGGTTGCCTGTCGTCTCCCCCTTTCCTTGCGGAACGGGGCCCGTCCTAGTGCTCGGGGCGTGCCCCTATCCTCGCAAGCGCTCCTTACACACCCCTTGCGAATCTGAACATTTCCTTACGAACCCTCCCAACATCGGATTGGACATGGAATGAGCGGCAAGTGGGCTGGCTCGTGGACGGCGGTCACCCCAATACTGGACCGTCGGTGCGAGCGACGGCCTGCTGAGCAGACTGCGCCACTGGCGATCCATTCCTGGAGGAGGTAGCGGACGATGGCGATCGTGATGATCATGAAGTGGGAAGGTGTGACCCCCGACCAATACGACCGAGCCCGTGAGGTCGTGAAGTGGGACGTCAATCCCCCGGCCGGCGGCCTGTACCACGTGGCAGCCTTCGACGGGCA
>JAXDLH010000184.1:0-34582 GCA_034666705.1 Chloroflexota bacterium
GCATCCCAGGCGGTGATCGTGCCGTCGCGCCGGGCGCCGCTGCGAATCGTGATCACCGAGGGATGGCGCGGGGTAGCGGCAGTGAGATCCTCATCGTAGCTGTTGACGAATTTGACGGGCCGGCCGGCGGCGCGCGCCAGGTAGTAGGCGGCTGGCACGTCGGCGGGGTTCGCTTTCGCGCCGAACTCGCCGCCGATATTGATCTGGTGGATGAGGATGTCGCCGGGCTCACGATCGAGAATATCGGCGAGTTGGTCGCGGAGCTGATAGGGGACTTTGTTCGAGGTCCATACCTCGATGCGGCCATCGCCGGCGATGCGCACGACGGCCGAGGTTGGCTCGATATATCCCTGGTGCATGAGCTGCGTATGGTATGTGTGCTCGACGATGACGTCGGCCTGGGCGAAGCCGGCAGCAAGGTCGCCGCGCTCGGTCAGGATGTAGGAGCAAACGTTGTGAAACTCGGCCGGTATGTCCTGGGGGAATCCCTGGTAGCTCCGGGCCTGCGGGTGGACCGATGGCGCGCCCGCTCGCATCGCCTCGAGCGGATCGAAGACGGCCGGCAGCTCTTCATACTCGACTTCGACGAGCTGGACGGCCTCCTCGGCGAGCTCCCAGGTGTCGGCGGCAACTGCGGCGACGTCGTCGCCGATGAAGCGCACCCGCTCGCTGCAGAACACCTCGTAGTCCTGCACGGCGCGGCCGATTCGTTTTGTGGGGAGGTCCGCGGCGGAAAGCACCGCGTGCACGCCGGGCAAGGCCCGCGCGCGCGACGTGTCGATGCGGACGATGCGCGCATGCGGGTAGGGACTGCGCACATTCTTGGCCCAGAGCATGCCGGGCAGCGCGACGTCCGCCGAATACCGCACGTGGCCGGTAACTTTGTCCTGACCCTCAATGCGCGGAATCGGCCGGCCGACGACCGAGAAAGCGGGCGCCGCTGCTGCCATCCAACTACCCTCCAGCCCCGGAGCTCATTGCCGCCCCGGCGACGCTGCTTCAGGAATCATACCGATCCCCGCTCCGGACGGTTGGCAAAGCTGATACGATCCAGCCGTCTTTTCCACACCGACACTGGAATTTTTAGAGAAATGACTCGCTACGGTCACATTGAAATCCCCGACGAAGCGCTTGCCGAGCTGTGCCGTCGCTACGACGTGCGCGAGTTGGCGCTCTTCGGCTCGGCGCTGACCGACCAGTTCAGGCCCGAGAGCGACATCGACCTTCTCGTGGAATTCGAACCCGGGGCGGTAGTGGGGATGCTTCGGCTTGGGGGGTTGAAGGAAGAACTAGAAAACCTCCTAGGTCGCCCTGTGGATATAGTCCCGAAGCGAGGCCTCAAACGATGGGTCCGTGAAGAAGTGCTGCCAACCGCCCAGACCGTATATGCGGCGTGAGCACCAGTATCTCCAGGACATTGTGGACGCTGCTGATACGATTGCCAGCTTCGTGGCGGGAATTGACCGTGAGCAATTCATCGGGGATGCACTCGTGCGGAGTGCCGTGGTGTACCAGTTGCTCATCATGGGAGAAGCAGCCGCCCATGTTCAGGACGACATTCGGGAACGATACCCTGGGATCATGTGGCGCCGAATCGTCGGGTTCCGGAATTTCGCCGCGCACACGTATTTTGCCTTTGACTGGGAACTCGTGTGGGATACGGCGACGGTCGACGCCCCCGAGATTCGCCCGCAAATCCTAGAGCTCCTTCGGGTCGAATTTGGAGGCTCGCCGGACTCGTGAGCAACAACCAGGGAACAAACGGCGGCGTCCCTGGTGTTTTCATAGGTACTAAACCAAAGCCACGATGAAACCTGCATTGATGCAGGCGTGATTCACGAGTGAAGGCCTGCGGTTTTCACCATGGTTTGAGTTTAGGCCCGGTCGTTGTAACTCTGGGCGAGAAAGGCTTGTACCATGATTAGAGGGATGAACCACGCTGTGCTCTTCGTTCGGGACGCCGATCGGACCGCGCGCTTCTATGAAGAGAACCTCGGCTTCAAGGATGCGTTCCCCACGGTGCCGCCGGGCGCGCGCTTCCTCCGGGCGCCGGCATCCACGAACGACCACGACCTTGGTCTCTTTACGATTGGCGAGGCGGCGGGCGCCTCGGCAGCGGGCCGGAGCACCGTTGGGCTGTACCATATCTCGTGGGAGGTCGAGACGCTTGGCGACATGCAAGAGATCGCGCAGCGCCTCACCGCCGCCAACGCTCTCGTCGGCGCGAGCGACCACAGCACCACGAAGGCGCTCTACGCCCATGATCCCGACGGCCTCGAGTTCGAAGTGACCTGGGTCGTGCCCGATGAGCTGCTCGACGAGTCGACCCGATCCGGCGCGGCGGGCATCAAGCCACTGGACCTCGCGAAAGAGATTCTGCGCTACGGCGCGAACACACCCGGCGGCGGCCGCATCACGCGACTCCCTGCCGTCGTCCGCTAGGACACCGGCCGCTGTACGCATCGGTGGCAGGAATGGGGTAGGATCAACTGCCCTGGCAGCGTAATGCGGCGCCACGAAGCCGCCGACAGCCTGCGTCGAGGTGATGCTGTGCATCCTGGCCTGCCCGCCGATGCCGCCGGAGAGCCCCGTCTACCCACAGGAGTTCAGACACCGCGCCGCATTCACGAAGGCATGATGCCGTTCCTCGAGAACGCCGACGCGTTCATCTACCTCCTCGTCGGCATCGTCTTTCTCGTCGCTGCCCTTGGCATGCTCGTCTATACGGTGATCTCGTTCCCGGATAACCTCGCACACGACGGCTTTCCGCTCGCCATCATTACCGGCGTTAACGATCTGCTGCTCGTCATGATCATCATGGAGGTACTCCGCACCGTTCTGTCGTACCTCGACGAGCGGGCCAGCTCGCTGCAACCGTTCCTCTTCATTGCGGCGATCAGCGCTACCCGGCGCATCCTCGCCATTGGCGCGCAGATGAGCGTGGTGGGCGAGACGCTCTCGCCGGAGCGGTTTCAGCATGCGATGATCGATCTCGGCGTCAATGCGGGCGCGATCCTGGCGATCGCCGTGGCCCTCTATCTGCTTCCTCGCCGGGCCCACGCGGAGGCGTAACTCGTGGCGATCCATGCCGTCTTCTTCGACGTCGGCGGCCCGCTCAACACCGAAGTTTCCCATGAGCGGTTGATCGACGGGCACATCCGCAGCGCGCTCGCCGCCGAGGGGATCGAGGTGGACGACGTTGCCTACGCTGCTGCATCCCAGTGGGCCGTCGAGTGCTTCGCGCCTAATGCATATCAAGCGATCGTCTGGCGGCTCAGCAGTGCTGACGCCCGGGTGGCAGAGCGCGTGTACCGGGTGGTGTGGGAGCGAGCGACGACGCTCGACGCGTTCGAGCTGCGCCCGGGCATCGCTGAGCTGCTCTTCCGTCTCAAGCAGCGTGGGCTGAAACTCGGCCTGGCTGCCAATCAGCCGGCGACGACCATTCCGGTGCTCGACGCCGCCGGCGTCGGACGCTTCTTCGATTCGCGCGAGGTCTCGGAGACGCTGAAGCTGCGCAAGCCCGACCCGCGCTTCTTTCTCAAGCTGTGCGAGCAGCTCAACGTGCGGCCGAGCGAGAGCATCATGGTTGGCGACCGCATCGATAACGACGTCGTGCCAGCTCGATCCATCGGCATGAGGACGATCTTGTTGCGTACTGGCCGCCACATCGACCAGCAGCCCCGGACGTGGGAGGAAGCGCCGGACGTCGAGGTACGCGATGTCCGCGGCATTGAGGCGGCCATCGGCTACCTGGTGCGTCAGGCCAGCGTACCGCCTCGCCAGGCGCCGACCATCTTCCAGCTCGCGCCGGGCACGCCGTCGCCTCGTCGCCGTCGCAGATAGCACCAGGGAGGGCCCGGATGTATCCGGGCCCTCCCCTTTGAACTTCTGCGGGCCGCGTAGTTCCTGGCCGGGCCCACGTCCCTTGATCTTCGAGAAGCTCAGGACCACGATGCACGGGCCGGGGCTGTTGCCGCTTGCGGCGATCTCACTCGTCCCAGGTTTGTACGCCCACCTGACGGGTTACCTTGCCGCCGCGCAGCTCCAGGACCGTGATGCACTGCACGCGGGTGCCATCCGGGTACTGGCACGCCTCGCTGTAGGCGATGGTGTCGTTTGCGGCGACGCTGCGCTCTACGCGATGGGTCATCTCGCGGCTGCAAATGTCCTTAAGGTACGCAGCGATTGCGTCCTTCCCGCGCAGCACGAGCGGCTTGCTCGGCTGATGGATCTTGTCCATCACCAGCAGCTCCGCATCGTCGGCGTACACGCTGGTCATTGCGGCCGCATCGCGCGTCTCGATAGCTTTCGTCAACGTGCTCAGGGTCAGATCGAGGGTGGTGTCCGTTGCGGTCATCATTCATTCCTTTCATCACGGGTGCGTCGTCGCCGACGCGGCTCAAAATCTCGGTTGTCTTCGCTCCTCTACGCTGGAAGAGCGGGACCTAGCGCTTTGCCTCGAAGATGCGGTTCACCGGCGTCTCGGTCGCGCGTCGGAAGTGGGTAAAGCCGCCCGAAGTCACGACGTCGCGCAGTGCAGCCTCCGTGGCCACCGTCCCGAGGGCATGGCCACCGGAGGCGAGTGCATTGGGGGTGCAGCAGAGCGTCGAGGCGCCGGCGTAGACCCGACCGACGGGGTTGAAGTTCTCTTCCGGATGGTCGCCCGCCATTGGCTCGACGATCAGCACGGTGCCGTCCGGCGTCAGCGATTCGTAGGCATGGCGGCAGGCGCCGATGGGGTCGCCCATGTCGTGCAGGCAGTCGAAGTAGGCGATCAGATCGAAACCCGAGATTGGTGCCGCATAGTTCTGGGCATTCGCCACCTCGAACGTCACGCGGTCGGCCACGCCAGCTTTCGCGGCTGCCTCCCGCGCCCGTACGATCGACGGCTCATGGTTGTCGAAGCCGTAGATATGGGAATTGGGGTAGGCCTGCGCCAGGATGACGCACGATGCGCCATGGCCGCACCCGACGTCGGCGACCGCCGCGCCCCGCACCAGCCTCTCGTGCACGCCGTCGAGCGCGGGGATCCAGTTATTCACGAGGTTGGCGTTGTAGCCGGGGCGGAAGAAGCGCTCGGTGCCCTCGAACAGCATCGGATGGTGCTCGCCCCAGAGCATGCCCTCGCCGGTGCGGAAGTTCTCCAGAATGCGCTCTTCCGCCTTGACCATCGCGGTGACGATCTGGAGGGCGCCGACGGCGAACGGGCTCGTCTCGTCGGCGAGCGCCGCCGCTTGCTCGGGCGGCAGGTAATACCGACCCGCGGCCGCGTCGTACGCCACGTAGCCACCGGCAGCCTGGTTGATGAGCCACTCGCGGACGTACCGCTCCGCGGTGCCGGTGCGCGTCGCGAGCTCGTCTGACGTGGCGGGTCCGCCCTCGGCCATCGCGCGGTACAGCCCGAGCCGATCGCCGATGACGACGAGGGCCGCGCCGAGCGTGGCGCCCATGTCTGTCACGACCTGGCCAATGAATGCCTGGAGCTTCGCGTCGTCGATCGGCTGCGTGGAGATTGCCATCGGATTGCCTCCTCATCTACTTCTCTGCCACTCGGCGCCGCGCGCTGGCGTCGGGTGAGATCGTTCGCGATCGCTGAGGCAATACTAGGCGTCGCTCAGGCAGCCCCACATCGTGGGGACCACGGAAATCTGCCCGGGTCAGTACGGAACAATGGCGCAACGCGGTACGGAGAAGCACGCTCAGGGCGACGAAGGAGGTGCATTGCCGGCCGCCCGGGTCGCAGCGGTGCCCGGTGCTATCCCAGGTTGTGGGTGGTGGCCCAGACGGCAATCTGGGCGCGGTTCTCGACGCCGAGCTTGGCAAGGATGTTGCTGACGTGCGTCTCGACGGTCCGTTCGCCGACGTAGAGCTGCGCGGCGATCTCGCGGTTGGATCTCCCTTGTGCGACCAGCACGGCGACCTCCCGCTCGCGAGCGGTGAGGCCCCCGACGGTCTGGGGAGTGGAGCGCCGAGGGCGTGCGAGCAGCCCGCGGGGCAGGAGAGCGCCAGCACGCGTCAAAAATGCCTCGCGCTGCGCTGCATCCGGAATCTCGTCGGCCAATGCCAGGACGGTCGTCTGCGCCAGCGCGAATGCTCGCTCGGCATCGTCCGGGCGATCCTGCGTCGCATACGCCCGGCCGCGCGCCAGATCGATGCGCCAGAGCAGCGGGCGCGCACCCTGTTCGGCGGTGATCTCCCGCGCGGCGGTCAGCTCTTCGTGCGCCTCGTCCAATCGGCCCAGCGCGGCGAGCGCATCGGCGCGCAGCATCGACATCCGGGGCGCCCGTCGCGGGAAGGCTCCCAGGTTGGGTGTGGCGAGCCCCATTTGCGCCAGCAGGCGCAATGCCTCCTCGGGATTCTGCTCGGCGAGCGCCAGCTCGATGCGGGCGCACCAGACGAGGCGCAGTCCCAATGTCGCGGCGGGCGACTCGAAGTCATCCAGTCCTTGGAGCACGCCCCTGGCGCGTTCGAGATCGTGTGCCGCAATGCAGGCGGAGGCGAGGGCGCCGGCAGCGAAGTGCCGCCAGTGACCGGACTTGATGTCATTGGCGAGCGCGAGGGCGGCTTCGAGGTGCTCGCGCGCGGCCGTCGCATCGAGCATGTCCAGCGCGATGCTGCCGAGGCCGCACGTCGCACACGTGATCCACTGGCGGTGCCCGATCTCCTCGGCGATCCGGCGCGCCTCCTCGACACACGTCTGGGCGCGTCCGTACTCGCCCGTTCCGACGAGCGCGAGCCCCATCATGGAGAGAGCGAACGTCTCACCGGATCGCTGCTCGATCTCGCGCGCAATCGCGAGTGCCTCCTCGCCATCGTGGATGCACTCGGCGAGCGTGCCGGCCGGCATGACCATGCTGCTGGTCTGCGGCGTGGCCCCGCGCAGCGTCAAAGCCGCGAGACTCGAACAGAGCCCAGCGCGGTCGTCGACGGCGCGCAAGAGCGTGGCCGCACGACGATAGTTGTCGGTGCCTTTGATGAGATCACCGCTCAGGTACGAGGCCATCCCCAGGAAATCGAGCGTGGCTGCCACCCCGGCCTCGTCCAGTGCCTGTTCGAAGATCGCGAGCGCCTCCTCGTGGTACCGCACGGCCACGAGCGATTCTTCGATATTGACGTGCCAGTTCCCGACCCGATTCAAGCTGTGCGCGATGAGCGCCTGGTCGCCGAGCGTGTGCGCCAGCGCGAGCGCCTGGTCGTAGAAGTCTTCCGTGCGATCGTAGTCGCGGCCGGCCCACAGCATGCCCAGGTCGAGGAGCGCCTCCCAGGTGGCGTGCTGGTTCCCCGCATCCTTCGCCATTGCCAGCGCCGCCTGGTAGTCCTCGAGGGCGGCATCCCACTCGCCGAGCGCCTCGCGCGCCCCGCCGCGCGCGCGGTGCAAGGCGGGTTGGGGATTGCTCGGCAAGTGGGCCGCCGACTCCAGCGCCCGAGAAAGGTGCTCGACGGCGGCGCGCGGCGAGTGGAGCCGCAGCGCCCGTTCCCCCACCTGCCGAGAGTAGTCCAGAGCCTTCTGCCATACGCCGCCCTCGTAGTAGTGGTAGGCGAGATCCTGCAGGGAGGCTTCGCTCGCATCCGTGTTGGCTGCCTCGATCGCCTCGGCGACCTGCCGATGCAGCGTCATCCGCTCGCGAGCCAGCAGCGCGCCATACACGGCCTGCCGGGTGAGTGCATGGCGGAAGGCGAACTGCTCCGCAGACTGCTCTACGACGAGCTGCGCCGCCACTAACTCTTTGACACAGCCGAGCGTCGTCGCGTCGTCGAGGCTGGCGAGTCGCGGCAGGAGATCAAAATCGAAGCGCTGCCCGATGACCGAGGCGATCTCGAGGACGCGCACGGCCGGCCGACTGAGCTCCTCCTGCCGTCGCTGCACCGCGTCGCGGACGCTGCGTGGGATGCGCAGCGCCGAGAGGGCCTTCTCGCTCCAGGCGCCGCCCTGGACGTACAGGTCGCCCTGGGTCACGAGCGAGCGCAAGACTTCTTCGATGAAGAACGGGTTTCCTCCGGTGAGGTTGGAGATGGCGTTTCGAAACTCGGAACGGGGCGGCCGCTCGATCCCGAAGATCGCCTGGAGCATCGTGCCGACCTCAGATCCATCGAGTGGCGCCAGCGGCATCTCCACGGCCAGGCGGGCCCGCTCCAGCTCCGCCAGCGTATGGGCGAGCTTGGGAGACACCTCGTCGCTGCGGTAGGTGAGCAGCAGGCCGATCGGCTGGTGCGCGGTCGACCGCGCGAGTAACGGCAGGAACTCGAGGCTCGTGTCGTCGCTCCAGTGGAGGTCTTCGAAGGCGATCAACAGTGGCTGTTGGCCTGCAAGCCGCGCGATGAACTGGACGATCGCGGTGAAGACGCGACGGCGCTCCTGCTCCGGATCGAGCGGCGGTGGGGGCTCCACGTCCGGTAGCCAGGTAGTGAGGTCGGGGACCAGAGCCAGCAGCGCGGAACCGATAGGGCGCAGTTGCTCTGCTACGGTGCCTGGCGGATTCGACGTGCAGAAGGTGCGGAGCAGGTCCACGATCGGCGCGAAGGGGAGCGACCGATCGGGCTCGAAACACTGCCCGAGCAGCGTGCGGACGCCCGCTTCCTGGGCCTGGCGCTGAGCTTCCCGGACCAGGCGAGATTTGCCAACCCCGGCCTCACCGGCGATGAGCACTGCGCGCCCATCGCCGTGCTGCAACCCTTCGAGCGCGCGCGCAAGTGCGTCGAGCTGTGGGGCGCGTCCGACGAGCACCGGGCAGACCATAGGGGTATCGAGCGGAGCGACCATTGGGGAACCTCTGCCGCGTGCGACCGCCTAAGGCTATCACAAGCCCCGTATACCGAAGGCATCGGACGAGCGCGGTAGCGGGCCTACGTTGTTAGATGGTGTCATCAGGAATGGCGGAAGGATCCGCCAGGTCAACGTCGCGTCAGCCGATCCTTCGCTCGCGTCCGAAACGGCCAACGATTGGGCGTTAACACTCCCAAGCAAATTGTTTACAGGTTGCAAAGGGTCCTCCCACAAACGCTGTTCATACTCGAAGGGTCGACGCAACAAGCGTCGACCCAACGGAGGAGGTACAGCTGCCATGCAGCAGGACCCAACTGATCATCTCCATAATTCTCCTGCCCCGGCTCCAACGTTCAGATCTTCGACTCCGACCCGGATCGTGGCCCCGCGCTGGTTCTTGAGCGGGATGCTTGCCACCGCACTCATCGCGGGGACGATCGGTGGCGCCGTCGGCCATTCTGTCGGTACCACGACTGTCCTCGCGCAAACTACCCCCGCGGCAGGAAGTCAGATCAACGTGGGGGTTGCGGCGACGATCGAACAGGCGAGCGTGGCGGCCGCGCAGGGCGCCGGCGCGGCGGTCGTCAGCGTTCGCACGGACCAGGGCCTTGGCTCGGGCGTCATTTACGACGCCAGCGGCCTGATCCTGACGAACGCGCACGTCGTGAGCGGCGCCCGCACCATCACGGTTGGCTTGATCGATGGCCGCCACTTCACGGGCCGGAGTCTTGGCGCCGACACGGGCTTCGATCTCGCCGTGGTGAAGATCGACGGCAGCAATCTGCCGACTGCAACGCTCGGCAGCTCGTCGAACCTGCAGGTCGGCGAATTCGTCATGGCCATCGGCAACCCGTACGGCTTCGACCACACCGTCACCACGGGCGTGGTCTCGGCGCTGAACCGGCCGGTATCGGAGGGCCAGGGCAGCTACAACCAGCCGATGATCCAGACCGACGCGGCCATCAACCCGGGCAATTCCGGTGGGCCGCTCTTCGATCTCCAGGGGAATGTCGTCGGCATTACGACGCTGATTGCCGCGCCGAACGGCGTGCCAGCCCAGGGCCTCGGCTTCGCGGTGCCAATTGACACAGCAAAGCGCATCGCGCCACAACTCGCCCAGAACGGCACGGTAACGCGCAGCGGTCAGCCGTACCTCGGCGTGAGCCTGAGCGACGTACCCTCACAGGGCAGCTCGAGCTCCAGCCAGGGTGGCGCGCGACGACGGACCCAGCCTGCGACGCCCCTCGGCGTGGATCACGGCGCGGTCGTGAGCCAGCTTGGCGCGAACAGCCCGGCCGCGCAAGGCGGCGTGCAGAGTGGCGACATCGTGACCAGCTTCAACGGCCGTGACGTCTACAGCTCTGATGAGCTGCTCCAGGGGCTCGTCCAGCACGCCCCGGGCGACCGCGTCCAGCTCGGCGTGGTACGCGGCGGCCAAACGATGAACGTAACCGTCACCCTTGGCGAGGCGCCTGTCGCCTCGTAGTCCCTTTCCCCGCGTATGACGGCCCCGGTTCGTACCCGGGTACGAACCAGGGCCGTCATACGTCACAACCCATCATTTATCGGTACTCAGGCCCCTGCGTATTTGCGGGGCATGCTTCAGGAAGAAAAACGCCGCATGCGAGGAGCGCACATGGCGAGCACATCACGCCGAACGCTCGGCGGCCGGGTTTTGTCGACGCTGGGTGCCACGATTGCGACGGTCGGTTTCTTCGCCGCCGTCGTGCGAGGTCCCCAGCCCGCCGACGCGAGCGTGCCGGCGCCGACCCCGACGATCCAACAGCCGGCGCAAGCCAATCCCGCCACTCCCCGCGTAGGCGCTCAGTCGCAACAGTCCCAGCCTCCCGCCGTTGCCAGCCGTCCGCGTCTCCGCACCCGTGGGTCCTGACGTGTCTCACGTTTCCTCGGTCGCCGGGTCTGCCGTTGCGCTGACGCTCACCGCCCTGGTACTTGGAGCTCAGGCCGCAGGCGCGGCGACTGGCACGCCGCCGGCGGCCGCAACCGCGCCCCAGACTGCGGATCACACGTTCTGGTACGTCGCGCGCGCTGCCGGCCTCGCCGCCTACCTCGTCCTCTTTGTCAACGTTTGTCTCGGGCTCGCCGTGCACACGAGGACGCTCGATCGGCTGCTGGCGCGGTGGCAGTCATTCGACCTGCACCAGTTCACCGCGTTCCTGGCGCTCGTGCTGCTTGGCCTGCACCTGGCGGGGCTTCTGCTCGACCGGTTCATTGGCTTCACCCTGCCGCAGCTATTCATTCCGTTCACCTCGCCGTACCGGCCACTGCAGACGGCGCTCGGCATCGTGGCGCTCTACATGCTGGTTGCCATTACTGCGAGCTTCTCCGTGCGACGGTCGATCGGCGTGCGTGCCTGGCGCGCGCTCCACTTCACGACGTACGGCGCGTACTTCCTTGCCCTCTTCCACGGCCTGCTCGCGGGTACCGATGCGAGCCAGTTCTGGGCGCAGGCCCTGTACGAGACGACCGGGGCGACGGTCTTGCTCCTCACCCTCTGGCGCTTTCGGACGCGGGGCGCCGTGGCCAGCGCCCCGCACCCACGCCTCGCGAGCGGTGCTGGCCGGCAGTAAGGCCGCGTCTGGATCAGTTACGAGGTACGAGCCGAGGGCTCACGTAGCGCAGATGCGTCCTGCATCTTGCACTGCTCGGTATCGGATGAGCCAAGAAAGGCGATCACGCCACGCTGAAACGACCTGCATGGTTTGATCCATGGGCCTTGCGGGAGATCGCGATTCCATGGTCGCCTGACCAGGTACACGTGGACCTTGTTTCTCGCCAAGCTCTCGGCGACCGCCTTTGTGTCGTCGAAGGCCGCTGCGGCATCGATCTGATTCGCCACGGCGAGCTTGAACTCGTCGCCACTCATCGAGGAGGGTCGACCATGGACCTCCTCGACGTACCGCGCCAAGCCGTATTTCTCCAGCCAGTCCTTCGTGGTCCGATGGAGATTCTCCTTGCGGGACGACGCGATGTGGATCTTGAAGCCTGCCTCATGCAGACGCCTCAATCCGTCCAGCGCGCCGGCAAAAGGCTTTGTCCGGACGATCACCTCAGGCCTTGCGAGTAACCCCTGCACGATTCCATCCCATTCCCCCGGGGTTTCCCGGTCGAAGGATGTGAAATCCTGGTACCTGAACCGCCCGGGGTTGTCGCGATTCGCGTGGGCGAGAAAGAGCCGTTGGGTTCCACTCAGCGTGTCGTCGACGTCGACCAGTACGTTGGCGCTCGGCAAATCTACCTCCTGAAGCTGGACTCAATAGCCCCTGGTCCGGTCGACGATGCCCTGAAGGGGCCGGCCGGCGAGGAAGCGGCGCAACTGTCCGATGAAGCTTGCCTGATCCAGCTCCGCAAGCTCCGCGAATGCCCCCGCGGCGTGGGGCGTGAGGATCACGTTGGGCAAGGACCAGTATGGATGGTCTGCGGCCAGCGGCTCACGCGCGAATGCGTCGAGCGCGGCCCCTCCGATACGTTGCTGGCGTAGTGCGTTGACCAGCGCGTCGTCGTCGATGAGGCGGCCGCGCGCCACGTTCACGAGCCAGGCGCTCGGTTTCATCTGCGCGATCAGCTCGGCGTTGAACATGTGGTCCGTGTCTGCGGTGAGCGGCAGCGCCAGTACCACGAAGTCGCTCTGACCCAGCAGCTCGCCGAGCTGGCCCGGCCCGTAGACGGTCTCGGCAAGGCGATCCGGTCGCGGCTCGCGCCGGTACCCCAGGACGCGCACGTGGAGCGGTTGGAGCTGGCGCGCGAGCGCCCGGCCAATGCCCCCGAACCCCACGATGCCCACTGTCTTGCCCCGGAGAAGGATTGGGAGGTTGTTCTCCTCGCCGATTCGGTCCCACGAGCGCACGCCCGCCCATCGCGGCTCCTGCTGGGCGAGCACGAATTGGGGCAGCCGTTTGGCGGCGGCCAGGATGAGCGTGAGGGCGAACTCGGCCACGGGCTCATCGTAAAAGCCGACCATGTGGGTGATGGTGAAGTCGCCTGCCATGACCTGCGGACTCAATGCGACGTCCACACCGGCGCTCGGCACGTGCAGCCAGCGCAAGTGCGTCGCGGCGTTCAGTACCGCCTCCACTGTCGCGCGGCGGATCGCCCACGACCGGTAGAAGACGTCGGCGTCCGCGACCACCGGGGGCAGTGGCTCATCATCGCCGATTGGCACGACCCGCACGCGCGGCGATACCGCCTGCACCGCTGTGAAGTAGTCGTCCGGCAATACACGCGGCAGCACGACTACGATCTGCCCGTCACGTCCGCTCGCCATGCGCCCTCCCACTGATCGCTCCATGCCATCGTACCGGACAGTACTCGCGATCGGCCCCCGTTGCGGTAAGGTAGGCGAGCCTACGACCGATTGCGAACTATGGATGTGAGAATTGATCTGGGACCGAGGGCGAAACGCGCAATCGTGCGCGGCGCTGCTATTGGTGGTCTGTGTCGTCTCGATCGCGATGCCTGTGGAGCGGGTCGTCGCGCAGGACGTGCCGGCGAACACTTCGCCGCCTGGGCTGGAGGCTAGTACCGCCGAGCCGAGCCAGCGCTTCGTGCAGCATCTGTACCGTGATCTGCTGGGCCGCGACCCGAGTGACGACGAGTTGGAGGCTCGCATCGCGCAGTACCAGGAGCGGCAGGCGTCGGTCGATCTCGCCCAGAGCCTGATTCGCACCCCAGAATACGAGACACTCCTCGTCCTGCGTGTCTACGGCGACCGTCTCGGCCGGACACCGACGGTCGACGAGTTGACCTTCTGGCTTGGGCCGCGCCAGGGGATCGGCGTCGACGAACGCACGATCCTCTGGAACGTGCTCAGCACCGACGAGTATTTCCTCTATGCGGGCGGTACCTTCGCCAGTTTCGTCACGCGGGTGTACCAGGATCTCCTGGACCGCGCGCCGGACGACGCCGAGCTCACCCGTGCGATCGCCGCTCTGAGCGACGGCTCGCTATTGCGGGCAAACCTGCCGCTCCAGCTATTGACGAGCCCGGAGTACACGACGGCCCTCATCAATGGCTACGCGCAACGCTTTCTGGGCCGTCCCGCCAATGAGAACGAGCTGCTCTCCTACACGTCGCGGCTTCAGACCGGCGTCGCCTTCGAGTTGGTGATGGCTTCAATCCTCGGCTCGCCCGAGTACCTTGCCCGGCCATGAGCGGGCAGACTCCGTGCGTGCGAGGCGGCCCAACCAGTAGGTCAGTTCTCACGATTGTGGATTTGGCGGGGGTTCCGTCGTTCCGGTAGGGCGAGGGCTTGGCCCTCGCCGCAGGGCCCTGCGCCGCCATCGCCGGGCGGGAGGGGCTTGCCCCCGCCCCTACCGGAACGACGGCCATGCCGGAGGAACTCACCCACGAGCGCAACCGCACTTCGATGCCAATCATGCCGCGCGCACGCCGAAGCGCCGTATGCCTAACGCGGGGCCTGGGTCTACAGCCTGGCTACGTCCTCGCGGTGGCGGCCGTCGTCGTCGTAGCTGTACGTCGTCGCCGTCGCGCCTGCCGTCGAGGGCCAGTTCGGATATTCGGCGATGCGTTGGATCCGGCCGATGCCATCGATCTCCAGGGCAATGTGGAACAGTCGCCCATCCTTGGTGCGCCACGTCGCCGCAGTCGGCATCTCGCGATCGTCGTACTCATACTGCGCGAGCACCCCGCGCGCCGAGCGGATCTCCACCACGTCGCTCCGCTCGTCATAGATGAGGGTGCGCTCCTCGCGATCCGTGCCGGTCACCGCCACCAGATTGCCCGCCGCATCGTAGCGATAGGCGGCGCGGCGGCCGAGGCCCAGCGGCCCCTCCCGGACTTCCAACGAGAGGACGCGATCCTCGTCGTCGTATGTCGCCTGCCACACGGCTGCGCCACCGAAGAGCCCTCCGCTCGGCAGGGCGATCGCTGTGATGCGGCCCATGGGGTCGCGTGTCACGCCGGATTCGTCGACCACGAAAGCAGCGCCGGTCAGGGCCCGGACCCAGTCGCGCTGCAAGTTGGCCTCGGCGTCGAACAGCTCATTCCACACGAGCCCCGCAGGGCGGCTGATGTTTTCAGGCTGCACCGGATAGCGGCTGTCGCTGAACCGCGTCCGCTGGGCGAACGCGTCTTGCTCCGGCGACCGTCCCAATGGAAGACCAAGCAGGAAGCTCGCGGCGGACGGCCGGCCGCTGACGATCGGCTCATCGTTGGCGCTGATCTGCCAGATGCGCTGCTGCTCCTGATTCTGATCGTCGAAGATGCTGGTGCGCTCCGCCTGCGCCCCCGGCCCATAACTGCTGGCGGGGTACGTGACGGTCGTGCTGTGCGTGCCGTCTTCGTTGTCCTCGTACCAGTAGCCATACTCGGCGCCAGTCAGCCAGCCGCGCCCATCCTGCTGACGGACGACCCGGCCCTCTCCCGCGGCGTCGTACCAGTTCATGACGACGAGCTTGTCCATCGGGTCCACGATCGACTGGAGATGGTCGCTATCCCCATCGTACGTGTAATGCTCGGTCGCGCCGGTGCGATCCGTGTGCGAGATGAGGCGCCCGAGCTCGTCGTAGCCATAGGATGACACCCGCCCGACCCAATCCACGATCGTGACGAGTCGGCCTGTCACCGGGTCGTAATCCATCCTGATCGCGCCGCGGTCGAGCGAATCGTTGATGCGGCGAAGCTGGCCGAGCGCATCTCGCTCGAACGTCGTTACCTGCCCGTCCTCATCGATAATCGCGGTCAGGAGGCCATCGCGATCGAACCGCTCGGCGGGCTCACCGAACAGGTTGAGCACGAATGAGCCCCCCGGTTCCTGCTCAATCGTGCGGAACGAGCTCCTCGTCGACGTATAACCGCCGCTTGCATTACGGCGGTAGCGGTCGAGCGTGCCGGTCGAGCCGACGAGCTCCAGCACCTGTGCAGTGGCGAGCGTGGTATTCGGCGAGTCATCGCCAGCCTGCAAATAAACGTTGTAGGACATGCTCCAGCCGACCCCGAACGGGCCAACCGCCTCGCTCCTGCTGTCGTACAGCCGCTCGATTGTCGGCCCCGGATCGTCGAAGGGTACGCCCGCGTCCGTATTTCGATAGGTGAAGGCGCCAGTAGAGAGCCGGACCGGATCGCCAGCGGTCACCGGATCCGCCGCCGGTGCCGGCCGGTCCGCGCGAGCGACGCCCGGCGTCAGGCAGGTGATTGCGAGGGCAAGGCTGGCCAACAACCGGAGGGGCGCGCCTCCCGGCCGCTTGCACCGCACCTAGCGGGCCTCGCCGCGGGCCTTTGCCTCCATGAACGCGGAAACGTACTCCTCCATGTAGCGCGGCTCGTAGTCCACCAGCGTTGGGCTGGCTGTGGACGTACCGCCCACGAAGTGGAAGCTGTTCGTGTCGGGGTCGTAGATCTGATCCCCGCGGCCATACATCGCCTTCCACTTCCGGCCGGCGTCGCTCCCATGCATGCCCGTACGGGCCGGCAGGCTGCCGGGGTCGATCTGCAGCGGCCCCTGCGCGCGGCGGTCGTACTCCCACTCGTCCAGCTCATTCCAGATCCGTTGGTAGGCGGGAATGAACTCCTCGTCACGCACGATGAAGGCCGTGTGCACGCCCTGGTAGCGGGTCGAGCCACCGGTACGCACGCCCAGTGTATCGACCTTCTTGAAGATCAGGCGAGGGCCGCCGGCCAGCGGCAGGACCATCGTGTCCTTGGCAACATCGGCACTGCGCATCGGATCCAGCCCGCAGTAGCGGCCGTAGAACGCGGCGGTCCGGTCGAGGTCGCGCGACTCGAAGATCGCGTGGCTGATGCGCCCCACTTTCACCGGGCTCTCGCCCGCCATCACGCCATCCGGCAGGCGGTCGGGCGCCCACAGCTCGAACTGGTTCTCATCGGGGTCCTGGAGATAGATCGCCAGGCCCGGCTCGCCCTCGGCTGAGGTGCGGATCGCATCCGTATGGGGCACGGCGAGGCGATCGAGCCGCCGCAGGTGCTCGTCGATATCTGCCTGCCGAATGTAGAAGCCGTACCGGGGGTAGCTCGCGCCGAGCGCCTTCGCCGGTGGAATCGGCTGGTCCTGAATGAAGCCGGCGACGTGGCTCGCCGCCAGCCAGCGGAACTCGCCGCGCCTCGGTCCGCCCGGAGCAGTGGGTGCTTCACCCCAGCTCTCAGTCGCGCCGAGTACGCTCGCATTCCACTCGAGCCAGCGGTCCAGATCAGTCGTCGGTACGACGTAGTGGTCGACCCAGTACAGGGCTCCTGGGCGCTGGTCGACGGCCATCACACTCTCCCAAAGGCGCGAGTCGCGCATGTTTCCGTCGAGTATAGCGCTCGGATCCTGTCCCCTGGACCCCATTGCTCCGTCGGCGAACGAGCATACGGGTTGGTCTTGCGTCGTCTGTGCGCCCAGATACGAATCCCGCGATGGCGCGTTGCTCCCAGATTGCTATCAGGGCGCGGTGCTCGTGCCCGTGGCGTCTGCTTGCCGGGAGGCGGCGGGCGCCCGCCGGCGAGGACGAGGCGGCGCGGGGCTATCTTGCGCCGTAAGACGCAGGTCGGCGATGTCCTCGTGGTCGGCCCAGCCGAGCGACCAGTCCAGCAGCACCTCGAGTCGCTTGCGGAACATCGTGATTCGCACGAGGTGGATGACGCGCCAGCCTGCCCACCCGAGCAGGCCGCCGAGTGTGTATCCTGCGACCTGCGTTGCGCCGTCGAAGCGGCCCAGTGCAATGCTATTGCCGAGCTCGCGATACACGAACGGCGCGCGCGGGCCGCCACGGACGTCAGACGCGACGTTCGCCGCGGCGCACTCGCCCATCTGAATTGCAGACTGCGCCAGCAGCGGTACCTGGGCATGAAAGGCTGGATCGTCGACGTGGGCGTTGTCGCCGATCGCGTAGACCTCCGGATGCTCACGGACCCGGAGGAAGCGATCGACGAGGATCGCATCCCCCTTCCCTTTCTCAAGCGGGAGGTCGTGCGCAAAGTCGCTCGCCCGGACGCCGGCGGTCCAGATGATCGTCTCGGCCTCGAGGGTGGTTCCATCCGAAAGATGGACAGTGCGCGCCGTCACGTGGTCCGCTCGCCGGTTGTAGCAGACCTCGATATGCTTGCGCTCCATCGCCTGCTGAGCCAGCCTGGGCATCGGTTCCGCCATGTGCTCGAGCAATTTGCCCGCTGACTCGATGACCACGACGTGCACCTCGGCGCGGCTCAGCGTGGGATAATCGCTGGGGACCACGTTTTCGCACAGGTCCGCGAGCGCGCATGCCGTCTCCACGCCAGTCGCGCCGCCCCCCACGATCACGAATCGCAGCGCCCGCTGGCGCTCCTCGGGATCGTCGGTGTGCGACGCTCGCTCGAGTGCCGCAATCACGGTGTCGCGGATGGCGACCCCTTCGCGCACGCCCTTGAGTGGCAGCACGTGCTGCCGAATCTCGTCATTGCCGAAGAAATTCGTCGTGCTGCCGGTGGCGATCACGAGCTCGTCGTAAGGAATCGACCCGTTATCGAGGTGAAGCGTGCGTTGCTCGAAGTCGATCGATTGCGCCGCGCCCTCCCAAAAGCCCCACCCCTCGGGCTGCACGATGCGTCGCACCGGCTCCACGATGTGCCAGGGTCCGACGCCGCAGGTGGCAACCTGGTAGAGCAGTGGCGTGAAGAGGTGGTAGTTGTTCCGGTCGATAATGACGCGCTCGACATCCTCCATGGGGATCCCGTGCAGTTCATCCTGCAGTGCGTGGGCGAATGCGAGGCCGGCGAAGCCTGCGCCCAACACCACGACGCGCTTTTTCCCATCGGCGGGTCGCTGCGATAGCGCTCGCGGGAGCGGCACGATCGGCAGCGGACGCGGTGGTCGCACCCGCAGCCACGCGGCGCCGACCGCCGCCGCGCCGGCCAGCGCCATGAATCCCTTTACACTCGCCATCGCCCTTACCTCCTGAACGGGCCTCTCCTCTTAACCCGCCCCCGGATTCAGGATGGGTAAGAGGGGAGGGGCTGGATTAGTATTCGATGCTGATGGTCAGGTCCCCGTGTTTACCGACGACGGCCACGAGCGTCGTATCGCCGGAGCGCTCGTAGCGCAGGTCTACCTCAGCCTCGCCGACGCGAAGGCCCTTCACCGTCACGCTCTTCAGCCAGGCCGAGAGGCAGGGCCGCTCGACGCGGAGTCGGCGGTGAAAGCCATCGGGGTGCAGGCCCAGTGACATCTGCATCATGAAGGGGATCGACCCTGCCGCCCATGCTTGTGGGCTGCACGCGACGGGATACTGGACCGGCACGTTCGAGTAGGCTCGGTCGAACCCGGAAAACGTTTCGGGCAGCCGATAGTTCTCGAACTTTGACGCGGTGTCTAGCATCGCCGTGAAGAGCTGACACGCTTCCTCGCCGAAGCCGTAATGCTGCATGCCGGCCATGATGAAGCTATTATCGTGCGGCCAGATACTGCCCACTTGATAGTCGACCGGGTTGTACGAGACGTCGCTCGTCGCGAGCGTCCGGATCCCCCAGCCGGAGAACATATCCGCCTCCAGCACCCGGCGCACCACGGCGCCGGCGCGCTTCGCATCGACGATGCCGGTCCAGAGCGCGTGCGCGGCGTTGGACGCGATGCTCTTCGAGAAGCGGCCGTCGGCCTGCCGGCAGAAGGCGTAGTAGCGCTGCTCCGGCAGCCAGAATTGCTGGTTGAACGCCTCGTAGAGCACCCGCGCTTTGCGGCTCAACTCGTCCGCGGTGCCCTGGTCGCCGGCACGCTCATACAGCTCGGCCATCATCGACCAGGCCAGGAACACCTCGCCCTGAACCTCAGGGAGCGCGATCGGCGGCTCCGCCAGGCGGCCATCCTCCATGACCACGCCGTTGCCGGAATCTTTCCAGCCCTGGTTGCGCAGCCCCATGGACGAGCGCGTCTTGTAATCCACGAAGCCATCGCCGTCGGAGTCGCCATACTGATCGATCCACGCCAGTGCAGCGTCGACGTGGTCGCGCAGTTCCTTGAACAGGTCGAGCGTGCCGGTCCATGCGCTGGCGATGCCCAGCAGGATCAGGAAGAGTGGCGTGGCGTCGACCGTGCCGTAGTAGGGCGTCTGCGGAACCTCGTTGAGGTTGGCCATCTCGCCGACGCGCAACTCGTGGAGGATCTTGCCGGGCTGAGCATCGCGCAGGTCGTCGAGCTTCGTCGCCTGCCGCTCGGCGAGGACGCGCAGCGTGTGGGCGGCCATCCGGGGCTCATATGCGGCGACCTGGATCGCCGTGAGCAGACTATCGCGGCCGAACAACGCCACATACCACGGCACGCCCGCTGCGAAGAAGGACTGCCCCTCCTGACGCATCGACAGCATGTGGAGGTCCATGAAGGAGCGGGCGAGGATCTCATTGAAGAGTGAATTATCGGTCTCGATACGCGCGCCCGCGACGAGTTGACCCTCGTGGGCGCGGTGGGTGCTTTCGAGGCTCGCGCCCTCCTCCGCTCTGGGTTGAATCGTCTGGCTACCCTGCTGGTCGCGCAACGCCCCTTCAATGTGAAGCTCCCAGCGCTTGCCGCGCTCAAGCACCAGGTCGTAGGCGAGGTGGCCCTCGCGGTGCCGGTCGGGCGCGTGGCTGAACTCGAGCGTGATCGAGCGCCCGTGGCCATCCGCGCCGTCGTACTGCAGTGTGAGCGTATTGCCGCGCCAGCGAGGTGGCTGCAGCGTGCCACGTCGCTCCGGCTGGACGCCTCGCACCTGGAACATGTCGACGAAGTCGGCATCGAAGTCGAGCGTCAAGGTGAGGTGCGCCGCCTGCGCCCCGTAGTTCTCCAGCGTGAGCGACTCTTCGTACCCGTCGCCGAGTCGCTTGTCCCGACGGATGCCGATCGTCTCCTTGCGCACACTCATCGTAGTCGTCGGATCGCCGAGCTCCGGATTCGTGAGCCCGAAAACGGCAGCGCTCCCATCGCCCGTGTTGGTCAGGAGCGGCACGGCGGGCATGCCGTCGATGCGCAGCACCGCCTCGCACAGGTACCGCATGTCGCGGAAGTACAGGCCCTGATCGGAATCGGGCAGGACGTCGCCACCGCGATTCGTCAGCAAGAACATGTTGCCCTGCTTGATGACCACAGGCTGCTCGAAGCGGGGGCGAATCGTCGCATGGCCGTGGCGCAACACGCGGCGAGTGCCGCGAACCGGCTCAGTCATCACCGCCTCGGGGGAAGTGTTGGGTTCGCGAACCCACGTAGTCAGCATACGCTGCTGGCGTTCCGCGCCGCAGGGTAGGGCGATTGTTCCGCCAGAGCCGCCACCTGGTCGAGCCCCGCAAGGTGCTGCACGTCGAGCGTCGGCGCACTCAGTCCACTGCTAAACTCAAGCCGAGGTGAAAACCGCAAGCCTTCACTCGTACATCATGCCTGCATCAATGCCGGTTTCATCGTGGCTGTGGTTTAGTGGCAGCGCGCTCAGCGCTGCCATGGTCCGTCGGCCTGCTGACGTCGGGCGAAAGCCGGGGGATCAGGGCACCGTCATTCAGGACGAAGCGAAGGATCCGTGGTCCCATTGCAGGGACCGCGGATCCTCCGAGATCCTGTCGGGACGACGGCCTGGGGGTCCAGGTCGGCGCCCGGACGACGTCCTCAAGCGCCGCGGGCTTCAAGCCGCGAGGGGCGCCTGCTCGTCCGCCTCGGTCAGAACTTTCTCGACTTCCGCCGTCGGTTCCTGTGGGTGCTCCTCGGGTGGCGCTTGCTGCTGCTCGGTTGCCTGCTCCGTCTCGCGGAGGGCGAGGCCCATACCGATCCCCGCCGCCGTGCCAAGGAGCCAGAGGCTTGTGAGCCAGCCCGGCACGCGGATCCCGAACGCGTGGTCCAGCGAGTAACGGCCTGGGCCCGCCAGCGCGAGCGCGACGCCCACGGCCGCATTGGTCAACGGGAGCTCTGCGCCACCCGAGGTGACCCAGATAGGCTTGCCCCAATGCACGGTGCCGATCGCCATGCCCATCGGTCCAAGGGTGGTGATTGGCCCGAGCGGGCCGCCGAGGCCGAGCGCGGTCATTATGCCGCCGCCAAACTCGGCCGCGCCGGCAAGGGTGCCCCATACGTGCCCGGGCTTCATGCCGATCATCTGCATCATGCCGGCTGTCCCGTGGATGCCGTGACCGCCGGCGAAGCCAAACAACTTCTGAGCGCCGTGTCCCGCGAGCAAGCCGCCAGTCGTTAGGCGCAGCGTCAGCAGTCCGAGGTCGGTTCGATGGTCGTTCCGGTGGTGCATCGCATGACCCATAGTCAGTCTCCTCAGTTCGAGAGTTCTTACCTCCATTATTTCGCGCCACGTGTTTGGAGACCGTCGCCATTCCAGTTACAGACCGGCTCCATTCGCGACGCATTTGGACACCTCGGCACATGTCGCTGGGGGGGCTCTGGCGGCGAACCGCTCCAGGTTGGACGCGCGCGGTACACTCAATCCGGCACGATCATCGGGAGGCGTTCATGTCCGCGCCAGTGATTGCACGCCCAATGTTGGAATCAGGCGACAATCTCTCCCGCGTTGAGTTTCATCAACGCTATTGCCAACGGCCTGACATCAAGAGGGCTGAGCTTATTGATGGGGTGGTGTACGTGGCTTCGCCAGTCTCCGACTTTCACGGGGCGCCACACCTGAGCGTCGCGAGCTGGCTCGGCGCATACCGTGCGCGACATCCCGAGTTGCACGCAAGCGATAATGTCACGGTGTTTCTCGGTGACGACACAGAAGTACAGCCCGACGCATGCTTGTGGCGCGAAGAGCCGGACGGGCTACATCTCACCGCCGAAGGGTATATCGAAGGGGCGCCCCAGCTCGTCGTGGAGGTAGCGGCTACCTCGGCGTCCTACGATTTGCACCAGAAGCTCGATATATATCGCCGGAACGGCGTCCGTGATTACATCGTCTGGCGGGTGTTCGACGCAATGGTCAATTGGTATGGGCTCAGGAACGGCCAGTACGTCTTGATGGAGCCCGACGAGTCGGGCATTATCGAGAGCCAGTCGTTTCCCGGCCTTCGGCTCAACGTCCCCAAGCTCCTCGCGGACGATCTGGCCGGCGTGCTTGCTGAGCTTGGCCAGTTGCCGACGTCGTAATCCCTCCGGATCCGGTCAGCCACAGATGATGCCCTCGATAGCCGCGGACGCGGATTCGCTCGCCAGTCGTCTCTGCTTTGAGATCCTCGCGAGGTTGATTTTCCAGTCGAAGGTTGCTGCAACGCGGGGACCGCGGACCAAGATGTTCGCGTAGGGGCGAGGCACGCCTCGCCCACCCAACCGATATGATGCGCAACCACGGAAAGCTGGCCGAGCCGGAAGCAACCCCGCCTGGTGACGTACGCGTACCGAACGCCCGGCGGCTGCTTTGTCACCGTGTGCTGTGCGCTGCAGCGGCCAATTTTCAAGGATGCCGTCGCCAGGCACATCGCGCAATCGTGTGGGGATGGACTGCCGGGTCACTTCCTGGGCTTGGAGCTTGATGAGCTCGTCGTGATGCCCAACCATGTCCACGGTATCACCACGCTTATTGAGCCCATGGTTGGGTGGGCGAGGCATGCCGCGCCCCTACTGGACGGGCATCCCGTCGCCGGCGAGCAGGTCGAGGCCGCCCTCCGCCTCGCTCCTACGGGGTGGGCGTTCAGCAATTCTCCCGATGAGCGAGGTGCAATTTGTCGAATGCCACCGTTGGACATGTGAAGGCGACCGGCCCGATGTAGGTCGTGAGCAGGGCCAGGACCCTGCGACCATGCACGGCGCGCACGAGAATGTTGGCATCGACGACGAGCGCGAGTTGCCCGGCCGAGCGCCCGGGCTCTGGCAAAAGCCCCAGAGGCCATTCATCACGACCAGCAGAATCCAGAATCATGGAACGCTCATAGCACGCCGAACTGTTGGCGGCGTAGTACAACGTAGGCAGAGCCCAGGTGCCTCGCCGCACATAGCAGGAGCCCGTTATGGCCGCACCGGCGCCCAGGCCCAGCGCGCCGCGCCCAATCCGCGCCCCGGTGCTCTTTGCCGAGCGGGCGCGCATTGCCCGTCTTGGCCGTATCCGCCAGTTCGTGTTCGGCTCGCTCGACGGCTTGCTGGTTCCCCTCGGCGTGATCAGCGGTGTTGCTGGCGGCACGGGCGATCCGAAGGCGGTCATCGTGGCCGGCATCGCTGAAGCCTTTGCTGGCGCCCTTTCGATGGGGGCCGGCGAGTTTATCTCGGGCCGTTCGGAAGCGCAGTTTCAGCGCACCGAGGTGGCGCGCGAGATGGAGCAGATGCGCGCCGATCCGCAAGGGGAGCTGGAGGAGATGATCCACTTCTTGGAGGACGAGGGGATCCCCGCCGTCGAGGCAGACCGCCTTGCCCGCTTGCTCGCGCTCCACCCGCGCGCCTATGCGAAGACGATGATCGAGAAAGAGCTGGGGATCCCCGTCGATCCGGAGCTGGACCGAATCCCGGAGGCGCTCATCATGGGCGTCTCATATATCGCCGGCTCGATCTTTCCGCTCGCGCCATACTTCTTCCTGCCGATCCCCGCGGCACTACCCGTCTCGCTCTTTTCGACGTTCTGTGCGGCAGTCATCGTGGGCTTCGTCCGCGGCAAGCTGGCCGGGCTGCAACTGGTGCGCAGCATTGGCGAGATCGTCCTCGTCGGCAGCCTCTCAGCCCTTGGGGGCTTCCTCCTCGGCACGTTTCTCCCCCGACTGTTGGGATACAGCTAGTATCGCTGGGTGCATGTTGCTCGTTGATTGCTGTCGGCTGCACGTCCGGTAGGGCGGGGGCTCGTCCCCCGCCGCGAGCCTTGCTGGGGCCAGCACCGGCGGCGGGGGAGGAGCCCCCGCCCTACCGGCAAACTGGTGACCAACTTCCGCCACGTTGTATTAGCGCGTCGCCTTCGCCCCTTCGCCACCGGCAACGCTGCGGAGCACGATGAGCGCTCGGGCCTGGACGTCGACGGCTGCTCCCGGCTTGTAGTGCTGGTTGCGGTCACGCTCCCGCATTTCGGGGAGCAGCTCGCTCGTGTCCAGTACCTTTTCCCACTTTGCCGCCCATGGGCCAGCGGGCGGCGTGAATGCCAGCGGCTCGAAGTGCGCGTTGAACAGCAGCGCGAAGCTGTCGTCGACCACGCGCTCGCCGCGCGCGTCGGGGTCGGGGATCTCGTCGCCGTTCAGGATCACGCCGAGCGATTTCGCGTAGCCCACGTCCCAGTCCTCCTGCGCCATCGGCTCGCCATCGGGCTTGAACCAATGGATGTCCGTCACGCCAGTCCCGTGGATCGAGCGGCCGATGAACCAGCGCCGGCGCCGAAACACCGGGTGGTCTTTCGCGAACCGAATCAGCCGCCGGGTGAACTCCAGGAGCCCGGTATCGGCATGCTCCCAGTCGTACCAGGAGAACTCGTTGTCCTGGCAGTACGCGTTGTTGTTGCCCCGCTGGGTTCGGCCGATCTCGTCGCCGCCGAGCATCATCGGCACCCCAAGCGAGAGCATGAGGGTCGTCAGGAAATTGCGCTGCTGGCGCTGCCGCAGTTGGATGATCCCCGGGTCGTCGGTTGGCCCCTCGATGCCGCCATTCCATGAACGGTTGTCGCTCTCGCCGTCGCGGTTCTCCTCCCCATTCGCCTCGTTGTGCTTCTCGTTGTACGAAACGAGGTCGGCCAGGGTGAATCCATCATGGGCGGTAATGAAGTTGATGCTGGCATACGGCGCCCGGCCGTCGCCGTAGTAGAGGTCCGAGCTGCCGGTGAGCCGGTTGGCGAATTCGGCGAGCGTCTCGTCGGCGCTGCGCCAGTAGTCGCGGACGGAGTCCCGGTACTTGCCGTTCCACTCCGACCATAAGGCGGGAAAGTTGCCGACCTGGTAGCCGCCCTCGCCGACGTCCCACGGCTCGGCGATCAGCTTCACCTGACGGATCACGGGATCCTGCTGGATCACGTCGAAGAAGCCCGAGAGCCGATCGACGGCGTGCAACTCCCGGGCCAGTGTCGAGGCGAGGTCGAAGCGGAACCCATCCACGTGCATCTCCTGCACCCAGTAGCGCAGGCTGTCTGTGATGAGCTGGAGCACGTACGGGTTGCGCACGTTGAGGGTGTTGCCAGTGCCGGTGTAGTCCATGTAATGGGACGGGTCATCGGCCAGCAGGCGGTAGTAGGCCGCGTTGTCGATCCCCTTGAACGACAGCATCGGCCCCAGGTGGTTCCCCTCGGCCGTGTGGTTGTAGACCACGTCGAGAATCACCTCGATCCCGGCCTCATGCAGGGCCCGCACCATCTGCTTGAACTCCTGGACCTGGTGCCCCGGCTGGTTGCGCGTCGCATACTCCTGGTGCGGCGCGAAGTACCCGATCGAGTTGTAGCCCCAGTAGTTGCGGAGCCCGCGCTCGCCCAGATGCTGATCGTGGACGAACTGATGTACTGGCAGCAGCTCGACCGCGGTGATCCCCAGTCGCGTCAAATGCTCGATCGTGGCCGGATGCGCGAGCCCGCTATACGTGCCCCGGATCTCCTCTGGAACCTCCGGGTGACGGATGGTCAGTCCTTTGACGTGCGTCTCATAGATAATCGTCTCGTGCAGCGGGGTGCGCGGCGGCCGGTCGTTGGCCCAGTCGAAAAAGGGATTCACCACCACGGACCTGGGCATGGAGCCCGCGCTGTCCAAGTCATTCGGCGCCCCTTCGGGATCGGCAAACCGGTAGGGGAACAGCGCCTCGCCCCACTGGACGTGTCCGTCAATCGCGCGGGCGTACGGATCGAGCAACAGCTTGGCTGGGTTGCATCGATGCCCGTGCGCCGGGTCCCACGGTCCGGAGACGCGGTAGCCGTAGCGCTGGCCAACGCCCACGTCCGGCAGGTATCCATGCCAGACGCCACCTGTTGCCTCAGGCAAGTCGATGCGCGTCTCCTCGGAGCCGTCGAACAGGCAGAGCTCCACGTGGGTCGCGACTGAGGAGTAGAGACAGAAATTTGTACCGACGCCATCGAAGCTCGCGCCGAGTGGATAGGGGTGTCCGGGCCACACGCGTACCATGCAATCCTCCGGAGCTGGTACCAGCATTGTTCCACGGGCAGCGCCGTCGCCTTGCAACATATCGGTAAGTCTTCCGCGACTGGGCTCCCAGCTCTGCCGGGCGCGGCGCCATTGGCCACGCGACGGCGATGGTAAGATGCGGCATTGGCGGCTGACGGAGGATGGAATTGGCGGATCATCCGGAGATGACGTTCCGCACGCTGGGACGCACCGGCCTCGAAGTGTCGGTGGTCAGTCTCGGTACTGGTGGGCAGAGCCGGCTCGGACAGCTGACTCACGGCGATCGGGCGGCGTCGGCGCGGGTAATTCGCCGCGCCTTGGAGTTGGGCATCAACCTGATCGACACGGCGCCCAACTATGCTGACACCGAGGAGTTTCTCGGCGAGGTGCTCGGCGACGTGCCGCGCACCGCCTATCTGCTCGCGACCAAAGCGCCGATAACCACCAGGCGGGGGCCCGCCACTCCAGACGATATCGTCGCGTCGTGCGAGCAGAGCTTGCGCCGGCTGCGCACCGACTACGTCGACGGCCTGCAGCTCCACAACGTCGGGCCCGAGGATTACGATGCGGTCGTGGAGCATCTCTACCCGGCCTTGCAGCGGCTCAAGGAGCAGGGCAAGGTGCGCTTCCTCGGCCTCACCGAGCGTCAGGAAGGGCGCAATGGGACCTCGCCGGGCCGGGCGACTGGCGATCCGGCCCACGCGGCGCTCTCGCGCGCGCTCGACGACGATATTTGGGATACCATCGGCGTGAAATACGGAGTCCTCAACCAGGTGGCGGAGCATGAGGTGTTCCCGAAGGCGCTGGCCCGGAACGTCGGCGTGCTGAACATGAGCGCGGTGCGCGTCAAGCTGGCGCAACCGGACCAGCTTGCGGCGTTAACCGCTGACTGGAAGGCGCGCGGCCTGCTGGATGAGGACGCGTTGCCCGAACGCGACCCGCTGGAGTTCCTGGTCAAGGGCGACGTGCCATCCGTGATCGCCGCGGGGTACAAGTTCGCCCTCGACCATCCAGCGATCACCTCGGTACTGGTTGGCACCGGAAGCGTGGCGCACCTCGAAGAGAACGTCGCGGCGGCGCTCGGCGCGCCACTCCCATCTGCGGACGCAGTCCACCTGCGCAAGCTCTTCGGCCATATCGCAGAGGGCGTCTGAGGACGCGATTGGAGGACCTGATGGCCACGCAGTCGCTCAAGACCGCAATCGGCACCTATCCACATACGAAGCCGCTCAAGGATGGCACCGTGCAACCCGCGGGCTTCGCGTTAGAGCACGTCGAGGTCTCGCCGATCGTCGCCGCCTTCCGGCGCATGATCCGCAACCAGGAGTTCGACGTCTCGGAGATGGCGATCTCGACCTACATCGTGGCCCGCGCCCACGATAAGCCGATTACGGCCATTCCCGTCTTCGTCGTCCGCTCCTTTCCACATGGCGCGACGCAGTACAACACGAAGTCCGGGATCGAGGAGCCGAAAGACCTCGAGGGACGGCGGGTCGGCGTGCGCGCCTATACGGTGACTAGCGGCCTCTGGGCCCGGGGGCTGCTCAGCGACGAGTATGGCGTCGACCTCGACAAAGTGACGTGGGTCGTCGTGGACGAGGAGCACGTGCAGGAGTACCAGACGCCGCCGAACGTGGCGCAGGCTGGCGCTGGCAAGTCGCTCGAGACGATGCTGATCGACGGCGAGATCGACGCCGCCGTCGGGATCGGCCGGGTCGACTCGCCGCAGGTAAAGCCGCTCATCCCGAACGCGCAGCAAGCCGCCTTCGCGTGGGCGAAAGAGTCCGGCATCTACCCGATCAACCACACCATCGTCATCCAGAACCGCATTCTCGAGTCCGATCCGGGGGTGGCGCCGGCGCTCTTCAACGCGTTCAAAGAGGCAAAGCAGGTGGTAACGGACCGCATCGCGGCTGGCAACGCGCTCCCTGAAGACGATGAGCGCCAGCGCCTCCAGGATGCGCTCGGCACCGATCCGCTCCCGTACGGGGTTGGCCCCAATCTCATGACCCTCGAGGCGGTGATCCGCTACAACGTCGAGCAGGGCCTGATCGACAGCCCCGTATCCGTCCAGTCGCTTTTCGCGTCGAACACGCTCGACCTGGCGTAAGCGGCTTCGGCGTGCGACGCAAGAGAGGCGCTGGTATGCCTGGCCCATCGCACCCAGGTGACGGTCACGCGCATGGCATGTACGCCGACGATCCGACGGGGCAGCTCGCCGGCGTCGTCGACGTGTGGCAGGCCCGGTTGAGCGCGCTCGTCGAGGACGAGACGGGTCATCGTGACGAGGTGGTGCATGACGCCGTTGTGCCGGCGCCAGCGTTGCCGGAAGAGCCCCGCGCGCGCCGGGTTGCGCTGGGTCAGGCGTGTGCGCGATGCGGGAGTGATCTCTACGGCGTCGCCTGCCCGTCCTGCGGGCTAGTGTGGTGCCCCCGCTGTGCCGCCACGCTCTGGAGCGGCGCGGCGGGCACGCAGCCGTCGCGGCAATTGCGGCGGGTTGGCGCGCTGTTGGGGCTGGCGGTTTGCGTCAGCGGCGCAATCGCCGGCGCGTGGATCGTCGCGCTGGTGGCCGGCATGGTCGCGGTGGCGTTGTTGCTCTCCGTGAGGCGCGCTACGCACGCTCAGGCGTGCCCTGCCTGTCGGACCACGCTGCCGGTGGGCGCCGCATGCTGTGTATGTGCCGCGCCGCTCGGGCCGACCAGCGGGGCTGATTGCGCGGCGTGCGGGTTGACGTATTGCACGACATGCGGCTCGCAACTCCGCACGAGCGGCTGCGTCGACTGCGGCGCTGAGGTCCGTTCGCCCCGAGCGGGCGCCGCCGCCTGAGCATTCAGCGGGCATCCTATCCACCCACGGTGACCATGGGGATCACTGCGGGGCGCCTTGATGGCTCGGGGTACTACCGTACACTGAGGCAGCGACGGCGGAGGTCAAGGCATGACCGGCGAGTGGATCGACGTCTCGGTAGCGCTGCACAGCGGCATGGTGCACTGGCCGGGCGACCCGCCGATCACCATCGAGCGCGTGGTGGATATGAGCCGTGGCGACCCATGCAATGTGTCGGCCGCCAACATGGGCCTGCACACCGGCACCCATATGGATCCGCCGCTTCACTACGTGTCGAACGGCGTCAGCCTGGACCGGATGCCGCTGGACGCGACGATCGGTCCCTGCCGGGTCGTCGAGATCCGCGATCCGGTGTCGATCAAGCCAGCGGAGCTGGAGTCGCACGGCATTGAGGTGGGAGAGCGCATCCTCTTCAAAACGCGCAACTCGACGCATGTGTGGGACTCGGACGACTTCGTGGAAGACTTCGTCTCCGTCTCGCTGGAAGGCGCGCGCTACCTGGCCGACCGCCAGGTGCGGACGATCGGCGTCGACTATCTCTCGGTCGGCGGCTACCACGACGACGGTACCGCGATCCACCGCGCGATCCTCGAGGCGGGCATCTGGATCATCGAGGGGCTCGACCTGCGGCAGATCGAACCTGGGCGGTACGACCTGATCTGCTTGCCCTTAAAAGTCGCCGACAGCGACGGGGCCCCGGCCCGCGCGGTGCTGCGGCCGGCTGGAGATGCTGCTGGGTCGGCGTCCTGATGGACCTCGCCGATGCCGAGCGCACGCGACTCGCGGCGGCTCACGACGGCCACGAGCCGTGGCGGCTCTGGGGACCATATCTGGCCGAACGGCAATGGGGAACTGTGCGCGAGGATTACTCCGCCTCCGGCACGGCGTGGGAATCGCTGCCCCACGACCAGGCCCGCTCCCGGGCGTATCGCTGGGGTGAGGACGGCCTGCTGGGGATAGCGGATCAGGAGTGCCAGCTCTGCTTCGCGCTCGCGCTCTGGAATGAAGCTGACCCCATCCTGAAGGAGCGGCTCTTTGGCCTGACGGGCAACGAGGGGAACCACGGCGAGGACGTCAAGGAGTACTACTTCTACCTTGACAACACGCCGTCGCACGCTTACATGAAGGCGCTCTACAAGTACCCGCAGCGTGCCTTCCCCTATGCCGACCTTGTCGACGAGAACCGGCGACGTGGCCGCGGCCAGCCAGAATACGAATTGATCGACACGGGTATCTTCGCCGAGAACCGCTACTTCGACGTGTTCGTGGAGTACGCCAAGGCAGCGCCGGACGACATTCTCATCCGCATCTCGGTCACGAACCGTGGTCCGGACCCGGCCCCGCTGCGTCTGCTCCCGACCCTCTGGTACCGCAATACCTGGTCCTGGGGTCGCAGCGACCTGCACCCGCAACTGCGCGCGGCGGCGGCGGGCGCCTGGAAGGGCGTGGCGGTGGAGGCCGAGCACCCGCTGCTCGGCACGTACTGGCTCGCGTGCCAGGGCGGCCCCGAGCTGCTGTTCACCGAGAACGAGACCAATGCCGGGCGGCTGTGGGGTCAACCAAGCCGCACCCCGTACGTGAAAGACGGCATCGACGAAACGATCGTGCATGGAATGCATGACCGGGTGAATCCGGAGCGCAAGGGCACCAAGGTCGCCGCGCACTACGAGCTCCATGTGGAGCCGGGTGCGACGGAGACCGTGCTGCTGCGCCTCTCCGCGAGGGCGCACGTCGAGCCGTTCGCCGACGCTGCGACCGTATTCGAGCAGCGCCAGGCAGAAGCCGATGCCTTCTACACCTCGTTCGGCTCGGCGGGGATGCCGGACGATGCGCGGCTCGTGCAGCGGCAAGCATTCGCCGGGCTGCTGTGGAGCAAGCAGTTCTACAACTACGACGTGAGCCAGTGGCTGAACGGCGATCCGGCCGGGACGACGCCGCCAGCCGAGCGTCGGGACGGCCGCAATGCCGATTGGCTGCACCTCCATGCCCACGACGTCCTGTCCATGCCGGACACGTGGGAGTATCCGTGGTTCGCGGCGTGGGACCTCGCCTTTCACTGTATCCCGTTCGCGATCATCGACCCCGGCTTCGCCAAGAGCCAGCTTCTGACCCTCTGTCGCGAGTGGTACATGCACCCGAACGGCCAGATGCCCGCCTACGAATGGGCATTCGGCGACGTCAACCCTCCGGTCCAGGCCTGGGCAGCGTGGCGGGTCTACAAGATCGACGAGCGGGTAACGGGCCATGCCGACCGCGCCTTCCTCGAGCGGATCTTCCACAAGCTGCTGCTCAACTTCACCTGGTGGGTGAACCGCAAAGACCTCGAGGGCCGCAACGTCTTCCAGGGCGGATTCCTGGGCCTCGACAACATCGGGGTGTTCGACCGCAGCGCCGCGCTACCGACGGGCGGCCACATCGACCAGGCCGACGGCACGGCGTGGATGGGGGCGTATTGCCTGAACATGATGACGATCGCCCTCGAGCTGGCGCGCGAGTTCCCCACCTACGAGGACATCGCCACTAAGTTCTTCGAGCACTTCCTCTACATCGCGCAGGCGATGAACAACATCGCCGGCGAAGGGGTCGAGCTGTGGGACGACGAGGACCAGTTCTTCTACGACGAGCTGCACCTCCCGGACGGCCGGCATCAGCCCCTCAAGGTGCGCTCGCTCGTCGGCCTCATGCCGTTGCTGGCGGTCGAGACGATCGAGCCGCAACTGCTCGACAAGCTGCCCATGTTCCGCCAGCGGCTCGAGTGGTTTCTGGCGCACCGGCCGGAGCTCGCGAGCCTGGTCTCCCGCTGGTATGAGCCCGGCGCCGGCGAGCGCCGCCTCCTCGCGCTCGTGCGGGGCCACCGCATGAAGCAGCTCCTGAAGCGGATGCTCGACCCGGCGGAGTTCCTTAGCGATTATGGCATCCGCGCCTTGAGCCGCTACCATCTGGACCACCCCTACGAGCTCGACGTCAATGGCGAGCCGCACATGGTGCGGTATGAGCCCGCCGAGTCCAGCACCGGACTCTTTGGCGGCAACTCGAACTGGCGTGGCCCCGTCTGGCTCCCCATCAATTTTCTGCTGATCGAGGCGCTGCAGAAGTTCCACCATTACTACAGCGATGATTTCCTGGTGGAGTATCCCACCGGCTCGGGGCAACAGCTCACGCTCGCGCAGATCGCCGCCGCGCTCTCCTGCCGTCTGACCCATCTCTTCATGCGCGGCCCGGACGGCCTCCGCCCGGTGCTCGGCGCCAATGAAGTGTTCCAGACCGACCCGCACTGGCGCGACTACGTGCCGTTCTACGAGTACTTCCACGGCGATACGGGCGCCGGCGTGGGGGCGAGCCACCAGACGGGCTGGACGGCGCTCGTCGCCAAGCTGCTGGAGCAGACCGATGGCCGCGATGAGCCCCGCGTAAGCCCTGCGGTCGACGATTCGCTGGATCGGCCCACGAGCGACGTGGGACGGGATGGCGACCGGTCGCCGCTCGTCGAGCCCATCCGGGCGAGCGTGGATGACTGAGCCGGCGACCGCACTCTCTGGCGAACTGGTGACCCCGGAACTGCTGCGGATTCCTGGCGGCAGTTTCGTGATGGGTGACGACACCGGCCGGGTTGACGAGCGCCCGGCGCACCAGGTGCGGTTGGCGCCATTCCGCCTCGCGCGCTGCCCGGTCACGAATCGGGAGTACGCGTGCTATCTTGCGGCCGCCGAGGCGACTCCGCCGCGCTTCTGGGAGGACCCGCGATTCAACGCTGCGCTGCAGCCGGTCGTCGGCGTGAGCTGGTTTGAGGCAATCGCCTATTGCGACTGGCTGTCCCGCGCCCTGGGCAGCCGCTGCCGCCTGCCGACTGAGGCCGAGCACGAGTGGGCCGCGCTCGGCGGGCGGGAACGGGCCGTGTACCCGTGGGGCGACGAGGTCCCCCCGCTGATCGGGCCGTGGGCGCTCGGCGATGGCGGCCAGGATCGGCCCGTGCCGGTCAGCAGCGCCCAGCCCAACGGCTACGGGCTGTGCCACATGCAGGACAACGTCCACGAGTGGTGCAGCGATTGGTACGACGCCGGCTACTACGGAGTGTCACCCGACAAGAACCCGCGGGGGCCGGCCCTAGGATCGCGGCGGTCGTCACGCGGCGGCGCCTGGCGGCACCAGTACAAGTTCAGCCGCATCGCGTCCCGCAGCTCACTGGACCCGGCGTTTCAATACAACGACTATGGCTTCCGCGTCGCTGCCGATGCGTGACGCGATGCGAAGCGGTCGACGACTCGGCACGTAAAGCCGGGGAGCATGTCACCGCCGTCGAGATTCCGCTCCGTCCGCGCGTACGTCACACCGGTCGATTCTCGCAGTGGCACGTCAGGCTACTGGTTCCAGGGTGAGAGGCCCATGAGGATGACGGCGCGCTGGGTGCCGGCGTTGCGGACGCCGTGCTCCACGCCCGCGGGCGCGAGCACCGTCGAGCCGGCACCAACCAGTTGCGTGTCACCGCCGACCGTGAATTCGGCTTCGCCCTCGACCACGTAGTAAAACTTATCCTGGTCCTGGTGAACGTGCACGCGATCGGACTGACCCGGCTCGAGGCAGTTGAGGCCCAGGAGCAAGTTGCGGCTTTCGAAGAACGTCGCCTTGAACATCTTGTCCGGGTTCGAGCCGGCACGCTCGCGGTAGTCGATCACGTCCACGTCACAAACCTCCAACGCGATAGGCCCGAACGCCCGGCCATACCTGTATACCCAGCGCCTGTGTGGAAGATACCGTTCCTGGGAGATCGCATGCGAGCCATTCAGCTTCTCGCGCTAACCGCCTGCCTCTTCGTTACCAGCAGCGGTCCTGTCGTCGCGCAGCAGTCGAGCCCCGGTGCCTGGCTCGACGGCCCGCTCGTCCAGTGGAACAGCCCCGGCATGGACCTGCCATCCGCGAGCGCGCAATTCGCGGCCAACGCCGACTCGTGCCGGCCGACCATTCGCCCCCCGGAGACGGCTGCCGACCGGGCGCTCGCCG
>JAXDLH010000185.1:0-4150 GCA_034666705.1 Chloroflexota bacterium
CCCTCTCTGGTGAGATGCGATCTATTCTGTTGACCTCAGGCGCTGGCCGCGACCCCGAAGAGGTCTCCCACCAGCGCTTCCGAGCGGAACCCATTGGGACCGATGGGCACGTCGCCCGTGATCGTGATGCGATGGAGCCGGCGCTCGAACTCCACGTGGGCGATGTCCACCGCGGCCAGGTGCGCCGTCGCACGGTTGTCCCAGAACGCGATGCTGTTGGGCTCCCAGTGGAACCGGACCGTGAGGTCGGGCCGGGTCAGCACGTCGTACAGCAGCCCGAGGATGGTCTCGCTCTCCAGCGGAGAGAGGTCGAGGATGTAGCGCGTGAAGTTGGGGTTGACGAACAACGCACGCTCGCCGGTCTGCGGATGCACCCGTACCACCGGATGAATGGCGGAGGGTGCTGGCCCCTTGGAGTCGTCCGGCCACTGATGCACCGCCCTGAGGTTGTCGACGAAGTCGCGCACTGCGGGTGATAGGGCTTGATACGCCGCCACGAGGTTCGTCCAGATCGTATCGCCGGCGTAAGCGGGCACATTCACGGCCTTGAGGATGGAGGCGAGCGCCGGGTTCTGCACGAAGGTGATGTCGGTGTGCCAGCCGCGGTGCCGCGTGCCTCGCCGTCCATCATCCCGCCGCGCGCCGGCTTCCCGCGCCTCCTGCTGATATTTCCGCTGGCGCTCGGCGTCGACCCCCATGATCTGTGGATGCGCCTCGTCGATGGGGCCGTTCACCGGGTGGGCCGGCGTGATCTCCCCAAAGTAGCGGCCGAAGATGATCTGCTGCTCCGGCGTGATGTCCTGGTCGCGGAAGAAGACCACTTTCCAGCGGAGCAGGGTCTCGTAGATCTGCTGTACCGTGCGGGCGTCGAGGGGACGCGTCAGGTCCACGCCGTGAATCTCCGCCCCGATCAACGCGGTCAGGGGGCGGACGTCGAACGCAGTGGCTGCGCTGGTATGGCCCGTATCAAAGGAAGCGATTGCGGTCATGGCTTTGGTTCCTCTCTTCTCATTCGTTTGAATTTCAGGTGAGTTGGCGGTGGGGTGCCTGGAGCAACGGCGCCTTGCGGGTCACCGGTGGTCCGGCGTGACGATCGTCGACGGGTCCGGATCAGGCGCGGTGATCACCCCCTCTCCGGTGAGATCGAATGGGCCGTGGGTTGGTGCTCACGGCGCGACTCGCCCTGGGTGCTCGAGGACGCCGAGGGCGGCGAGCAACTGCTCCCGGTGCTCGGCCAGATGGTGGTCGCGGTAGAACCGTGGGTAGGGAAGATCGATCGATAGATCCAGCCCGATCCGACCCCGCTGCAGCACGAGCGCCCGGTCGGCCAGCACGATCGCCTCGTCGACGTCGTGGGTGACCAGGAGGACGGCTGGCCGGTGCCGTACGCACAGCTCGCGCAGGAGGCCGTGCATCTTCATGCGGGTGAGGGCGTCGAGCGCGCCGAACGGCTCGTCGGCGAGCAGCAGCTCCGGCTCCCAGACCAGGGATCGCGCGAGCGCCGCCCGCTGGGCCTCGCCCCCGGATAGTTGGTTGGGCCAGGCGCGTTCTCGACCGGCCAGGCCGACCTCGGCGAGCGCAGCGCGGCCCCGGTCGGCCGCATCGGCGCCCCGGACCCCGAGGATGACGTTGTCCAGGATCCCCCGCCAGGGCAGCAGCCGGGCATCCTGGAAGACGACCGACACGTTGTGCGGGGTTTCCACCTGGCCGGAGCCGACGACGTCATGATCGAGATCGGCGATGGCGCGCAGAAGGGTGGTCTTGCCCGAGCCGCTGTGCCCGAGCAGGGCGACGAACTGGCCGGGCGCGATATCCAGGCTGACCCGGTCCAGCACGGTCCGCTCGCCGAAGCGGCGTGTCAGCTCGGTGACCCGTACGGCCGGCCGGGTTAGCTGGTGAGGGTACGCTGCCATGCCAGCATTCTCCGTTGGGTGAGGCGGACGAGCGCGTCAGAGACGAACCCGAAGCCGCCGTAGATCAGCAGCCCGACGACGATGACGTCGGTTTGGCCGTAGTTCTGCGCCTTGGACATCAGGTAGCCGAGCCCGCTGGTGGCGTTGATCTGCTCGAGGACGACCAGCGACAGCCAGGATCCGACCACCGCCAGCCGCAGGCCGACGAAGACGCCGGGCAGCGCCCCGGGAATCACGATCTGCCGAATGAATTGCCAGCGGCTCAGCCGGACGACCTCCGCCAGTTCGACGTACCGGGTGTCGATGCCGGACAGGGCTGCGTGGGTATTGAGGTAGATCGGAATGAACACGCCGAGCGCGATGATCGCGATCTTGAACGGCTCGCCGATGCCGAGCCAGAGGATGAACAGCGGGATCAGGCCCAGGTTCGGGATCGCCCGCTTGACCTGGACCGTGCCGTCGATCAGCGCTTCGCCGGCCCGGCTCAAGCCGGCCACCAGGGCCAGCGCCAGGCCCGCGCTCAGCCCGATGCCGAAGCCCGCCGCGGCTCGGCTCGCGGACGTCAGCACGTCGGTCGGCAAACTGCCGGTGCGCCAGAGGCGCAGACCGGTGTGGAGCACGGTCCAGGGCGCCGGGATGACGCGCGGATCGAGCAGGCCGACCGCCGAGGTCAACGCCCAGAGCAGCAGTACTACTGCCGGTCCCAGCAGCCGGCCATATGGGACCGGCCGGCCGGGGCCGAGTCTGCGGCGGCTGCGACGCGCGGCGATCCCGCTCGCGCTCCGGGAGGCTGGTTCGGTCGGCGACCGGGCTGCTGCCGTGGGCGGCAGCGCCAAGTGACGGGAAAGGGTTTCGATCGTGTTCGCCATGGCTCAACTCCTGTAGCGTGCGGCGACCGCGTTCGCGGCGAGAGATTCGAAGCGTCGGTCGAACAACGCCTCGGCATCGAAGGACGCGACGAAGCCCTCCTCGGCGAGCAGGTCGACGGTCTCCTGCTCCCACGCAATGGCTTCGTCCCAGTTGGGCGGGAAGAGCGGCGGGCTGGTGGCCGCGATAATCTCCTTGGCCTGAGCCTCGGACACGCCCTGGTTGCTCACGTACCATTCCCTGATCCACGCATCCGGGTGTTCGTGGGCCCAAACCAGCCCTTGGGCCCAGATGGGGACGTAGGCGGCGATGGCCGCGGCCTTGGTGGGATCCGCGAGGACTGCGTCCGGCGACCACAGGATGTTCAGCAGATCGACCACGTTGGTCGTGATCTGGCGGGCGCCGTCCCGGGCGTATTGACCTAAGTACTGGGTCGCGACCGTAATGCTCAACGGCGCGACGTCGACCTGCCCTGCCTGCAGTGCGGTGAGAAACTGGGCACTGTTGAGCTCCACCAGCGTCACTTCGGTTCGCTGGAGCCCCGCCAGCTTCAGGGCGCGCAGCAGCACCACGCCCTGCGCTTGGCCTTGCGAGAAGGCGACCTGCTTGCCGCGAAAGTCGGCGACGGTCTGGACATCGCTCCGCGGCTTGGTGACGAAGACGTAGGCCGGTTTGCGGGTCAGGCGGACCGCGACGATCCGGGCGTCGAGATCGCCCTGGGAATACGCCTGGATCGGCGGAATCCCGGCATTGCTGGCGACGTCGAGGGACCTGGCACGGAAGGCGTTGATGACGTCCGGCCCGGTGGTGACGTTCGGCCACTGTGAGACTTTGAACGGCAAGGTGTCCGCCAGCCCGGCAAGCTGAAGTTGAAGCTGCCGATCCGGCCCCGCAATGGTGAGCTCGGTACCGCCCGGCACGGCACCGGGCAGCGGCGCCTCCTTCGCCAGGGCCAAGCCGGCCAACTGGACCGGGCGGGCGCACGCGGCGAGCCCGAGCGTCGCGGCGACCCCGACGACGGTCGAAAGGAACTGGCGACGGTCGATGACGGCATGCGTCGCTGGCGCTTCTCTCAGCTCGAGAATGCGCTTCACGACCTCTCCGTCGTTCCTGTGTGTGGTTGCCATGGAACGCACATCTCCTCTGGTTTGAACCTGAGCTGCTCGACCCGCTTTGCGCACAGCAGGAGCTGGCCTCATGGGGCGACGCGGTCCCATGGGACGACGCGGCTGCATGAGTAAGCGGTGGCTCGATATGGATGGTTCGGAGAGATGCCGACGTCCGGCTCGTCCACCCGCCCGGTGCACACGCAGTGACCGAAGGGTTATCTGGGTCTCATCGTTGAGAGGCCTGCGGACGAATGATGGGAG
>JAXDLH010000186.1:0-13530 GCA_034666705.1 Chloroflexota bacterium
CGATCTGCAGACGCGGCCACGGGTGGTGACGGGCCGCACGGCCGCCTGGATCTCGGCCCGCGGCCTTCAGGACCACGCATGACGGGCCAGCACTCGCCCTGGGCGCACCCATTCGCCTCGCCACCCCCGCGCGGCCTGCGCGCTGTGGTCTTCGATCTCGGCGGCACGCTGATCGACTACCGCGGCGGTTCCGATCGCTGGCCTGCGATGGAGCGACCGGGTATCGAGTCGCTGCACACCTGTCTCACCGCGGCGGGCTATCTATTGGATGCCGACCTGTTCCACGACGCGTTTGTCCGGGCGATGGACGCACGGTGGCAGGCAGCTACGGCGGGAATGGGCGACCCGCCGACGCTGCACAGTCTGATCCTCGAGGTGTGCAGCGCCGCGGGGCACAATCTCGCAGACGACGTGCATCAGGCCGCGGTCGCCGCCTACCACCAGCCGATCGCCGCTCAGGCGGTAACCCGTCACGGAGCCACTGACGTGTTGGGCTGGCTGCAAGCGCATGGCGTGCGCCTCGGGCTCATCTCGAACAGCGTCTGGCCAGGCGACGCGCACCGCCTGGACCTGGAGCGCCACGGTCTGGCGCAGTTCCTGGACTTCACGGTGTTCTCGTCCGAGTGTGGCTTATGGAAACCCAACCCGGCCATTTTCTGGCACGTGCTCGAGCGACTGGGCGTCGACCCGATGCACGCGGCATTCGTCGGCGATCGTTTCGCCGAGGATATCGGCGGTGCGCAAGCGGCGGGCCTGCACCCGGTATATATCGAAGGCACCACCGACTACGAGCACATCGACCCGGCGGCGTACCATCCTGAGGCGCGCATCACGTCGCTCGCCGAGCTCCCGGCGGCGCTGCGGCGCATCTTCAGCTAGTTGCGAAGCTGATTGCCAAAGGAAGGGAACGTTCCGCAATTTCTCAATTGCGCGAGAAGGGACCGAGATTGCCCGCGTGCCGTGCCTTGAGGATCTGCTCGACGGTCTGGCATTCGCGCTCGAGGATCTTCTTCTCTTCGGATAGACGCGTAACCGTCGAGGTAAGCTCCAGCAACCGCTGCCGTTCCGAATTGCGGATGCGCAGCGCCGATCCGACCACGAAGGAAACCCCTTCCGGCTCGTTGGGAAGCTCGAGCGGACTCAAATCCTGCTCCGACGCCACCTGTACCATCGCCACATAGCGCTGAATCAGCGGGGTGACCTCTTTGGCGAGTTGCTCGGCGGAGGTTGCAGCCGTAACGTCGGCATCGTCCGTGAGCGGCTCGACGTCTGCCACAATGTATGACTGCTTCTCGCTCGAGTAGTGGAGAAGCCGGAACCGGTCGGTCCCGACCGTCACGACGTTCATGCGACCATCGTCGAGCCGCTCGACGCCGACGATGCGGGCCATCGTCCCCACATCGAATGGCGTGGCCGGCGCGCCGACCTCACGACCCTCTTTGATGAGCACCACGCCGAATGGCCGCTCCTCGCGGACACACGCCCCGATCATCTCGCGATAGCGCGGTTCGAAGATGTGCAGGGGCAGCGGCATGCCAGGGAAGAGCACGGTGTTCAAGGGGAACAGGGGGATCTCTTCAGCCACCCACATATCTCCGCGCGTTTCGATGATTCTACTCATAGGCGGCTCAGGTCGAGAAGCTTCCTGATCCGAGCTCGAGTTGCGGTTTTCACACGGCGGAATGAAGCATGGGGCGGGTACGTTACAAGCAATGGTGCACAGGCACGGCGTCGCCAACTGCGCGGTATCATGTGGGTGCACCATATCGCCACGGGCCGCAGCATGAATCGGATCGCGAGCCGGAACGAGGTCTCGGGGTTCGGTAGGGGAATGGCGGCCCCGAGAAGAATGGTAGTTAGCGTGGATGCACTCTTGGTGGAACAACCGATAGAGGACCGTGTGCCCGAGACGGGACCTCCCGCGGGGGCAGAGACTGGATTTACCGATGAAGAGGCGCTCGAGCATATCGACGCTCTCTATCGTACGGCCCTTCGGCTAACTCGGAACCCAGCGGACGCAGAAGATCTCGTTCAGGAGACGTATCTCCGGGCGTTCCGCTTCCGCGATCGGTTCCTGGCCGGCTCGAACCTCCGAGCTTGGCTCTTCAAGATTCTGAGCAACGCGGCGATCAGCCGCTTCCGGCACCTCAGCCACGAGACGGGAGACCGCTCCCTTGACGAGATGGGCGAATTCGACCTGCATGCCCATTCGGTCGATGGGGGCGGCGCGCTGCGCGAAAGCGCCGAGGAAGAGGCGCTGAGTCAGATCCTCGACGTCGACGTGCGGCGTGCGCTGGAGGAACTGCCTGAGCAGTTCCGGCTGGCACTGCTCCTCTCGGACGTCGAGGGGTTCTCGTACAAGGAGATTGCCGACGTGCTCGACGTGCCGCTGGGCACGGTGATGTCACGTCTGTTCCGCGGTCGCCGCATGCTGCGGGCGAAGCTGGAGGAATACGCTCGGCCGGCGGCGCGTCGAGGGGAGGGATCAAACCAATGAACTGTAGTGAAGCCGAGGCTCGCCTGAACGAGTTCGTCGATCGTGAGCTGAGTGAAGCCGAGGTTATTGAGGTTCAGCACCACCTCGACTCGTGTCCGCCATGCCTGCGGAGGTATCGCTTCGAGTCCCATCTGCGCCGCGTGGTGCGGCTGGCGTGCAGCGAGATGGCCCCGGACTCGCTGCGGGCGCGCATCCTCGACGAACGCCTGCACATTTAGCAATCAGAGTTCCTCGTCACTCTGGTCACCGGTGGTGCGCTGTGCGCCTGAGGGGTGGCATGGTAGACTTTCTGACCCGGCCGGGCAGCGTCGCGATCTTCGTGGGCGCGCTTCGGCCCACTTCATCCTATGGAGGTTGACCCATCGCTCGCTGTGAAGTCTGCGGCCGCATCGTGAAGCAGCCCTCGCGGTCCATTATCAATGGACGCATCGTATGTTCGACCCACAACCCCCGTCCCGACCAGCGCGCCCACCGGCGCGACGAGCGGCCGCCCCGGCGCATGGATGGTCCGGAGTATGTGCCAGCCGGCATGCCAGGCGCTCCCATGCATGCGCCGGCGTATGCGCACGCCCCCGCCCCTGCACCAATGGCGGGAGCTGCGCCTCAGGCAGCGACCACACCCGCCCCTGTATCACCGGTAACGACGTCGCCCGTTGAAACCAGCGCGGCCCCGCAACCTGCAGAGCCCGCGGTCGAGACGACGGCAGCGCCCGCTGCATCCGAACCGACGGTCTCAACCGCCGACTCGAGCGTTGCAGCCGAGGCGAGCAGCGTGTCGAGCACCCCTGTCGCCTGATCGGCCCCAGTCCTGATTCGCAACTCCGGTCCCTCCGCCGGGTGGTTAACCCGTGATCGGAGCTGGCCGGAGGCGTGTGTATAATGCCTGGAAGTCGCCGAATCCGGAAGGGTGGCGTTCTTTTCCAGGCGTAGCCGCGGCGAGCTTTCTGCCCTCCTCCCGTGGTCGACGCGTTCGTGCCCTACCGGTCCGAACGCCAGGTAGTGGTACGCGATACGGTCCGCGGACGAAGGAGTGGTGATGAACAGGCCTCGCACGCTGGGTGAGCTGCAGCGCAGCGGCTATCAGACGATGTCCGTCAAGGACGAGATGCGCAAGAACCTCGCGGACCGAATCCGCAAAGGCGAGGAGCTATTCCCCGGGATCGTCGGATACGACGAGACCGTGATCCCGCAAATCGAGAATGCCATCGTCTCCGGTCAGGACATCATCTTCCTCGGCGAGCGCGGTCAGGCCAAGACCAGAATTGCGCGCAGTCTCATCAACCTCCTTGACGAGGAGGTGCCGATCGTCGCCGGGTCGGAGATCAACGACGACCCCTTCAAGCCTATCAGCCGCTATGCCATTGAGCGTATCGAGGCCGAGGGTGACGATACCGAGATCGCCTGGGTGCCGCGCGAGCGGCGCTATGGCGAAAAGCTCGCCACCCCGGACACCACGATCGCCGATCTGATCGGCGAAGTCGATCCAATCAAGGTGGCCGAGGGGCGCTACCTCTCCGATGAGCTGACGATCCACTACGGCATGCTGCCGCGCACCAATCGAGGCGTCTTCTGCATCAACGAGCTGCCCGACCTCGCCGAGCGCATCCAGGTCGGCCTCCTGAACATCATGGAGGAGCGCGACGTGCAGATCCGCGGTTACAAGCTGCGGCTGCCGCTCGACGTCTTCATGGTCGCCAGCGCGAACCCTGAGGACTACACGAATCGTGGACGCATCATCACGCCGATCAAGGACCGCTTCGGCTCCGAGATCCGCACGCACTACCCAAAGACGATTGACCACGAGATCGACATCATCAATCAGGAGTCCGAGCAGCCGAAACTGCCTGGCATGCAGGTCGACACGCCCGCGTACATGAAGGAGATCATCGCTGAGCTCACGCACCTGGCCCGCAAGAGCCCGGACATCTCCCAGCGCTCCGGAGTCTCCGTCCGCGTCTCCATCTGCAACTATGAGAATCTCGTCGCCAACGCCATGCGCCGCGCCCTGCGGCTCAACGAGACCGACGTTTCACCGCGCGTGAGCGATCTGCCTGCGCTGCTGGCATCGACCAGCGGCAAGATCGAGCTCGAGACGGTTGGCGACTCTCGCGAGGATCGCATCGTCGAGAAGCTGGTCCAGGGCGCCGTGCTCAACGTGTTCAACCGCAACTTCACCACCTCTGAGTTCGACGATCTGGTCAAAGCATTCGAGGGCGGCATGAACGTCGAGGTCGGCGATACGATGGCCTCGATGGACTACATGCTCCAGGCCTCGTCCGCCGTAGGCTTGAAGGGAGCCGTGGCCAAGCTTGGCGCGCAGAACAATCCGGCGAGCATCGCCTCGGCCGTGGAGTTCGTGCTCGAGGGTCTCCACCTCAATCGCAAGCTCAACAAAGACCGAATGGAGCACCGCGCCCGGTACCGAAGGTAGGTTCCCCGAATGCTCAACTTGTTCAGGTACTCCCGCTGGGACGGGACCCAGGAGGTCTCGCCCTTCAATCCGGACGAGGTGCTCGACAGCCTCGCCGACGACCTCCTGGCCGACGGGGACGTGCGCCAGGCGCTGCAGCGAATCCTCCAGCGCGGTTTTCAGAATCAGACCGGCAATCGCACCATGGGCCTCCAACAGATCATGGAACGTCTCCGCCAGCAGCGGCAGCAGCAGCTTGACCGCTACGACCTCGGCGGGATGGTGGACCAGATCAAGGAAAAGCTGGACGAGGTCCTGAACCTCGAGCGCACCGGTATCCAACGCCGGCTTGACGACGCCCACGCGCGCATGCAGCCCGAATCGGGTCCTGCAACTCAACAGGACCCTACCCAGAACGGGGACGCTGATGCCGACCCGCAGCAGGGCACGCGCGGCGAGCAACCTCAAGGTCAGCAGGCTCAAACGGGCACGCGCCCGCCCGCGGCAGGGATGCCGCAGGTGGGCAGCCAGAGCGCGGCGGGGCGTCAGCCTGGGGAGTCGCAGCCGGGCGAGAGGCAGCCGGGGCAGCAGAGTCCTGAAGGCCAGCAGGGTGGCGCGCAGTCGCCTTCGCCGCTGGACATGCTCGAGAACATCGCGAACCGCAAGCTCAATCAGCTCGACAACCTGCCGCAGGATCTTGGCGGGGCGATCAAGGAGTTGAATGAGTACGACTTCATGGACGCCGAGGCTCGGGAGAAGTTCGACGAATTGATGAAACTGCTGCAGCAGCAGATCATGCAGTCATACTTCCAGGGCCTCCAGCAGAGCATGCAAGCCATGACCCCCCAGGACATGGCTGGACTCGGCGAGATGCTGCGGGATCTGAACCAGATGCTGCGCGATCGTGCCGAGGGGCGGGAGCCAGACTTCGAATCCTTCATGGACAAGTGGCGGCAGAATTTCCCCGAGGGCATCGAGAGCCTCGATGACCTTATGGCGCATCTGCAACAGCGGATCTCCCAGATGCAATCGCTGATGCAGAGCATGACGCCAGACCAGCGTCGGCAGCTCCAGGAGATGGCGGAACAGCTCATGGACCAGGCAGGGATGGGCGAGGAGCTCGCCGAGCTGAGCGCCATGCTCGACCAGCTTATGCCAATGCCCGGCGGCCAGCCCCGCCAGTATCCGTTTCGCGGCGATGAGTCAGTTTCACTTCCCGCGGCAATGGACCTCATGGCGCAGCTACAGGAGATGGACTCGCTCGAGCGTCAACTGCAGCAAGCGCGGGATCTCAGCAACATCGACCAGGTCGATGCCGATAAGCTCCGCGAGCTCCTCGGCGAAGAGGCGGCCCAATCGCTCGAGCAGCTTCAGCAGCTGCAAAAAATCCTCGAAGAGGCCGGCTATATCACCCGTCGTGGCAACGAACTAGAGCTCACCGCGCGCGGCATGCGGAAGATCGGCGAGAAAGCGCTGCACGACATCTTCCAGCATCTCAAGCGCGACAGTTTCGGCAAGCACCCAATGAGCTACCGGGGCGCCGGCGGCGAGCGCACCGATGAGACCAAAGAGTATGAGTTCGGCGACCCCTTCAGCATGGACCTCCAGAAGACTCTCATGAACTCGGTGATTCGGGTGGGCCCTGGCACGCCCGTGCACCTCGTGCCCGACGACTTCGAGGTCCATCGCCATGAGCTCGTTACCCAGAGCTCGACGGTCATCGTGCTCGATATGAGCCGCTCCATGTTCTTGCGCGGATGCATCCTCTCGGCGAAAAAAGTCGCCATCGCGCTGAATTCGCTGATCAAAGGACTCTATCCTCGTGACAATCTGTACATCATCGCGTTCTCCTACTACGCACGAGAGATCAATACGGAAGACCTGCCACATCTGACGTGGAGCGAATGGGGCTACGGCACCAACATGGAGCACGCGTTCATGGTCTCGCGGCAGTTGCTGGCCCGCCACAAGAGTGGGACCAAGCAAATCCTGCTGGTGACCGATGGGGAGCCAACCGCCTACTTCGAGGGCGGCCAGATCGAGTTCTCCTACCCACCGACCTACCGCTGTTTTCAAGAGACGCTGCGCGAAGTGGGCCGCTGCACGCGTGAGAACATTACGATTAATACGTTCATGATGGAGCGCGGTCGATATCTCACCGATTTCGTCGATCAAATGACGAAGATCAACCGCGGACGCGCCTTCTATGCGACGCCTGACCGGCTCGGGGAGTACATCCTCGTCGACTACGTTGAGAACAAACGCAAGACCATCAGGTAACAACCCGGCACGAGAGACACGAAGGGGCGGCGCAGGTGCGCCGCCCCTCTGCGTATGGCCTATGACGGTGCATCCATGCTACGAGGAGCCGCGTATCCGCACTCAGACGTGCTCCAGTAGGAGGCACTCCACAGAAGGTTTACAAACCCTTAACAAACTCAAGGCGCTTTTGCCACGGGTGCTGGCCATGCATGGATTATCCTAGGGCAACAACGCAGACAATATAACGAGGTGTTGCTTCGTGCTCGCACCCTTTCCCGCTGGATGGAAGACGCCCGGACTGCTCGTTCCGGTCGCCGCGCTACTTGTCATTCTTGCCGTCTTCGTCGGACGTCTCGTCTATATCAATGTGACCGCCGATGCCACGGCCACAGCGCGTCCCGCGGCAGGGGCGGCGACCGGCGGCGCGGCTGGGGGCGGTGGCTCGCTGGTGCAAACCGCGCCTGCTTCACGAGGCGCGATCAGTTCGCAGCTCAGCTACCCGGGCGCCGTGCAGGCCAGCCAGCAAGTGAGCGTCGTACCAAAGACGTCTGGCATCGTAAGCCAGATCTATGTCGATGCGGGGCAGCCCGTTCGCACTGGCGATCTCCTCGCCCAACTCGACCCAGGCAGCCTCCCCCAGCAGCTTCTCCAACAGCAGGCTGCATTGCAAGCCGCACAGGCCAAGCTCGCCCAGGTCGAGTCGGGCGCGCTCCCATCGGACGTAGCCGCAGCGCGGGCCCAACTCGACCAGGCGCAGACCACGCTGCAGGCGTTGTTCCAGCCCAGGCCAGAGGATGTGCAATCAGCGCAGGCGAACCTCGACGCCGCCCAGGCGAAGCTCGACGGCTTGACGACCCCCCGGCCCGAGGACGTCCAGAACGCCCAGTTTGCCCTCGACTCTGCGCTCGCCAAGCTCAATGGGCTCCAGCAACCCGGTCGGTCAGAGGACGTCACCTCGGCGCAAGCCAAGCTTGCGGCCGATCAGGCGAAGCTCGACAGTTTGATGGCCCCAGGCAGGACCGAGGATGTGCAGGTCGCGCAGGCAAAGGTCGCCGCGGACCAGGCGAAGATGGCCGCGGACCAGGCGAAACTCGATAGCTTGAATTCGCCGGGCCGGCCCGAGGACATTGCCGTGGCCCAGGCCGCAGTGGACTCGGCGCAGGCCAGGCTCGACGCGGTGCTCCATCCCTCCCCTGGAGACATTGCTGCTGCCCAGCAGGCGCTCGCGGCGTCCCAGACCTCGCTGCGGGCTGCGCAGAATGCCCTTGCCACGCTTCAAAACGGTGCCAAGGCGACCGACGTGGCAGCTCAGCAGGCGGTGGTGCAACAGAATAAGGACATTGTCGCCTCTGCCCAGTTGACCTCGACGTTCAAGTGCGCGAACATCGGCAATTGGGTCAGCGGTACCAACGTCGTGCAGGTGGGTGGTAACCCCGGCCCGAGCGGTTCGACGCGGCTCACGTCGTCGGATTGCGATAGTGCAAACCTCACAGTGAGTCAGGCACAGGATGTGCTCGCTCAGGCGCAGACCAAACTCACCGCCCTGACTGCGCCGCCTGCCCTCACCGATCTCGCCAACGCGCAGAACGCCGTCTCCTCGGCGCAGGCATCCCTGAACACGTCTCTCGCAAAGCTCCAACAGCTTCAAAACCCGCGCGATACCGATCTTGCGCCGCTCCGCGCCACGGTCCAGCAGGCGCAGCAGAACCTCGCCAAGCTCCAGCGCGGAGGTTCCGACTTCGACATCGCGCAGCAGCAGCAGATCGTGCAGCAGGACCTCCAGATCGTGCAGCAGGATCAGCAGGCGCTGGCGAAGCTGAATCAGAGCGGTTCTGACTTCGACATCACCCAGCAGCAACAGGTCGTGCAGCAGGACCTGGCTGCACTCGCAAAGCTAGGGCAGTTCGGGACAGATAGCGACATCGCCGCGCAGCAGGCCGCGGTCGAGCAGGCGCGGCAGGCGCTTGTCAAGGCGCTGCGTCCGGGCTCCGACACGGACATTCAGCAGCAGCAACAGGTCGTAACCCAACTGCAGCAAGCCCTGTTCAAAGCACAGCATCCCGGCTCGGACACCGATATCCAGAAGGCGCAGCAGTTCGTGACCCAGCAACAGGCGAACCTGCAGAGTAAGTCACAGCCATACACGAATTCGGATCTGCAGGCGGCCGTATCGGGCGTCGCGCAAGCGCAGGCGCAGGTTGCGCTCGCCCAGGCAAACCTCGATCAGATGAGCGTACTCGCGCCGTATGACGGTGTGGTTGGCCAACGACTGCTCGCCGTCGGCGCGCTCGCTTCGCCCACCGTGCCGATTTTCAGCCTGGCGAGCAATGACGTGGAGACGCACGTTACCGTGGAGGAGGCCCGCCTCGCCCAGTTCCAGGTGGGACAGGCAGTCCAGCTTTCCGTGCCTGCGTACCCGAATGAGTCATTCTCCGGCCGTATTGCCGCGGTCTCGGAGGTTGGCGACCAGCGCGCCCATACGTTCGACGTAAAGGTCATTCATGACAGTAACAATGGGCGGCTAAAACCGGGCATGTTCGCCCAGGTCGTCGTGACCACGGCGCAGAAGACCGACGCGGTATTGGTACCGAAAGAGACCGTCGTGCAGCAGGACAACGGCAACCAGATCGTCTTTACCGCGGAGAATGGCAAAGCGGTCGCCAACCCCGTGAAAGTGGGAATGACCGACGACAAGAACGCCGAGATCCTCACAGGCCTCGACGCTGGCGCGCCGGTCATCGTGGTGGGGCAATTCGGCCTGAAGGATGGCGCCGCCGTCCGCCTGCCCAACAATCAGACCCAGGGAGGTGGCCAACGCGCCGGCCAGGGCGGCAACGCCGCTCAGGGCCAGGGCAACCGTGGACCGGGAGGCACCGGCCAGGGGGCACAAGGGGGTCAGCGCGGCGCTGGCCAGGGCGGCAACGCCGCTCCGAGCTCTGATCAGGGCCAGGCGCCCGCACCGGCTGGGGCCCCGGCGGCCTCGCCCGCGTCCTAGAAGGGGCTGCACTCATGGGACTAACCAGGCTCGCCGTCTTCCGTCCGCTCACCGTCCTCATGGGCATCCTCGGCGTTGTGCTCATGGGCGCCGTGGCGCACTCGTATCTCAAGATCGACCGCTTCCCGCCGCTCAGCTTCCCTCAGGTGAGCGTGCGAGTTGCGTATCCCCAGGCGTCGGCCCAGGATGTCGAACAGCTCGTCACCAAGCCAATCGAGAACTCGGTCGCCGGCGTGTCGGGCATCGACACGATCACGTCCACCTCGAGCCAGGGCGTGTCGAGCGTCCGCATTCAATTCGTCGAAGGCGCAGACGCGGACGCGGCGGCGCTGGACGTGCAGCGGCGGGTTGCCTCGATCCGCGGTCGGCTGCCAGCGACGGTAAACGAGCCATCCGTAGCGAAGGCGGACCCGAGCTCATTCCCAATCATGAACATTGGGCTAACTGGCGCACCCCTCGACCAACTCTACGACGTCGCCACGAACACGATGGTGCCAGCCCTTCAATCGGTGCTTGGCGTCGCGGTCGTGAACGTGAGTGGCGGTCTCCAGCGCGAAATCCAGGTGCGCGTCGACTACGGCAAGCTCGCCGCCTACAACCTCAACGTGACCCAGGTTGCGAATGCGATCAGCGCGGCCAATATCTCCACCAGTGTGGGCAGCGTCGAGCAAGGCCAACAACTGCTTTCGCTGCGCTCACTCGGGCTTTTTAATTCTGTCGATGACTTGAGCAACATGGTCGTCACTCAGACGACCGGCGGCTCGGTGCTGCTCCACGACGTAGCCACGATTACCGAGGGCTACAAGCAGCAGTCGACGCTCCAGCGGCTCAACGGCCAGCCCGCGGTGGGGCTCTCCATCGTCAAGAACTCGGATGCCAACGAGCTGCAAGTTGCGGGCGACGTCCGCAAGGCGCTCGATCAGCTCAAGACCGCACTGCCCGATGGCGCCTCGATCGCCGTCCGCAACGACAGCTCCGTCTTCACCCAGAAGTCGCTCGACTCCGTGCAGCACGACCTGCTTCTCGCCGTGCTCATGGTCGGCCTGGTGACGCTGATCTTCATGCACGAATGGCGCCACACGCTGATCATCATTCTCGCCGTGCCGACCAGCATGATCAGCACGTTCCTCATCATGTTCATCATGGGTTTCTCGCTCAACGTGATGACCTTGATGGCACTCGCGCTCATCATCGGCATCCTCGTGGACGACTCCATCGTCGTGTTAGAGAATATTCACCGGCATTTACAGATGGGCGAGTCCCCTCGTGATGCCGCGCTCAATGGGCGCAGCGAGATCGGGCTTGCGGCGCTGGCAATCACGATGGCTGACGTGGTGGTCTACGCACCGATCGCCTTCATGTCTGGATTCGTCGGGCAGTTGTTCCGGCAGTACGGCCTGACGGTCGTCGCGGCGACGCTCTTCTCGATGCTCATCTCGTTCACGCTCACACCGATGCTCGCCTCCCGCTGGCTCAAGCACGAGGAGGAGCATGGCGGCGGACCATTCACACGGTTCGGGCGCGCCTGGGACCACAAATTCGACGCCTTCGCCCACCTCGCGTCGGGCATCGTGCCCGTAGCCGTCCGAGGCCGCTGGCTGGTAGCGCTGGGTGCCATAGTCGCGATCGGCGGCATCGCCGCGGCCGTGCAGTTCAATCTCATCGGCACGGAGTATGCGCCGCAAGAGGACGACAATCAGTTCTCCGTAAACATCAGCACGCCCTCCGGCACGTCGCTGGCGACGATCGATGCTGCTTCGAAACAGATGGAGGCAGCGCTGCAGCAGATGCCAGAGGTGCAGGGGATCTTCGCCTCGATCTCGAATGGCAGCGGCGGCTTCGGCGGAGGAAACCCGTCCTCCGGCATCGCGGTGCAGGTGATCCCTAAAGACCAGCGCACGAAAACCGTGTTCGATCTGATGAACCAGGCGCGCACAATCGGCCGGCAGATTCCGGGCGCCAACGTCCGCGCCTCGGCAAGCTCGCCCCTGCCGGGCGGCGGCGGCGGCGGCGGCATCTCCGTCGACATCAGCGGTCCGGACCTCGACACGTTGAATCAGGTCGTCGCGCAGGTTCAGTTGGCGGCCACCGAGGTGCCGGGACTCGTCGATCTGCAGAACAACAGCCTGCAGAGTACTCCTGAGCTGCATATCCAGCTTGATACGGTCCGCATGGCCCAGCTCGGCATTACGGCGCAGCAGGTCACCACCGCGCTCAGCACCACCATCGGCGGCCGCCTGGTGAGCGCGCTGCAACTGCCCGGCAAGGTCCAGGAGGATATTACGGTCGTCGCAAGCGACGCAGATCGCGTGGATTTCTCCCGTTTGCAGAACATCCCGGTCGGTGGTGGCACCGTCGCCGCCGGCGGTGGCGGAGGCGGAGCGAATGCCACCGTTGTCACGCTTGGTCAGATCGCGACGCTGATCCAGGGCACGGGGCCCGTGCGCATCGAGCATACGAACCGTAACCGCACGCTTTCGCTGAACGGCACGATCAGCGGGCGCCCGCTCGGCGACGTCGCACGCGACCTCAAGACCGCGGTGGCTACCGTCAATCTGCCGGCCGGGTACACCGTCAAGATGGGCGGCAGCGTGAATCAGTTGAACAACGCCCTCGCGGCGCTCGGTCAGGCGCTGGTTCTCTCACTGATTCTCGAATACATGCTTCTTGTCGCCCTGTATGAGTCATGGTTCTACCCGCTCGCGCTCATGTTCGCCGTGCCGCTCGGGCTGGTCGGCTCATTCGCCGGCCTGCTCATTACGGGGAACACGATCAACATGTTCTCGCTGATCGGCATGATCATGGCATTCGGCCTCGTGGCCAAGAATGGCATTTTACTCGTGGACTACACAAACACCCTGCGTAAACGGGGGATGGAACGAACATCCGCGTTGCGGGAGGCGGCAAGAACACGACTCCGACCGATCCTCATGACGTCGTCCACGATGGTCGCCGGCATGTTCCCGCTGGCCCTCAAGCTCGAGGCCGGCGCCGAGTCCCGCGCGCCCATGGCAATCGTCGTGATCGGAGCGATCTGCACCTCAACCCTGCTCGCTATCCTGGTGATCCCCGCGATGTACACATTGTTCGACGACCTCCAGGGCCTGTTCTCGCGGGCATTCGCAGGCCGCAGCCGGCGGGTTACCGAGGCCGCGGAAGAGGCTATGCCAGCGCCTCGTCCGTCGCCAGCCCCAATCCCGACGCGCGGCGGCCTGCCCGCGCCGGCGCCGCTCCAGATGCGTTCTGATGGGGTGCCGCCCGGATCATCTGGGCCCGGAGTTCCCCAGCTCGGCTGATTTTCATAGCTATGGCGATAGAGGGGGCGCGCTCCGCGGAGCGCGCCCCCTCTATCGCCATAGCTATGAA
>JAXDLH010000187.1:0-3035 GCA_034666705.1 Chloroflexota bacterium
GCAGTTCGGTCCGAACGAAGACTTCGCTCGCTACCCGCGCGACCTCGACCGCGACCTGACGCTCCTCGAGGCCGAGGGCGTAGACCTTGTTTTCGCACCGCCCGTGGACGAGATGTACCCAGCCGAGGCCCGTACGACTATCGAAGTCCCCGGCCTCCAGGATCGCTGGGAGGGAGCGAGCCGCCCGGGCCATTTCCGGGGCGTGTCGACCATCGTCGCCAAGCTCTTCCGCATCGTGCTGCCACAGCGCACCTATTTTGGGGAGAAGGACTACCAGCAGCTCCAGATCGTACGCCGGATGGCTGCGGACCTGCTGCTGGACGTCGACGTCATTGGCTGCCCGATCGTTCGCGAGGCGGATGGGCTGGCACTCAGCAGCCGCAACGTCTACCTCGATCCCGAGCAGCGGCGCACGGCGGTCGCCCTCTCCAGGGCGTTGCGGGCGGCGCAGGAGCACCTCGCGGCTGGTGAGCGGCGAGGTGCAGCGCTCGTCGAGGCGATGCGGTCCGTGGTAACCGGTGAACCAGCCTTTACCCTCGACTATGCGGCGATCGTGGACCCGACGACGCTTGAGCCGCTCGACATCGTCGCCAGCGACGCACGTGCGCTGATCGCCGCGCGCATCGGCGGCGTGCGCCTCATCGACAATGCCCCGCTTACTCAATCGGAGTAAACGCTCCGCCTCGCCCGATATGCACACCCGCTGTATATCGGCCGGTGCCCGAGTACGTTCGTGGGGTCGCTTGGGGGCGAGGTCAACATTGGCGACCATTCCTACACGTAGTATTGTGACACCGCCGCCTGCCCCTAGGGAATACCGCCCGGATAGTCCTCGCGAAGGTCGATGCTATAATCGCCGAAAGAAGGTGCAGCGATGGCGGAGACCGCGGTAGACGACGGCATTGACCGTCTCCTCGCAAACGTCGCGGGATATTTGCCGCCCACCGACGTAGGCACCGTTCAACGCGCCTACGAAGTTGCCTCCAGCGCCCACGGCGACCAGCGGCGGGCAACTGGCGACCCCTACGTTACCCACCCGATCGCCGTCGCCTCCATCCTCGCCGACCTCCATCTCGATACCGCCTCGATCACCGCGGCGCTCCTGCACGATGTGGTCGAGGACACGAGCCTCAGCTTAGCCGACATCGAGCGCGACTTCGGGCCCGAGATCACGCGCATCGTCGACGGCGTTACGAAGCTCGACCGTGTCCAGTGGGTACCCGGCGATCAGCGCCTCGACTCAAAAGAGGCCGAGTGGGCTGAAAACCTGCGCAAGATGTTCCTCGCCATGGCCGAGGACCTGCGCGTCGTGCTCGTCAAACTGGCCGACCGCCTCCACAACATGCGCACGTTGCAGCCGCTGCGGCCGGATAAGCAACGCCGCATCGCGCAGGAGACAATGGAGATCTACGCGCCGCTGGCGAACCGGCTTGGCATCTGGGAGATCAAGTGGCAACTCGAGGATCTCTCGTTTCGCTACCTGGAGCCCGAGGCGTACAAGCAGGTCGCGCGCGCGGTGCAGGACCGGCGAGGCGAGCGCGAGCACTACATCCGCAAAGCACTCGCGGAGCTGCGTATGCAGCTTCAGGCGAATGGCATCACGGCGGAGGTGTACGGCCGGCCGAAGCACCTCTACAGCGTTTACAACAAAATGCATGACCGCGCCACGGACATCAGCCAGATCTACGACCTCCTCGCGATCCGCGTCATCGTCGAGACCCTGCCCGAGTGCTACAACGCCCTGGGCATAGTCCATGCGCTCTGGCACCCACTGCCAGGGCAGTTCGACGACTACATCGCGAGCCCGAAAGAGAGCGGCTATCAGTCGCTTCATACGACGGTCGTCGCACTGGAGGGCCGGCCGCTCGAGATCCAGATCCGCACCAAGGAGATGCATCAAGTCGCCGAGTTCGGCGTGGCCGCCCATTGGCGCTACAAAGAGGGTCGCCGGCGGGACCCGGTGTACGACGAGAAGATCGCCTGGCTCCGCCAGCTCATGGATTGGCAGAAGGACGTGCTCGGCGGGGCCCAGGGATTCGTCGACGCCCTCCGCAACGACGTCTTTCAGCAGCAGGTCTACGTCTTCACGCCGAAGGGCGAGATCAAGGAGCTGCCAGCCGGCTCAACGTCGCTCGACTTCGCCTATCGGATCCACACCGAGGTTGGCCACCACTGCGTCGGCGCGAAGGTGAACGGGCGGCTCGTCTCGTTCGACCGCGAGCTGCAGAACGGCGACATCGTCGAGATCATCACAAGCAAGGCATCGCGCGGACCCAGTCGCGATTGGCTCATGCCTGCCTTTGGGTACGTCAAGACGAACCATGCCCGCGAGAAGATCCGCCAGTACTTCCGTCGCGAGGCGCGCGAGGAGAGCATTACGCGAGGCCGAGACCTGGTGGCGGCGGAGCTCAAGCGACTCGGGCTGACCGACGTGAGCCTCGAGCAGGTCGCCGAGGCGTTCCGCTACGACAAGCTCGACGATTTCTTCGCCGCCATGGGCTACGGCGACGTGCATCCGCAACAGATCGCCGGCCGCGTGACCACCGCGCTGCCGCAACCGGAGCCGCAGCTACCACCCGCTACGTCGCCGGCGGTCGAGACCACGGGCGGAGTGCGGGTCGACGGCGTCGGCGACCTCTTCACCCGACTCGCGCGGTGCTGCACCCCTGTACCGGGGGATCCGATCATCGGGTTCATCACGCGTGGACGCGGCATCACGGTGCACCGCTCCGACTGTTCGAGCGTGCTCAACGAGGACGAGCCGGAGCGGCTCGTGGCGGTACAGTGGGGCTCTTCTGGCAAAGACGCGTTCCCGGTCACGATGCACATCGTGGGCTACGACCGCGAAGGCCTCGTGCGCGACATTGCGGCGGTAGTCGCCGACGAGAAGCTGAGCATCAGTGGGCTGAACGTCGCCGTGCAGCGGGACCAGACCGCCGTCCTCACCGCCACCTTGAACGTACCGGACATCGAGAAGCTGAGCCGCGTCATGGCGCGTATCCAGGGTGTGCGCGACGTGCTGAGCGTCGAGCGCG
>JAXDLH010000188.1:0-5250 GCA_034666705.1 Chloroflexota bacterium
GAACAGCCGCGCGGAGAGCCAGAATCCGAAGGAGCTGCTCGACCCGCGCTTCCGCCAGGCGCTGTACCGTGCCGTCGACCGCCAGGGCGTCTCTGACGCGGTGACCCGCGGCTTGGCGCCCACCGCAGACAGCATCGTCCCGCCCTTCTATGCGGTTCGCAAGGATGTCGAGTCCGCGATCGTCCAGTATCCGTATGACCTCGCCGCTGCCCAGCGGGCACTGCAAGACCTCGGCTGGGCCAAGGCGCCTGATGGCGTGATGCGCAATGCGCAGGGACAGGAGTTCCGCTTCCTGGTTGCATCTACGGCGATGGCCCGGTCACAGCGCGAAGTGAACAGCGCCGTGGCCGGCTGGAAAGAGTTGGGCATTCAAGTCGACGAGCAGTTCGATCCGCCCTCGCTCACCGTGAGCGACGAGGACCGCGTGAAGCGGCCCGGCTTCGGCGTGCCCGGGGGCAGGGCCGACGAGTTCCTGACCGATCGGCTGAGCTGCGACACGGTGCCGACGCCCGCTACCGGCTTCCGCGGTCGCAACAGCGGCAGTTGGTGCAACGCGGAGGCCCAGACGCTCATCGACGGCCTGCGCACGACGATCAAGCCTGACGAGCGCATGCAAATCCTGCGCGGGCTGCTGGGCGTCATTGGTCGAGAGTTGCCGATCATGCCGATGTACTGGGACCTCGATCCCATCCTGGTAGCCAACGGCATCACCGGCGTCCCGCAGCCTTCGTCGCCGAGCCGCGTCAGCACTTTCAACATCGCCCAGTGGGACAAGCAGTAGGCGGCTACACCTTCCGCCACTGGAAGACGTTCCAACCCGGGTTGTTCGCCTGGATGTCCGCTTGCACCGAGGCGAGCTGCAACACGGGCCGGACCTCCCAGTAGAGCGGCATCCAGGCGACGTCACCCATAATCTCCTGGACGAGTTGCCCCTCCAGGGTCTGGCGCTGCTGGGCGGCGACGGTCACCTCGAGCGAGCGGAGCACAGCGGCCACCCGCGGGTTCGTGTAGCCGCCGATGTTGCGGCCACTCCAGCTATTCACCGGGCCCGCGATCTGCGGGGGATCGAGGCGCATAGAGACGGCGTCCGTCGGCGCGCGGCTCAGCATGCCCGCGGGGAAGCTCGCCTCGTTCTGCCGGTCGCCCGCCTTCGCGATCGGGATCGGCGCCAGATCGACGTTGACGCCGACGTTTTTCCAGTCTTGCCCGATGAGGGTGATCTGCTTCTCGCCCTTGGTGATGGCGCGGGTGTTGGACCACAGCTCGGTCGCCGCGGGCTCACCGGTCGTGCTCGACATCAGCATGCCATCGGGCCCGGGCACCCAGCCCGCATCCGCCAGGAGGCGCCGAGCTGCGATCGGGTCGTGGGGGTACGACGGGATGGACGCTTCGACGGCGGCGCGCTGTGGGGTGCCCGGGCGGTACCAGCTATCCGCAATGGGCGCGGTGCCGTGCGTCATGACGTCGGCCAGGCTCGTCCGTTCGATCGCCTGGTAGAGGGCTCGCCGCACCAGGGGGTTGGTCATCCAGTTTGCCGGGCGCGACAGGTCGGGCCGGTACTGGATGTCGATGTCCAGGAACGACGGCAGCGCCCCCACTCGCATCTGATTGCCAGTGCCCGCCCACCGCTGCTGGATGTCGACCGCGGCATCGAGGTCAAGACTCGGCGGCAGCACAACGTCGAGCGCGCCGGCCAGGATATTGGCGGCCATGATGTTCGGGTCGCCGATGAAGCGGACCTCGATGCCGTCGAGCGGCGGCCGCCCCTCGAAATACTCGTCGAACCTCGCCAGCTCCATGGACGAGCCGCGGTCCCACCGCGTCATGCGATAGGGCCCGAGGCCGACGAACTGCTCTGCGAAGTATGGGCTGCGCACGAACGCGTCCTTGTCCGCCTTGTAGGTCGCTTCGAGCAGGTGGCGCGGGATCGGCACGAGCGCGAGCGCGCTGTCGGCGTCGACCGAGATTGCACGCCAGTGGACGACAAAGGTGTACGGGTCGGGTGCTTCGGCCGAATCTATTAGCCGTGTCTGACCCGTATACGGATGAGCCATGTCCGGGTCTTTGTAGACGCCGAAGCTGAAGAGAAGGTCGTCGCTCGTGAAGGGGGTGCCGTCATGCCACTTCACGTCGCGGCGCAGCTTCCACGTCAGTTGCATCGAGCCGTCGCCGTTGAGCTGCCAGTCGCTATTGGCCACGCTCGGGACCTCCAACGCCAATTGCGGGTGCAGGATGTTGTCGGCGTCGGGGACGACGAGGAAGCCGTGGACCATGCTTGCCTCGGTGCCGCCGCGGCTGCCAGAGCTGCCGGGCGGCACGAAGCCCTGGATCGTGAGGGGCTCCTGTTGCTCCCCGACGAGGAGCACCTTTGGGCCGCTCGCGGCTTCTGTGGTTGGGGCTGCGGGCGCGCCCGGGTCGGACGGGCGCACCGGTCCAGGCGCACACGACGCGATCACGGTGACGAGTGGAAGAATCGCAGCGAGCAGGCTAACGCCGCGCATCGCCTACCTCCAGGCAGCAAGAATGGTGATGGTCCGGGTTCGGCGCCAGTATACGGGGCGGCGGCGTTGTGTACGATTGAGAGCGGCGTACGACGCGACCGTACTACATCTCTCGGGAGAGCTTCGCGAATGACGCCCATCCGAGCTGGCCTCGTCGTGCTGGGCTGTTTGGCGCTCGCCTTCGCCTTCGGGTTCTACTTCGAGCTGCCGTGGGCACTCGCGTTCTGGCCCTGGCCGGATACGTCGCTCTCGTACACCTTCGTGGGTGCCATCGCGGGGGCGATCGGGGCCGCCACGCTTTGGCTGGGTGTGTCCGGCGAGTTGGGCGCGATATCGGCTGGGGCCATCAGCGTCGTGGTCATGCTTGGTGGCATCGCCGCAACGCTCGGCGTGTATGGCATCCAGTCGGGCGATCCACGTCTTTTCAGCGAGGCGGGGTTCGCTGCGGTTGCCGCCCTCGGCGCATTTGGCGCCTTTCTGTGGGGTCGGCGGTTCGCCGGTGGGGATTCGCGGCCGATGCCGGTCGCGGTTCGCGGCTCATTCGTCGCGTTCCTTGTGGTGCTCGTGCTCGCCGGAGGAGCGCTCCTGCTGCAGATTCCCAACGTGCTGCCCTGGCGCGTGCTCCCCGAGACCTCAGTCCTGTTTGGCTGGATCTTCCTCGGGGATGCCGCGTTCTTCCTCTACGCCGCGGTGCAGGGTCGCTGGATCGCCGCCCCCGGGCCGCTGCTCGCCTTCCTCGCTTACGATCTCGTGCTGTTCGGCCCGCTATCGTTGCGCTGGGCGACCGTCGCGCCCGAGCAACAGCTCAGCCTCCTCATCTACCTGGCGGTCCTCGCCTACAGCGCCCTGCTCGCCATCTTCTATCTCTTCGTGCACCGCCCGACGCGCCTCATCGCGTCGAAATAGGAGCGCATGAGGCTCCCTCCTCACCAGCCTTCGGTGGAGAGGACGATCAGGTTGCCCTCCGGGTCGCGGACCTGCACCTCATCGTCGGGACCCTGGGGTGCCGGAACTGAGACGCCGATCTCGCGCGCGCGGTCAGTAAGCGCCGACCAGTCGCCGACGTGGATGCCGAGGTACTGGATCCCACTCTTGTCGAGCACTTGCTCCGGTGTGAACGCGAGCGTGACCGTGCCGTCGGTCAGGTGGATCGCGCCATCCGAGGTGCGCCGCGACTCGCGCAGCCCGAGCACCTGGGTATAGAACTCGGCCGCCTCTTCCGGATGCGCGTTGTGGACTGCGGCGAAGCGCACGCCAGGCAGCCGCGACTCCTCGCGGCCGAGGAAGCCGCGCGATGAGAGGTCGAAGTTGTTGCCCCACGGATCGATCACCCGCATCTCGGCGGGCCTGCCGTTCTGCGGGCTCTCGCCGAACGTGATCGTGGCGGGCAGCTTGCCGACCACGTCGTCCAGATTGTCCACGATGAAGCCGAAGTGGTTGATGCCCGGGCGCTGATCAGCCTCGGCGCCATCGGCACGGTGGGTGCCAGCCAGCTCGCTCTCAGTCTGCTGCTGCTGGAGGAATGCGAGGTTGAAGAGTGGATCCACGACATGGACCGAGCCGGTCGGGCTCGTGCGAACCTTCTCGACGCCAAACAGATGCTCATAGAAGTCGAAGAGCTTCGCTGGCTCCTTCACGATGTACGCGATGTGCCGTAGCTTTGCCATAGCTCCGCTCCTTCTCTTGTCCCCGGGGCTGCCCCGTTCCCTGATTTCCTGTTACGCGACTATTACCGGCGAAGAAAAATCACGAATACGAGAGGAGATCGCTTCTCGTGATCGTTACGGCCCTCGGCAGGAGCGGAAGATTCTGCGTGTTCCCACCCGGTCCGTGGAGCAGTTGCCAGAGGGCGACCGAGGTCCCGAGGTCTGATGCTCCCGCGATCCCGTCTTCGACGACCACCACGGTATAGCCACGGCGGTTCGCCGCCGCGGCGGTATACAGGACGCCGGAGTTCGAGGAGGTCCCAGTGATGACGAGCGTCGTGACCCCGGCCTGCTTCAGGATGTCGTCCAGGTTGGAGTTGAAGAACTTATCCCCCGGAAGCGCCACAAAAATGGGATCGTCTGGCATTGGCGCGACGTCGGGGAGGATTTCATTGTCGGACCCGGGGTGCACGGAGTAGACGACCAGGGAATTAGCGGCCCGCGCGGCTGAGAGGCCAGTGGCCACGGCCGGAAGCGCCGCGACGCAGCTTGGACTGGGAGCACAGTTCGACTGCAGGAGATCAATGGCGAGGAACGCCGTGGTACCCGGATCCAGCGCGACGGCCACCGGATCCGGGATGGCGAGCGGGTCGGCTGTCGGTGTTTGGGCGAGCGCTGGCGTCTGCGTCAGCACCGACGATACGGTGATCGCGAGTAGGAGGATGGCAGCCACCTGTCGTACGCGTCGCAATGGTGTGACCCCCTTTTCTTTCCTCGGCGACGACGTTCCCACGACTTCACAACGAACCGCGAAGTCGGGCTATTCTACAGAGATGAATGAGATTTATTGCGGACTGTCACATTGCCGGCCAAATCTGCGACGCTCCCTCACGGTTCATTCGCGAGGGTCCCCCCACATCACTTCAGTTCTGGTAATCGCCGAACCGGGTGTGACAGAAGAGGGGCTCGAATCTCGTCCGTGCCGACAGTACTGCGGCCGGGAATACCTGTCAACTTCGGCACCGCCGCCCTGTAGCACCGCCGCTCCCGCTCAGCGGGTGTTCAATCGGCGGGCTATCCCTATACCCCTACCGTCGTTTGAC
>JAXDLH010000189.1:0-3771 GCA_034666705.1 Chloroflexota bacterium
CGCAGCCGGGTCTGCTGCACGATCAGGTCCACCGCCGAGGAGACCTGCTGGCGGATCGCGTTCACCGGCAGGTCCATCCCCGCCATCAGCACCATGGTCTCCAGCCGGGCCAGCATGTCGCGCGGCGTGTTGGCGTGGCCGGTGGTGAGCGAGCCGTCGTGGCCCGTGTTCATCGCCTGCAGCATGTCCAGCGCCTCGCGTCCGCGGCACTCGCCGACCACGATCCGCTCGGGCCGCATGCGCAGGCAGTTGATCACCAGATCGCGGATGGTGATCGCGCCCTTGCCCTCGATGTTCGGGGGGCGCGCCTCCAGGCGGACCACGTGGTCCTGGCGGAGCTGGAGCTCGGCGGCGTCCTCGACGGTGACGATGCGCTCGTCGTCGGGGATGAAGGAGCTGAGCACGTTGAGCAGGGTGGTCTTGCCGGAGCCGGTGCCGCCGCTGACCACGATGTTGAGCCGCGCCAGCACGCAGGCGCGCAAAAACTCGGCGGTCTCCGCGGTCATCGAGCCGAAGCGGATTAGATCGTCGATGCCGAGTGGCGTCTTGGAGAACTTCCGGATGGTGATGCACGGCCCGACGAGCGAGATCGGGGGGATCACGATGTTGACGCGGCTGCCGTCGGGGAGGCGGGCGTCGCAGATCGGGCTCGACTCGTCGACGTGGCGGCCGAGCGGCGACACGATGCGGTCGATGATCCGCCGCACGTGGTCGTCGTCGTCGAACTTGACGTCCGACAACACCAGCTTGCCCTTCTGCTCGATGTAGATCTGCTCGGGCCCGTTGACCATGACCTCGGAGATGGACGAGTCCTGTAGGAGTGGCTCGATCGGGCCAAACCCGATGATGTCGGCGGCGACCTCCTCGAAGAGGCGGTCGCGCTCCACGCGGGTGAGGACGATGTTCTCCATCTCGACGATCTGGTCGAAGAGGCTCTTGATCCGCTGACGGACCTCGTTGGTCTTCGAAAGATCCATGTTGGGATCCAACTCGGCGATCAGCTTGCCTTTGACGCGGGCCTTGAGGTCGCGGGCGATCTGGTTCTGGCCGGGCCGGGGAGGAGCAACCGCCGTTGGGGGGCGCGCAGCATTGCCCGCGTTGTCATTCGAAAGGCTTGGCCGCGGCGCGCTAGGCGGCGCGCTGGCGCCATTACCTGCGCTGGCCGGGGCTGCACCCCCTCCTTCGATGCGTCGCAGCAGTCCCATGGACGGGTTCCTCCTCTATGCATGCCTGGTCGAGCGGTTGTGGGCAACCTCGCCGGAATTGCCCCAGTTTAACGCTTTGTTCCCCACGACATAGGGATTTTGCTGTGAACTGCCTTACGTTTCGCATTTTCGGCGTTCTGAGCTGCTCGTGGATCCTGGGCCTCGAGGTCCTCCGGGGTCAGCAGTTGCCGAGCCAACTGCAGCACATTACGGGAGATCGTCGCCTGTGGATCGCTCAGTAGAAACGGAATGCCGCGATTAATCGACGACGTAACCAGTTCCCCAGCGGAAACCAGGTTCGCGCCCACGGCATGCTGGATGCTCTCTTCGATGTCCTCAACTCGCAAGCCGCCGGTGCTGTCTGCCCGGTTCAGCACCAACATGATGCGATCCTGCGGATATTGCAGCGCATTTGCCACGTCGAGGAATAACCGAATGTTCTTTACGGCTGGCATATCGAGCGTGGTGAGCAGCACGATCACCGAGGAGATGTCAAAGAGCCCGAGGATGATCTCGTGAAAGCTGGTCCAGGTGTCGACGACGACGTAGTCGTTTTCGCGCCGCACTGCCTCTACGATCTGCTTGATGTGATCAGGGTTGAAGAGCTCGGCGAACTCCGGCCGGGTCGGCGCGGCAAGGACGCGCACGCCGGATTCGTGCGGCAACATCACCGAATCGAGGACCTCGGCGGAGAGATCGCCCACACTTGAGATGAGGTCGGCGATCGTCTTCGAGGAGTGCAGGTTCATCATGATCGAGACGTCCCCGAACGGCAGGTTGCAGTCCACGAGCGCCACCCGCTTCTGGCTGAGCGACTTGAGGGCGATTGCCAGGTTCACCGCCATCGTCGTACGGCCAACGCCGCCTTTGGGGCTGAACATACAGATGACCTTGCCGGGGGTGATCCGGGGCTCAGCCGATGCATCCGACGTCGCCTGTGCAGTGCGCCGGCGCCGCTGCAGCTCGTGCCCGTGCACGGTTCGAATGCTGCCTATGAGGTCGGTGGCCTGGAACGGTAGCGTGAGAAAATCGCGCGCGCCAGCCACCATCGCGAGCCGCATAGCTTCAGGCGCACCTTGTGGAGAGGTGACGATTACCGAGGAGTTCGGCGCCTCGGCGTGGATCTGCTCGACGATGGGGAATCCATCAGCCGCGCCGGCGAACGCGACGTCTAACAACACCACGTCCGGCGAGGTCTGTCTGGCTAAACGCAACAGATCCGCGGCGTCATCGACGCTGCCGACGAGCACGATCCCCGGGTCCGTGCCCAGGATCGAGCTAATCTGTTCACGCAGCTCGCCGCTTGCCTGCGCTGCGAGCACTCGGATCGGGCCAACGCCCTCTAGCGAGTGAGGTGCTACCAGGGTGTCCTCGCCTTAACGACCGCTGCCGATGCCGAATTGGCGTGACATAGTGTCGAAGGTAATCGATTGATTCGGGAGCGACTGGGTGTCAAGTGGCGATCGAAGCACGAGGTCAAGATTCCCCACGAGCGTGGCGGCATCCCTGAGCCATTTGAGCGTCAGCGCCTCATCTGGGGTCACCTCGAAGGTAAGGTAGCGTTGATCGCTCGGAGAGTCCTGTACCTTGCCGTCCGAGCCAGGAAAGAAGCCGACGTTGACGACCTTGAGATTCTGCATGACGCGGCGCGTGTAGAGGTATTTGATGGCATCGTCTGTCTTTGACCGGTCTCGTTCTTCGCTGGTCAGCGTCGTTGGAAACTCGAGGGTAGAATAGTAGAAGTCGACGAAATCGCCTGGGCGAACAGCGTCGAGGTAGGCGACGAGGATGCGGTCGTTTGCGGGGGATCCCCCGTTGAGCTTTACCGGGAAGGGGAAGGCGACCTTGCCTGCGGGCAGCACGTACGATGGCGTGTTTTGCGCAGCCTTCTGCCCCAAGCGCTCGGTATTGAAAATCTCGCCTCTGTAGACCCGCTGCGCCGTGTATTGGCCCTTAACCTGGTTGATCAGGGCCTGCTGGTGCGTTTCGATGTCTGCAGTATTTGACGGATCCGGCGGCAGGTAGTTTGCGGCGCCCTGCGGCACGCTGTTTTCGGGAACCGTGACGACCTGGATCTGATTGTCGGCAATGAGGGTCCGCTCCGGAATATCGACCGCGGCGACCGCTACCAGGTGCTTCGGCGCATTGGCCCGCAACTGTTCGGCATCGTTAGCCTGGAAGAAGACGAAGACCCCGGCCACGGCGGCAAGGAGCACGCCGATACCGATCAGAAGAATGCCAATGCGCCGCCGATTCATTCTGTGTATCCCCCAACGTCGAATGTGCTGGACGCGCCATGCCGACGGGCACGCAGGGCAGGCATGGCGCCGATTATATCCGCCTGGCTAGAAGCGCGCTGCGATCTGCGGGAACGACGGGACGGATTCGTAACCTGAATACTGCGGTAGAGGGCACAACCGCCCGCGAGAATCCGCTTTCCCGTCGTGTAACGCGAGCCTACGAGTTCCCGATTCATATTCGGCACATCGGTGAGATACTTCACCCGCGTGGGCGGCTGACGCGCGCATGATTCTGCCGCAGTGCCCGCGAGGTTGCGGGTTCGCGT
>JAXDLH010000190.1:0-4918 GCA_034666705.1 Chloroflexota bacterium
ATGCAACGAACATACGATTGTCCCGCAAAGGATGTTCCTTCAGGTGCCGCCCCTCCCGCGCCAGGCGCCTTTCCAGATCCAGCATCACGTGGGGAACCCAACCGGCGGCGGTTTCGATGAAGCCGAACCGCAAGGTGGGGAACTTGTCAGGAATCTCATGGTAGAGAATGGAATGAAAGGAGCTGATTACCGGTAGTTTCGCTGAGGAAAACGCTTCAGATCCGACCAGCGTGCCGTACAGCCGATTGCCAGCTCCCGCATGCACGCAAATCGGCACCCCAAGGCCCTGGGCTTCCTCATAGAGTGGAAAGAAGTAAGGGTCGCACAGTAACCGATCTCCTTCGAAGCCATGCATGTAGACCCCGCACGCTCCATGAGCCACGCTCCAGCGCAGTTGTTGGAGGGCCTCGCCCATGTTGAGCAATGGCAGGAGGGCGACCCAGCGCAGGCGACCCTCAGCCTGCTGCCAGATCTCGGCGAGCCAGCGGTTGTAGCTTCGACTCAGGGCTGACTCGACGTCGGGGCGAGGCGTGGCGAGCTGAAACAAGCCCATTGTCGGGTAGAGCACCTGGATGTCAACCCCAAGCTCGTCCATGTCGTGCAGACGGCCTGGAATATCCTGCATGATGCGGCTCGCCTGAGTGGTTTGCACCCGCCCAGACAGCGCGGCCCGCTCCAGCTCCGCCGCATCGTCCCTTCCCTGGTTCGTCCCGTCGGCGCTGCGGTCATAGCGAAGCTCGCCATTAATCGAGAGGAAGCGCTTTCCCGCGGCCGAGGTCAGGACCGTGGGCCGAAAGCGACCCTCCGACTCATCCATGAAATCCCACGTGTGCTCCGATTCGATCACGTGGCAATCGGAATCGATGACGGTCATGACTCCTCCTCAGGCGAAACGTCCGGCGCCAGTGGTCTTCTGGCCGTCGTCAGCGAGCCCCATGATATCGATGCCCCGGTACTTCGACAAGGTCGCGTACGGGCTCAGTACCGCGAGTGGCCCGCGGCGCTCACGGGCTTCGAGCCTCAGACCGGAAGCTCCACCTGTGGAAGAATTGACCGTCGGACTGATCCAACGTACACTGCGCGCGTCACGGTGCTCGGGATCTGTCCGAGGTGCTCCTCCGCGATGCGCGCCAAATGGGGGCACGGCGACCCGTACGGACACCCTCGGCAAACGGTCCCGGGGCGATCAATCACCAATTGATGAGCAGCGTTTCGCATCGCATCGAGGCTCTGAAGCGCAGCGGACCGGAGCGTTGCGGGTCGGAATCACGCAGGAGGAGGCGACCCTTTTGCAAGCGTCGATCACCACATCGTACGTCCGCTACCCGGGCTTGCAGGGTGAGGTGCGCGCCTACGTCGCTCATCCCGACGGCGCTGGACCGTGGCCCGCGCTGATCGTGATCCACGAATGGACGGGGCTGATCCCGTACGTCGAGGACGTCGCCCGCCGGCTTGCGCGGGAGGGCTACCTCGCGCTGGCGCCCGACCTGTACACCGACGATCCTATACGCGAGTCCCTCACCCCGGAAGACCTGGAGGGGGCCACCGACGTGGGCAACGCGCCTGACGTCGAGGTTGCCATCCAGGCCTTGCGCCCGGAGCGGCAGGATTCTGTGCGGCGTGCCCATCAGTGGCGGCGGGCCCGGACCGGCGCTACACACGTCCCTGACCTACAGGCGACCATGGCCTACGCGCAGGGGCGTGCGGATATCGCGCCTAATGCGATCGGCATCATCGGCTTTTGCATGGGTGGACGGCTCGCGGGGACGCTCGCCACGACCGGCGCAGCGCTCGCCGCGGCGGTCGTCTTCTACGGCCCGATCCCCCCGCTCGAGGGCGTGCCGAACGTGCGCTGTCCCGTCGAGGGGCACTACGGGGAGAAGGACCACGTCGTCAAGCTTCCGACGCTGGCCAAACTCGACGAGGCGATGACCGCGGCGGGCAAGCAGTTCACCTACTACGTCTATGAGGGCGCACCTCACGGTTTCCACAACGACACTTGGGCCGACTATGCCCCCGCGGCGGCCGAGCTGGCCTGGGATCGGTCCTTGCAGTTCCTCGATCGCCACGTCAAGGGGTAATCACCCAGGCGCGCTAAGAGGCGAATGGCAAACGGCGGTTCCAATACTGATCGTCATAGCGAGCATGATCTCCGCTGGTAGCGAGCGTCGTCCGGGGATTCCAAAAGCGCTCATAAGGTCTCCTATCCGACGGTCGCGAGCGCCGCAATGTCGTCGGCACGACCACTTATCTCGTCCACTGCCACTCGTGGATGTTCCACGCCTCCTGGGTGCCGGCGCGGGGGCCGGTGAGGCCGGCGCCTTCGGCGGAGACGCGATAACTGTAGTAGAGCGCGAAACCCGGCACCTCCTGGCTCAGGAGTTGCATCCCTGCCACGCCTGCCTGGTTGTGCTCGGCGCGGTCCAGGCTCGTCTGGTAGAGCTGGGTGAGGCGGTCGAACTCCCGGTTGGAGTAGCCGCCGTAGTTCGTGCCCATCCATCGATTTGCCGCGGTCCCGATGTAGCTGGAGGCGAACGCCGTGAAGGCCGAGTCACCCTGGGCCTGCTTGGCCACGAGCCGGTAGCCGCGAAATGTGGTGTTGAGTTCGCGGTCCTGGAACTGCGCCGGGGTGATGAGACGCTGGGTGGCGTCGATGCCGGCGCGGCGCCAGCTATCGGTGACGATGGCCGCGATCTTGTCGCTGGGCGCAGCGGCCACTGCCCACAGCTCGGGACTGAAATGAGCGCCGGAGCTGTCGGCGTAGAAGCCGGTTGCGTCCTTTGTCAGGCCGGCAGCCCGCATCAGCTCGCCGGCGTGCGCGGGGTCGTAGGGATAGGTCGTTAGCACCTGGGCCAGCGCCGGATAGAACTCGAGCTGGGTGCTCACCAGGGTATCGGCGACCGCCGGCTCGCCATTGAGCACGCCCTCCACCACCGCCTGGCGGTCGGTGGCGGTGAGTATCGCCTGGCGGACTCGTGGGTCATTCAGGGCCGGCAGAGTGTACTCCGGGCGGAACTGCGCTTGCATCATCTGGGTCTGGGAGGGGGTGAGGAGCAGCTTGCCTCCCTGGTCGCCCCATTCCCGCTTGAGAAGGAGCGACTGCTCAAAACCGATCGCGTCGTCGGTCGCGAAGTCGACCGTACCGCTCAATAGATGCGTGACTGCGGTGTTGGCGTCGCTGATCCACACAAGCTTCACGCGGTCGATGTGCGGACGCCCAAACACGTAGCCCTCAAAGGCGGCGCCCTCGATGTACGCGCCGGGCTCCCAGTGTACGAGCCGGTAGGGGCCGAGCCCCACAAACGCGGTCGTCCACCACGGGTTGGCGGCGAAGCTGTCCGATGACTGCTCCGCGAACGGCCGAGCCAGGATGTGCTGGGGGAGCGGCGCGAAGCCGTGGCGCTCGTACAACGTGGCGCCGGCGTCTGGGAAGGACTGCTTCCAATGGATGACCACGGTCTGGTCGTCCGGGGCGGTCACGCCGTCCATAAACGTAAGCGGCCGGTCCTCCGCCCCAAAACCCGGCGTGCTGTAGACGTGCCACCCGAGCACAAAGTCCCCTGCGGTGAGCGGCGTGCCGTCGTGCCAGACCAAGCCGGGCCGGAGGTGGTAGGTCGTCTGCATGCGCCCGTCCGGCAGCAGTTGCCAGGAATCGGTGTTGAGCTGCGGCAGATCCGCGGCGAGTTGGGGCTGGGGCACGCCGCGCTCGTCCGCGAGAGCCAGGCCGGCGTGGAACAGGAAGCCCTGGGCGCTCGGGCTGCCGCCGCCGAAGGTGAGGGCGCGGAAGGGCAGAGCACTGGGCTCGTCGCGCATCGCAATGGTGAGGGTGCGGGCGGGCTCGACTACTGCGATGGGCGCGCCGGTGCCCGGCGCGGGACCTGTGGCGGCCGGCCCGGAGGTGCAGGCGGCGAGGAGCAAGGCGCACGCGGCGCACACGATGGAGCGGGGATTCTGCATGAGACGCACCTCGCGACCGGATAGTGGGGCGGCTCGGCAGATAGTATCACGGAGTAGCGGCCGTGCCACTCGTCGAGCACGATCACCAATTCCTTGGCGGCCACTCAGTTTCGAGGATGCTCATCTGGACGAGACTCCAGAACGTATCGCCGACGCGGTAGACCTCGCGCCGGATTCCTTCGTTTCGAAACCCGACGGCTTCATAGCACGCGATCGCAGGCGAATTGAAGTCGAAGACCCCGAGCCCGATGCGGTGCAGGTGCAACTTCTGAAACCCGATGCGCAGCAATCCTTCCATGAGTTGTTTGCCCAAACCTGCTCCACGTGCTTCGGGGGCGACGATGACCCGGGTGACCAGTGCCGACAAATGCACGGGGTCAATGTTGCGTAGCTCGGCATAGCCGACCAGCTTTGGGTCATCGTCCATGAAGGCCCCAAAAGGAAGCAGGTCTCGAGTCGTGGAGGCTTCGTCCAAATAGGCGAATTGATCCATTGTGAGCGGATAACGGAAGAGCGGACCGGCCCACTGCATCACGAGTTCCGCAGAGGTCGCCCAGCGAATGAGGCTGGGTATGTGCTCGTGAGTGAAAGGGCGCAGCACCAGCATGGGCGAAGTTTAGGCGAATAGGGTCGCCGTCGTGATCACTACGGCGGTACTCGAAGACGTGGTGCGGTCGAGTCGTGGGTTACTCGTCTCAGTCGCGCGCGTCCGGTTGTTTGAACGTCCAGGGCGTGGCCTTGCTCGGGAATCCCGCCAGAGTCCAGGCGTAGATGATGTGGGGGCGTAGCACCCAGAAAGGCCGAAAGGCCATCTCGCCTGAGTAATACTGTGGATACTTGGCGTGAGGTACTGCGACGACTTTGTCATTCTCTGCAAGACCGAGGGGCAAGCCCGTGAAGGGCTGCGACGGGTGGGGCTGGTCCTCGACCGTCTCGGCCTGAGCCTCCATCCCGAGCAGAC
>JAXDLH010000191.1:0-4950 GCA_034666705.1 Chloroflexota bacterium
AGCCCCTACGTGCTGCACACTGACGCCCAGGGCTCGGTGCGCGCCATCACGGACAGCCTGGCCAAGGTGGTGGAGACGTACGGTTACGACGAGTTCGGGGCGCCGCTCTTCACCTACTCGGCGAGCACGCCGAACAATGCCGCCGCCCAGCCCCTCCACTACACCGGCGAGCCGCGCGATCCGGAAACCGGCTTTGTCTATTTGCGGGCCCGGATGTACGACCCGACGATTGGCCGGTTCTTGCAGCGCGATCCCAAGCCGTTGAAGAGTTGCGACGTGAGAAGACCAATGTCCCTGAGCCGATATGCCTATGCTGAGGATAACCCTGCCACTCAGACAGATCACTCTGGGCTGGAGCCTCGTGCCATGGACTCCCCGGCTGAGTGTGGGGTCACCTGGGATCTCGGGTTCATCCCCGATCCTGGGCAGTTCGTGAGGGGTCAGTACCGGAATGGAGGTAACACGCTGTCCTTCCTGCTCGCCATGGGGAACTTGGTCTACCGATACGCTCCACGGCCGGGAGCCAGCGCGGCAGAGATCGCAATCGCCAAAACCAGTTTCGTGCGCCAGGTTGCTTGGTGCTTTGCAGGCATCTCGAAAGAGGGGGATTTCCTTGCTGCGCTAAACAACGGCAGCCAGGGCGGCCATATCCGCTTTATGAATCAGTCAGACCTAGTAAGCGCGTATCGGGATCCGGATCTTACTCAGGACCAGACCCACCACTGGGCGGCGTTCTTCGCCCTTGGCTACGTCAATTATCCGCTGGCGGTCCTAAGGGCGAATATTGATCTCTCCGATCCCGGCGACAGGGACCTGGGCATCTTGGGAGGCGCCCAGGGCAGAGACTTCGGATTAGGATCCCTAGGCTTCGATGATCTCGTAAGGGTACTCCGCAGTACGTTGTGGCAACCATGATGTCCTTATGAGTGATGTGCTGCGATGAGCTCCCTCCAAGGGCGTTCAATGGTGGGCGCATGACAGAACTTGTCACCTTCGTGAGGCTCTATCCACCATTCGTCTTCATCGCCCTGGTGGATCTTCTGGCGGCTGTTGCCTACGTTGGAGCTGCATTACTTGCAGTTAGATCTTACCCTTCACGTATTGAGCGGGAGGCGCTGTCCTGGATAGGCTCGACCATCGGCCTGGTCGCAGTAATTGCGCTCTTCCAATTCTCTACACGATACATAATTGGTCGTATTGTGGGGAATCCTAGCAACGTCGACGCGCTAATCTTCTTGATAGCGATTATGGTTGTTCTGCCCGTGATCGGCTGCCTCATGATAGGGCTGCACTCGCTACGATCCCGCCCGCTGGCGCGGGGACATCTACGTGCGACGGGCTGGGCAATCGCTGCGACGATGTTGGGGCTGGCTACTTCTTTTATGGGGAACGATGTGGTTCCGCGAGTACTCGGATTCCACGAGGCCTACAACCTAGCGCAGGAAGTTGGCCTCGACCCCCGAGACATGGCAATGTTTGGAAGGTTCCCGGCTACCTACTTTGCGGCGAAGATAGTGCCTGGTGTGACCACAGAACCAGAGGCTCGACAAATCATGCGGTTGGCGAAAGCCCACTACCGGTGCGATGCAAGCCTCGGTGGGTCCGCCACGGCGTTAGGGGGCCAGACTGGACATATAGACAAATACTTATTCCTTTCGTCTGATCCGCTCTTTGGGCAACAGGTTATCATGGGATTCGATCAATATGATGTTGCGCTGGGCGCTGGTACTCTGGATTCATCAGACTATCGCTTCAAGATGCAAAGTTGTGAAAAAATGTAACGCCGCACGCTCTCAAGATAGCGCTTGCCACCGATTGGTGAACTGCGGGTGCGCTAAGAGTCTTCGCGCTCACGAATGAGTTCACGAACGATTTAGTCGAGAGAGTCGCGCCGGCGCAGAATCCCCCGGTCGCACCCGTGGACAAGGCCTCCGGCAGCCCGTACGTGCTGCACACCGACGCCCAGGGCGCGGTGCGGGTGATCACCGACAGCGCCGCTAATGTGGTCGAGACGTACTACAACGACGAGTACGGCAACCCGCTCATCACGCTCTCGGCCGCAGCGCCGAACAACGTGGCCAGCCAGCCGCTGCAGTACACCGCCGAGCCGCGGGACAGCGAGACCGGGCTGATCTATCTGCGCGCGCGGATGTATGACCCAAGCATCGGACGTTTGAACGCTCGGGACATGTATTCTGGCGGACCCTCGCGGCCTCAGTCGTACAACCGGTATGCGTACGCGTCGAGCGGCCCGCTCAATCACGCCGATCCGTCCGGGCAGCAGGACTCCGCCGCCGCCTGCAAGGGGGTTGTAGCGATCTTCGTTGGTGCCCGCTACGTATCTGGTCTCGGTGGGATTTACTGCTCGGTGATCGGTGGGCTGATCGACATCGCTGTCGACCGTTTTTGGCTCCAGAGATGCGCCCTTCCACTCGGTGATGCCTGCATCTTTGGGGAAAGCGATCTCGGCGAAATGAGGAATGCTTCAGGGGGCATCGCGGCCCAAGACTGCCACTGGACAGCGACGCCTGGCCCGTGGTCTAGGACCTGCCCGAATGAAGGCCTCGCGCTGAACTCGCAGGCCGCTCAGGTCCATTATGCCGGATGGGTAAGGGGCGTTCTGGCGTATCACATCGGGGCGGTCGGCGGTGCATTTCCTGCGCTCAGTTCCTGGGAACACGTCGACTACAGCGGAGGTCCTCCGCTTCCTACATTTGACTGATGCTGCACGCGAGCCCTTGGCGGCGGCCGAGGTTGCGCCTCGGGCTCGTGTGAAAAGTGGTGCTGCACCCCACTTGGAGGTACCGTGGTGAAAGACGACGCACACGCAGACGCACACGCAATGGAAAGCCTTAGTCAACGCTCGCGGGCGGTGATTCTGATGGCGCGGGACGAGGCAGCCCACCTCGGTCGGAAAAACGTCGGGACGGAGCACCTGCTTTTCGCGATCCTTCGGGATGCCGGCGGCAACGCTGAGAGGGCGCTCGCCGCGCTGGGCGTCACCGCCGCGCTCGTTCGCAACTCAATTAGCTTGACGGAGCCGCGCGTACGAAGACGCATGGCGTCAGAAACCCGGCTAGCGCAGTCAACTGTTCGCGCCATCGAGCTAGCTGCCGGCGAGGCGTTGCGGTTCCAGAGCACATCGATCTGGCCGGAGCATCTACTTCTCGGGATAGTTCGCGAGGGCCGGAGCGCGGGGGCGCAGGTGCTCGCCGGGTTGGGAGTAGACCTTGGGACGCTGCGCGAGGCGACTCAGCAGCGCATTAAAGCTGCGCCGCTCGCTCGGCACGCAGATCCGGTGCCACCGTCGCGGCCAACCGTGGAAGATCTAACGGAGGTCCAGAGCTCGCTTGCCGCGACCGGGGCCGTCGAGGAGATTCTCTTCTCGAGCATAGCTCATGATTGCAGCGTGATTCGTATCCCCCCGTCTGAGCCGCCCAACACGTGGACGTTGCACTTGATGGTGAGAACCCTCTTCTTTTTCGTTCTAAGCGGGCGCGGCGAACTGCGTACGGACACTGGCGTGGCGGAACTTAGACCCCTCACGCTTTGGAGGCTGCCCCGACGTAGCCTCGTAGAGGTCGCCGGGAGCGACCAGGCGCTTGTTCTCCTCTGCATTGGCACACAATAACTGGAAGCCGAGATCTGCGGGAGCTCGGGCCAGGCGACTCGGGTGGCGGGCCGCCATCGGCTCCAGGCATTCCGGCTCGTCCCCCGGCCTCTCAGCGTCGACTGGTCTTCTCCCCCTTGGGGGTGTTGCGCAAGTTCGCAAGCAACGACGCGGACTCCAACAACCAGGTGCTGAGTGGCCTGACCAGTGCGCCCTATGGCGCCCAGCCGAGCGTGCTGGCCGACCGGGGCGACCTCTACGTCTTCTTCTAGGGCGGCAACAGCAGCTACCTGGCCTACCGGGGGCAACCACGGCGGCATCTGGGACGCCGCCGCCACCGCGCTGGACATCAACGCCTGAGGCGCTGTTTGCCCGTCCGCCCGCCACGATGGCCCCGGCGATGGCAACCTGGACGTGATCTGGACCGACACCTCGACCAGCGTCAACTACTGGCGGATCGCCCGCGGCCCCCAGATCACCGGCCTCACGGCCAGCCCGCAGAGCATAGTGCCGCTCCTCAATCAGCCGGCCGTGCTCAGCTACGAACTGGTCGACGCCTTCCCGGGCGCGCTCAACGTGAGCCCGAAGGCGTACTCGAGCTGGAGCGGCGGGGGGGCTGGCCCTTCTCCTACATCCCCACCGGTCCGCCGCTGCGCACCATGCCGACCGTCAGCCACGCGCAGGGCAATCAGAGCCTGCAGTGGGACGGCAAGAACGACGCCGGGGTCGCGGCGGCCCCCGGCTACTACGCGGTGGCGCTCGCCGTGACCGATAGCCTCGGAGCCACCTCCGCCACCTGGGGCAACACCATCGCCGTCTCCATCAGTACCACCAGCACCTTCGCCTGCGACCATCTCAACCGGCTGACGAATGCGACCGTCCGCTCGTCGGACTTCCGGACCTCCTACAACAACCACCCGTGGTACGGCTTCCTGGGCGGCAACGCGCGCACCACGACCTACACGTTCGATCGGGTGGGCAACCGGCTGAGCCAGGCGAACATCCTGCCCGGGGCGGTCACCCCGGTCACCACGAGCTCCACCTACGACAAAGCCGACTGCATCCTCACCGCCGGCGTGCTCAGCTACACGTTCGATGCCGACGGCAACGTGCGGAGCCGCACCCCGAGCGGCGGCAGCGCGACCACCTACGCCTACGACCAAGCCAACCGCCTCACCGGCGCCACGACAGGCGGCGTCACCAGCAGCTACGACTTCGATAGCGGCGGCAAGCGGGTGAGCCGCACCAGCGGCGGCACGACCAGCTGCGCCGTGTACGACACCACCGGCGGCCTGCCCATGCTGCGCACCGAGGCCCAGGGCTCAGTGCGGGTGGTGACC
>JAXDLH010000192.1:0-5162 GCA_034666705.1 Chloroflexota bacterium
TCACGTGCGGGCGCACGCCAGTGACGAGGCCAAGGACGCCGCCTTCGAGGAGCTTGACGCCATCCTGGACGGGCGCAGGGCCGTCAACGACTGAACCGCGCCCTTTGGTAGCCTCGGGCATCGCACACTGGGGCTGTAGCGCAGCTGGTAGCGCACCTCGTTCGCAACGAGGGGGTCAGGGGTTCGAGTCCCCTCAGCTCCACCAAACCCGTAAAGTTGGAACCCCCGACATTGTTGGGGGCCGTTGAAGCCCCAGAGTCTGACTCTGGGGCTTCTTCATGTCCGTCATTCAGGAGCCTGTGCGCAGCCGACTGCGGTCCTGAGAAGACGGGCTGCCGGACTACCGCGGCGCTGAGGGTCTTGCCGTCGATGTCTATGTCGATGCTCGTGAAGCAGGCCTGGTTCATAAGTCGCCGGCCCTTGTCATCGTGCCGCGCCTAGGCGTCATTGCACCGCTCCAACAGACGGAGGGCGTTCGTGAGCGTCCGCATCGCGTCCAACGGATCGACATGAAGGCACCGAACCATTCCGTTGGTCTAGGCCGGGCCCGTTAGTGATCGAGGGATTATTCGCGTTCGAGCTTGCCGATCGCCTTGCCAACTGGGCACCGAAGCGCGTCCTGCTGGACCATCCGCCAGTGTTCCGTGCGCTGGCTCGTTACAAGCGAGATGTGCGGGAAAGGAGACTGCACCGGTTACCTGCTGCCGGGCATTCCGTAAAACTGCTTCGAGGCGACCGGATTCTTCGGCGTTCGTTGCGTCGCCGAGCTGACGTGGTAGTTAGCAGACGGTCCTCATTAGTCTCGCTTGACAGTCGGTCACGACGGTCCGCACTCCGGGTCTTTCTGAGCAAGCCTTGGAACTAGTGCAATTCGAACTCGCTCGATAGTCCCGTCGACTGGTTCATGCTCCCAGACGCGGACAGGCGTCCAACCCGCCTCGAGTAGTCGCACGTCGGTGTCAGCGTCGCGCGCCCGGTTCTTTGATATCTTCTCTGGCCAATACCAGAGGTTCGTACGCGGTACGTTTCCGTGCTTCGGGCACCCGTGCCAGAAACAGCCGTCGACGAACACAGCGACCTTTGCCCTCGGAAAGACGATGTCCGCCGTCCGGCGAAGTCCTGGCAGTGGGCGTCGATGCACAAAGTAGCGAAGCCCGGCTGCATGCAAGGCCCGGCGGAGTTCAAGCTCAGGGGTGGTGTCGAGCGAGCGCTGCGCACTCATCCGTGCACTGCGTTTGTCGTCTGTAATGAAGTTATGCATCGCCGATCAGGATCTCCACCGCTTGCCAGACCATATCCAAGCCTGTCTTCGTGACGGTGCCGCCGCTGCTCTCGCAGGTCACTGGACTCCAGTAGAGATCGACGCTTTTCACGATCTCTTGCGCCAGTTCCGGCTTGGTGAACTTGTTGGGCTCGATAGGCAGACTGAGTTCCTCGACGATCAACTCAAAGATGCGCTTGGGTTCGGTGCTGCCGCTCGACATCGGCGGCGGCTCGACGCCGAGGCGCTCGGCGATCCGCTCGACGATCTCAGCCTTCGTCGGAGACACGAGCGCATGCTGCCAGAGAATCAGCTTGCGAGTCGCATTTCGTCGAGTTCCCGCCTGAGCCACCCCTCCAGATGATTTCGATCTGGCCAGTCGGTGAGATCGACGGTGGCCAACAACTCGCAGAGACGGAAGCGATCGAGGACAACGTCCACCGTGAAGTTGGCCTCCTCCCAAACGTCGACACTGGAGCCCAGGGAGAATGGAACAATGAGAGCAGTCATCGGGTCCTGGCGGATGCTCAGAAGGCTGCGCCAGCGAGACAACACGATATCCGAGCCCTTGGTCTCATATTCGTGCTGCAAGGTGCACTGCGCCATGACCACCGGGAACCCGGTTCGACCGTCGGCGAACGGCCGCCACGCCACAGCATCGACCCCCGCGTCCTGATCGCTTGGGCTGACGCGCCCGGGACCCACGGCGTAGCCGAGCTTGCCCGCTAGCCACGCAAGCGCTTCGCCGAACGGGCCAGGTCTAGGAGCATCAGCGGGGTAGCCGAACCGCACGGCTTTCGTCTCCGGTCCGAAGAGGTTGCTCAAAGCGACAACAGACAACTGCTCGAAGAGGCGGACCACGGCGTTCCAGTCGCGGCTCTGGCGATAAGGGGCGTCATCAAGGCTGCATGCCAAGAGGAAGTCGTAAGAGGGGTTCGCGGTCGGATGGCGTTTGACACCGGCGCCGCCGGCTTCGTACGGATAAAGCGGCCCACCGATCTTGCGCCGGCGGCGAATCTCGGTGAATGAAAGCGACAGGGCCGCTTCATCGTCGATGCCGTCCGCGGCCAGCCGCTTACGCAGGCTCGCCTTAGCGAAGAGGCCCTTGTCCTCGATCGCCATCGTGGCCTCGATCCAGTCGGCGATCGAGCCCACGTCACGGACGGCCGGCGGCCGCAGGATGCTCTCGCTCATGTAGCAGCGGCAGCCTTGATGTCGTTGAGCGCGCCTTCGCAGTCCTCGATCAGCGCGTCGAGTTCGTCGTCTGTCTCCTCAAGTTCGGTCATAAGCTCGGCGGCCGCCCGGAGTTGGGTGCGGGCTGCGAGCAACTTGTTGATCGCCTTGCGGGCGACGTCGCCGGACCCTTCGGTCGTCGCGTCGGCAGCCGTCTTCAAATCACCCTGGCTGCGCAGCGATGTAAGGCCACTCTGGTTGCTAACAACGCGAGCCAGCAGGCCCAAGTCTCGTGACTCACCGATGACGCGGCCTTGTCCATCCTCGTCACCGAAGATCCAGGTCAGCAACTCGCCGAGCTCGTCTGACTTGTCCTCGGGGACTGGTTCGTCGCCCGGCTGGACTTGGCCGGGATCGGGTGCGCCGATGAACGTACGCAGCGCGCGTTGACCCATGGCCGCCGTAAAGACACCGAAGCTTTCCTCGACCCGGTCGACATCCAGGTCATGCGCTTCGCGGGCCTGCTTGAGGATCGAGTAGTTCCGGTAGTTGCTCGCAACGTCGCCGCGCTTCTCGCCCACCAGCGCGGCGACGTCGGCAAACGGCAAGCCTTCGTCGTCCACCAGCGCCGCGATGAAGCGGGCCTTGGCGAACGGCTCCCACTGCATGATGCCGCTGATGTGACGGAAGCCAATGATCGGCGCCACAGTCCTGCGATCCGCCACGACCAGCACTGGGACGTCCGCGGGCAGGTTGCCCTTGGCAGCCGCGTCCTTCGCGGCCTCGGCCCAGAGTGATGGCGACTCGAGGTGGGCGCGCAAGGCGTCGTCCGTGAGGCCGAGCAGCGCGGTCAAGCGCCGGTTTCCCTCGACGACCATAAACTCATCGCCATCAGGTACGGCGATGAGCGGCTCCGACTCGAAGAACCCATGCTCGGCAATCGACGTAGCGACGCTGAGCGGCTCATAAGCCTGAGAGATGTACTCGGCCAGATCCTGCTGATCACCGCCCTGAACATCCTCGGGCAAACGGGGATTGAGCGGATCAAGTCGCAGCTTCGCAAGTGGCAAGCGGTGGATCTTGCCCGTTTCCATAGTGGCTCCTGTTAGGCAGTTGCGGCGGCCCAGTCGAGCTGCCGAACGTCCGGCCAGCCGACCTCGCTCGCATCAAACAGGGCACGTGCGACATGCTTCACGACGCCGACGTTCACGGCGTTGCCCATCTGCTTATACGTGACCGCGTCCCTCTCGTGCAGCACGAACCCATCGGGCAAACCTTGGAGGCGAGCTGCCTCTCGCGGCGTGATCCGCCGCTTCCTTGAGCCGATGATCGACGTCTGGTTGATGGCCACCAGCGCCGGCAGGTAGGTCGGCGACTTCACCCGCAGACCACTGGGGCGAAGGTGCATGACCGTCTTCCACAGATCAGGCTTCTCGGGCTTGCCCGCCTGCCACTCGAACTTCTGGCGGGACTCCGGGAAGTCGTTGACGCCGTGCTTCTGTTTCCACTCGTCGATCCACACCTTGTTACGTCGATAGAGAGCCGCGTTCTTCTCGAGGAAGTTGACTTTCCATGCCGGCGTCCAGGAGAAGTGCTTGGCGTTCACGCGGAACTCGCTTGCCCAAATTGGATGGCCGGGCAGCGACTCTCGAGCGGCAAGCTGCTTTACGAAGTCGTTCCAGGCTTCGATCCACTTGAGCTCGCTGGGACGAAGCGCGTAGCGACGGGGGTGTTCGATCTCGGAGTCGTCTTGGAGCCACTCCTCGATATCCCACTTTCGCGGGCTCCAGCCGTCGATCGGGGCACGTTCAACGAGGGGCTCGATGTCCATGAATGCGAGATCTTGATCGCCAACGTACTCAGCCAGAATGAACACCCGCTCGCGGATCTGCGGCCGCCCCTCATGCGCCTCGTCGAGGAAGTGCGGGCTAAACACCGTCGGCTTGTCGGACACCCGGTATCCAAGCTGCCGAAGGCTCAGGATGATGGTCTCCCACGTGGCTCGCTGTCGAGGACCGGCGAGGTTGCGCACGTTCTCAAGGATCACGAAGCGGGGCTGGCGCGCCTCGATGATCTTGAGAATGTTGAAGAACAGCGTGCCGCGCGTTTCTTCCATGCCGCGCTGGAGGCCCGACTTGCTGAACGGCTGGCATGGGAAGCCGGCGCAGAGCACGTCGTGGGCAGGAACCAGCACCCTCGGCCCCTCGGTGAGCGGCTTGATGTCGCCCTCCGGCTCCATGCCGTAGTTCGCGCGGTAGACAGTGCGCGCGTCACGGTCGATCTCGGAGGCGAAGACGCACTCACCGCCGAGGTCGGTCATCGCCTTGTGGAAGCCGCCGATGCCTGCGAACAGATCTATGAAGCGCCATCCCTGAGGCGCGCCTGTCTCGGGGACGGCCGGGCTGGCTTTGACACTCTTTCGGCCGCTCATGATGGCGGACCCTACCGGGCAGCTGGGACAGAATCGTGGTGGCGCGCGGGCCACTACTCGGCGAGCACCTCGCTGTTCGATTCGCCTCGTACCGCAGGTCGTCTAGGAGAGTTCGAACGTCGGTCAGGCGCGCCTCGGTGAGGGCAAGATCCTGCTTGAAGAACGGGTCGAGGACGTTCTGATCGAAGCCCAGAGGTCGCGGACGTTGTCGGTGACGGCCTCGCTGGCCATGCCTCCTCCGATGGTGATCATGCGCTAGGTCTGAACGCGCAGTTGGCCTTACAGTCGGGTGGTGCT
>JAXDLH010000193.1:0-10708 GCA_034666705.1 Chloroflexota bacterium
CGCCCCTACAACGGCACCATGGCACCACGGCAGCGAGGACCGGTGCCTCGGTGCCCCGGGGCGGACGGGTGGGCGCGTAGCATAATGTCGGAAACTGGGAGGAAGCGACGATGTTGAACCAAGAGGACAATGAGCTGCTCACCCGGGTCAGTCCCGGCACGCCGATGGGCGAGTTGCTCAGACAATATTGGATGCCCTTCCTTTTCGACTGGGAGCTGACGACCGATGGGCCACCGGAGCGGGTGCGGCTCCTCGGCGAGGACCTTATCGCCTTCCGCGACACCAACGGCAACGTTGGGCTCGTCGCCAACAACTGTCCGCACCGCGGCGCCAGCCTCTTCTTCGGGCGCAACGAAGATGAAGGACTGCGCTGTGTCTATCATGGCTGGAAATTCGATGTCTCGGGCCAATGCGTCGACATGCCGAATGAGCCAGCCGAGAGCAACTTCAAGAGCAAGATCAAGACCATCGCTTACCCGTGCGTCGAGCGGAGCGGGATGGTGTGGACGTACATGGGACCGCGCCAGTCACCACCGCCGCTGCCCGGGCTCGAGTGGATGGACCTGCCCCAGGATCACCACGTCGCCTCGAAGCGGGTGCAGTACTCGAACTGGGTGCAGGCGATGGAGGGCGACATCGATCAAAGCCACGTCTCGTTTCTCCATAGCCGGCTGCATCTACGGGAAGGGAACGGGCCGGGACGGCTCTTGATCGACGAGATCCGCAAATCGGACACGCACCCGCACTTTGAAGTCGTGCCAACCGAGGCGGGCGTGTGCATCGGCGCCGGGCGCGAGGCGCCCGACGGGCAGCGCTACTGGCGGATCACCCAGCACCTGATGCCGTTTCACACGATGACCGGGCCATACGGACCCGACCCACGGCGCAACTGGCGGGCCTGGGTGCCGATCGACGACACCAACGCCTTCGTGATCGGCGTCAGCTTCCATCCCCTCCGGCCCCTGACCGCCGAGGAGCGCGAGGGCGCGGAGAAGCGCGCCGGCGTGTGGAACATCTCCCCCGAGTGGCGCGAGCCCGTGTCCTCGAAGCCGTTCGGCCGCTGGCGGCCGATCCCAGACCTCACGAACGACTTCTTCATCGACCGCGAGGTGCAACGCACCGAGACCTACTCGGGCATCTCCGAGTTCTGGGCGCAGGATGCCGGGCCGCAGATGAGCATGGGGCTGATTACCGATCGGACGAAGGAGCACCTCGGGACCAGCGATCTGGCGATCATCGCCGTACGGCGGCGGCTGCTGCAGGCGGCGAAGGCGCTCCGCGACCGCGGGGAGGCGCCCGAGGAGATCGCGAAGCCCGGCGCGTACGCGGTGCGGTCGGACGCCGTACTGCTCCCCGGTGGCGAGTCGTGGTTCGCCGCTACCACGGAGCGGCGGAAGGCGCTGGCCGGCATCAACCCGGACTGCGCATAGGGAGGTTGATGGCCCAGATGATGATCCAGTACGTGGCCAAATCGGGCTGGGAACCTGGGGCAACGCGGCGAAAGTTGGTCACCAGTTTGCCGGTAGGGCGGGGGCTCGTCCCCCGCCGCCTATGGTGGCCCCAGCAAGGCTCGCGGGGGGGTACATGCCCCCGCCCTACCGGACGCGCGGCCGACGGCAATTAACGAGAAATGTGCGCCCAACCACACTAGCCGGACGGCGCAGGAACGGGCAGAGGTAAGAGGTGGAGGCGGGATGGCTTTTCGAACTGAAGAGGAGCAGGCGCTGCTGCGCGTGGGACCGGGGACGCCTTCTGGGGAGGTCTTTCGGCGCTACTGGCTGCCGGTGGAGAGCTCCGCGAATCTTGGCGGCGGGCGCGGCGCATTTGCAGGTACCAACAACCCGCTACGCGTGAAGCTGTTGGGCGAGGACCTCGTCCTCTTCCGCGACGCCTCGGGCAAGCCAGGACTGCTGGCCGAGCATTGCAGCCACCGCGGCACGTCGCTCGCCTACGGTCGAGTCGAGGATGACGGGTTGCGCTGCCTCTATCACGGCTGGCTCTACGGACGCGATGGCACGTGCCTGGAAACCCCGGCTGAGCCGCCCAACAGCAGCTTCAAGCTCACAGTCAAGCACCCATCCTACCCCTGTGTCGAGGTCGGCGGGCTGATCTTCACTTACATGGGCCCACCCGACAAGCAGCCGCCGTTCCCGCGGTATGAGGAGCTGTTCCGGGCCGACGGCGTCCGTATCGCTGGCGACGCCGCCCGAATCTCGAATTGGCCCTGGTTCGCGCAGGCGCTCGATAACATCCTCGACGTGTGGCACCGGGAGGTGCTGCACGGTTGGTACCGCGGCGCACCGCCCCGCTCGCAGATCCACTGGGAGCGCGACGGCCGGCCCGCTACCCCGATCAAGTATGAGCGGACGCCCTGGGGCGCCTGCTACGTCTATCTAGCGACCGGACGGCGGCCCGGGCGCTACGAGTACCACGAGACGCACGCGGTGTTGCCCTGTCAGCGGGCCGCGAATGCCGGTGGCAAAGGCATCAAATGGGCCGTGCCGCTCGACGATCACCGCACACGCTGGTTCTCGGTCACCTTTCATCCATTCGCCGACGGCGATCTACAGGCCGCGGCTCGGGCCGGGGGTGGGTCGAGCTTCTCGGACGGCCACGGCGCAGCCCCAGACGACTGGATGGAGCAGGTCGGGCATTGGTGGAACCTCGGCCACCCGCTGCACGGGCAGTCGTGGGAGGATGAGGTCGCCATGAGCACCCAGGGCGTACCCGAGTGCGATGACCTGCCAGACTTCGCCCGTTGGCACCTCGCCTCGTCCGATCGCGGCCTGCTGCTCATGCGCGAGCTCTGGCGCGAGCAGGTCGAGCTGGTGCGCCAGGGACTGGACCCGATCGGCGTTGCCCGCGAGTCGGGCGATGACGAATTGATCCGGGTGCCGGCCTTGCAGGCTGACGTGGACCAGGACGAGGGAATGCGCCTCTTCAGCCTTGGGCTCGAGGAGCGTATGGCCGAGATGGCGCAGCGCAAGCCGGGCCAGTACGCCCGCGCACGGTAGGAGGCGTTCGAAGACGTCAGGAGGACAGGAAGGTTGCGCATCATTCACACCACGAGACCAGGTAATCGCCCCAGCGTTGATCGGCGAGACATCGTCGGGCTGACGTGCGCTCTCGTGCTCGCGTTCGTCAGCGCCTGCGCACCGGCAGCGAGCCAGCCCACGCGGACCGGCGAAGGCGCCGGCGCCGCGGCAACAACCGCGCCCGCAGCTCCGAAAGTGCTCACGGTCGCGGTGAATAGCGAGCCGACCACCATCGAGGGCTTCACCGGGAGCAACATCACACGCGGCAGCGGCTTCATCCTCGGCATCGTCCACGCATCGCTCTCGGCACAGGACGACCACGGGGTGTACCAGCCGCAACTGGCGGCCGAGCGGATCGCCGCGGACGCAGGGACATGGCGGCTTAACCCGGACGGCACGATGGACGTCACGTGGAAGCTGCGACCGAACATCCAATGGCACGACGGCACGCCATTCACGAGTGCCGACATGGCGTTTACGTTCAAGGTGAAGAAAGACCCGGCATATCCCTCCATCGACAGCGGAGCGCTCGCGCTGATGGAGTCAGTAACCGCGCCGGACCCCCAGACGTTCGTCGTCCATTGGTCCAAGCCGTTCTTTCAGGCTGACCAGTCGCGCGGGCTAGACCCGCTGCCGGAGCACATCCTCGGCGACCTGTATGCCAGGGGCGACAGCGACGGCTTCGTCAACAACACGTACTTCACCAATGGCTTCGTCGGCCTCGGCCCGTATCGGCTGACGCAATGGCTGCAAGGCTCGGAGATGGACTTCGCCCGCTTCGATGCGTTCTATCTGGGGCGCCCGCAGTTGGATCAGATCAACGTGCGGTTCATCGGCGACGCAAACGCCATGGTATCGGCCATCCTGGCCGGAGCGGTCGACGTGGTCTACCCACCCGGGGTTGACTTCGACACTGCGGTGAATGTGCGCGATCGATGGCAAGGCACGAGTAACGTCGTGCGCTTCGACCCCTCCGACCCCGAGGGACGCATGCGTGTCCTGGAGGTGCAATACCGGCAGGACTACGCACAACCCAAGGGAGCGCTCTCGAATCCGACCGTGCGCCAGGCCTTGTACACCGCCATCGACCGCAACACATTCGTCGAGGTCATCACGCACGGGCTAGCGACCGTTGCGGATAGCTGGATTCCGCCGTTCTCCGCGAAACGGAGCGCGCTCGAGAGCTCGATCCCGCAGTATCCGTACGATCCAGCCCGCGCGCAGCAACTGCTGGCGCAGGCCGGCTGGCGACCGGGGTCTGACGGCATCCTCGTGAACGATCAGACCGGGCAGCGATTCGACCTGACGATGCGCGCCTCGCAGATCGGGGGCGGGCAGGTCGGCAAGGACAAGGAGTTGGCCGTGGTTGCCGATTCCTGGAAACGGATCGGCGTCGAGCCCACCCTGGACTTGAAGGCGATCGGCACCACTGGCGACCGTGGCTACGAGGGCGTCAACCCGGGGATGTCGAACGTCGGAAATATGGCGCCATATGCCACCTTCTTCCCGCGGATGAGCTCGAGGGCGATCGCGACCGAAGGAAACCGCTGGACCGGCAGCAATCTGAGCGGTTTCTCCGATCCCGTGGTGGACGGCCTGCTCGACCGCTTCAACGTGACGGTCGATGCGAGTCAGCAGCTCGACATCGAGCGGCAACTGCTCCAGAAGCTCATGGGCGAGGTGTCGTTCATGCCGCTCTACTGGGAGGTACTCCCAGTACTGATCTCCAATGGCGTCGACTCGACCCTGGTCAGCCCCCTCCACATTCGCGAGATCTACCAGTGGAACAAGAAGTAGCAGAGGTGGAGGGGACGCCCCCTCCCCAACCCCCTCCCCCCGAAGTCGGGGGAGGGGGCGAAGGCGTTAGCGGGTAAGTGGTCACGAAGAGCGCCGTTTCGTCTGCCGCCGTTCCGGTAGGGCGGGGGGCTCGTCACCCGCCGCCAGTGCGGGGCCCAACCTACCCGGGCGGAGGGGGACAAGGCCCTTCCCCGCGGGACGGAACGGCAGCGTCCACAGCAACTAACCCGCTAGTGCGGGTTGACACCGAAGGGGTTGCGACCGTACGTCCTGGCGTCAGGCCCGTCCTGGCGCATCTGGCCGTGCCAGCGGTTGAAATGGTAGCTGTTGCCATCCCAATCGTAGAAGTAGCCGCCTAACTCGAGCTTCGCCTCCATCTCGCCGCGTGCAACCTTTGGGTGCTGCATGAAGCGGTCGCTCGGCAGCCCGTCCCAGATGCGCCGGTGCACGAGCTCCCACTCGTCCGGGCGGACGGTGAGGGCGGCGTGCTGGCCCTCCCAGGTCTCGTGGCCACCGGTGCGCGCGCCAATCGCCTCGACCTGCTTGAAGACCAGACGCCCGCCGCCGGCGAGGCGGAACGCGACGGTATCCTTCGGGATGTCCGCACTCTGAATCGGCTCGACTGCGCAGAATCGCCCGTAGAAGTCGGTGGTGCGGTCGAGGTCGGTCGACTCCAGCACCGCGTGGCTGATGCGGCCAAGGCCGAGCGCGTTGCCGCCTTCCATCGCCGCCTCTGGCAGCTCGTCGGGCGCCCAGAGCTCGTACTGGTTGCCATCCGGGTCCGTGAAGTACACCGCGGTGCCAGGCTCGCCATCCTCAGACGTACGAACCGGGTCCGATGCCGCAACGCCGAGCGCGTCGAAGCGCCGCCGGTGCGCATCCAGCTCAGCCTGGCGCGTCCAGTAACCGAACCGCGGGTAGCTGCGGCCGAGCGGCCCCGGCGCGGGCAACGCCCGCCGCTGCAGGAAGCCACCAATCTCCTGAGCCCCTACCCAGTAGAAGGTGCGCGGTCGGGCGCCGCGCGCCTCTTCCCGCGACACCAGGCCATGGGTGTAGTAGTAGACGCCGCCGAGCGCGTTCTGCATGAACTGCTGCCAGCGCATCAGGTCGGCGGTTGGCACCGCGTAGTGATCGATAAAATGCACCGCGCCCGGCCGGGGATCGTCAATCGCCATCGTACTTGCTCCTCAATTTGGCCGTTCGCCCTGAGGCTCTCGAAGGGCTCGGGGCGGTCCTTCGAGAGCCTCAGGGCGAACGGTGTAGGGATCTATTCCATCCCGGCCATGGATTTGACCGTGTACCGGTACGGGTCGCCAGGCGCGAACACCCCGCAAGTGAAGTGGTAATTGTTCTGGTCCCAATCGTAGAACGACGTGCCGCGCGACATTTTCTCGGGATGCTCGCCGCGCATGACCTTGCCATGCTGCTGCGTGCGCGGTCCGTCGCCGCTCGGTACGCCTTTGCCCGCCACGGCAGCATAGGAGGTAACGACCACCTCCGGCAGCGATTCCCACATCCGGTCGTGGACGTACTCCCACTCTTCGGCGCGTACCGTCAGTGCCAGGTGCTGGCCGTTCCAGATCTCCGTGCCGCCCGCGCGCGGACTCAGCTCGTCGACCTGCTTGAAGACGATACGGCCGCCGCCCGCGAGACGCAGGGGCAACGTGTCGTGCGCGACGTCGGCGTTGCGGATCGGTTCGATGCCGCACACGTCGGCGTAGAACTCCGCCGTGCGGTCGAGATCACGCGCGGCGAGCACCGCGTGGCTGATGCGGCCCAGGCCAACCTTGTTGCCGCCTTCCATCGCGCTCGGGGGCAACTCCTTGGGCGCCCACAGCTCGTATTGATTGCCGTCTGGGTCCATGAAGTAGATCGCGGTGCCCTCTTCGCCATCTTCAGAGGTGCGCACCGGATCGGAGACGGGCACCCCGAGCGCCTCGAGACGGCGGCGATGGGCGTCGATCTCCTCCTCGCGAATCCAGAAGCCGAACCGCGGCAGCGCGCCGAGCGGCGCCGGCGCGGGCAACTCACGATGCTGCAAGAAACCGCCGATCTCGTGCATGCCTACCCAGTAGAACGTGCGCGGGCGGCCACCGCGAATCGCCTCCGGGGTGGTGAGACCATGGGTGTAGTACCAATCGCCGCCGAGCGCCTGCTCCATGAAGCCCATCCAGCGGAGCAGATCGTTCGTCGGGATCGCGTAGTGGTCGATCGCGTACACGGCGCCGGGCCGCGGATCCTCAGTCATGACTTGTCTCCTTGAGGTGGGGCGCATAGGCTTGCGGTGTCCCCGCCACTCCCGGCAAGGCGAATGCTTTGCACCAGGATCACGCTGGCACTATAGGGCAACATTCCACCGCGGTCAACGACACGTGGCATGCGGCGATTAGAGATCAAACCGTGATCACCGGCGGCGCAAAACGTCGTGCTGGCGGGGTATTGTGGGCGCGAACGACGCGCCGGCACCAAATTGGGTTGGTGCCCGCGAGAGGAGCGAACGCCGATGCCGTCCAAAACGTGGACCTTCGAACTCGACGGACGAGCGCACACGGTCGCGCTGGACCGCGGATCGTACGCGAAGGGCCGCAAGTTGGTGGTCGATGGAACCGAGATGCAGTTGAAGCGGCCTGCGGTGTTCGAGCTCGGAAGGGACGAGCCGTTCGCCCTCGATGGCCACGCCGGGGTGATCCACGTTCGCACCAATGGCTTGACGTTCTCGTACGACCTGTCGGTCGACGACCGCTCGGTGACGACCGGGAAGCCGGCGAGCCAGCAGCAGCCGATCCCGAAATGGGTGTGGCTCTTCGTCGTCGCCTGCGCGGCGATCCCACTGGCGAGCCTGGGCGGAGGCCTCCCGATGGCGCTGGGAGCTGGCGGCGCATTCGCGTGCGTGGCGCTCTCCCGTCGCCCTGGCGCATCGACCAGCGCTCGCGTCGCCTCCTGTGCGGGCGTCCTCGTGCTCTGCTGGATCCTCTTCATCGCGCTCGTGGTGGCCGTCTCGGCGGCCCGATAACCGCTCGTTGCGTTATGTAATGCTTACCGGGCCGTGGTCCCGCTTCCCGAGGCGCTCGGCGCCATTCGGCGTGACCGCAATGGCGCCGCCGCAGGCATAGCGCACGCGGCCGTCAGCGCTGATAACGGTTGGCTTCCAGACGAACGCATTGCCGGCCTCGATGTGGAGATCGCGCGCCTCGGGGCGAAATGCGTCGCCAATGACGAGCGGACCGTCGTCGCCATAGCCGCAGCCATAGAGCACCGCCTCGACCGTCATTCCCGAGCGCCCGAGCCTGTTGACGGCGTCGATCAACTCGCCAAACGTCGTACCGGGTCTCATGTGCGCGAGGCCGGTTTCGAACGCCTCACGCTGCAGGTCAACCACCGGCTTCCAGCTCTCGGGCATCGGACCGAGCACGATGGGCTGTACCTCCTCGGCGAGCTGCCAGTCCCACACGGCGCTCACCTCGGCGCCGATCACACTCCCCTCGGCGAGACCGACGCCGCGCGGCACGTCGACGTAGCGTTGGCTCTGCGAATGGGCGTGCGAGCCAATCGTCAGCGTCAGCGGGTAGTAGTGGCTCCCCATCGCGAGCATGCGCTCGAAGGCGTGCGCGTATAGGATGGCAACCTCCATGCCGGGGCGCGCTGCCTGGACGAGCACCTCGATGCCCGCCTCGGCGATGCCGACGGCGCGACGGAGCGCCGCGAACTCCTCGTCGCTCTTGACGAAGCGCACGAAGCCGAGCAGGTCCGTGGCATCCTCGAACGTGGCGTTCGGCAGCCGCAGCATCGCCGCGGCGAAGGCGGTATCGTTGACGACGCCATCCGGCACGCGGACGTGGGTGACGAGCCCGCCGTGCAAGCCAACGACGCCGATGCGGGCATTTGGCTGCACCGCGTCGACCAGCGCTTGAGCGACGGGCTCGGCAAAGTCGCGACGGCAGTGCCGCGGATCCGGCACCCAATCGTTGGAGCCCCGGTCGGTGACGACGATTGGCGCGCCCCCGTCGGTCGGGATGGCGATGCAAGACGTTTGGACGGAGCCCCGAAGCTGGGTGAGATAGCAGGAATCCAGGCCGGCCCCAAGTGGCACGAAGACGCAATCGAGGCCAGCCGCGCGCCCGCGCTCGCGCACGGCGTTCCAGCGGCGGTCGCGCTCCGCCAGCGAGTAGCTGCTCCAGCCGTCGGAATCTGGCTTTGTCGACGTGGATTCCATCAGGTGCCTCCCAGGACGTTTTGGTGAGCCCCTTCCCGTGCGGCGGATCTCAGCAGGCCGGTACGTGATCCGTTACGTGCTCCCGGACGGTTCCTGAGCCACCCGGCGCGGTTGATGAGCCGCCAGTTTCCTGCGCTCGACGCGCGGCGGGGGCTAGGTCCTCCCCGGCGATCGGTAACAGCGTTCTCATCATGCAATGCTGATCATGCCGGCGGGGCGGCCGGTGACGAGGTGGCCGCCGTCGTCGTCGACGATGGTGACGCCGCCGAAGCTCATGGAGAGTTTGCCGTCGGCAGAGAGGGCGCTCGGCTTCCATACCCACACGTTGCCCTTCTCGACCGGCACGTCCTTGAATGCGTAGGCACGGGTATCGGCGGGGGTGAGCAGCGGCCCGTCGTTGCCATAGCCACGGCCGTGCATCAGGATGATCGTCTTCATGCCGCGCTTGGGCCCGAAGCCGTTGATGAACTCGATCATGTCGCCGAAGGGCCGGCCCGGCTTCATGTACTCGAGGCCCGCATAGAACACTTCGCGCTGCAGCTCGATCACCGGCTTCCACTCGTCGGGAATCTTGCCGAGCAGAATCGGCTGCATCTCCTGAGCAATCAGGCCGCCGACCACGGCGTCCACCTCGGGAGCCAGCAGCATGCCCTCGCCGAGCGTGATGTGGTACGGCGGCTCCTCGTAGCGTGGCGGGTTCTGCGAGCCAAGCGGCGAGATGCGCACCGCCAGCGGATAGTACTCGCTGCCGAGCTCGAGCATGCGACGCACGACGCGCCCGTACACGGTCGCCGCGTTCATGCCAGGGCGCGCCACTTCGACCATCTCGTCGATGCCGGCGTTTGCGATGTGCGCGCCGATGCGCAACGCTTCGCGCTCCTCGTCGCTCTTCTTGTAGCGAGCGAAACCGACGACCTCGGTGCCGTTCTCGAAGCTGGCATTGGGCAGACGGCGTTGCACCTCGGCGAACGCGGTGTGGTTGATCACGCCATCGGCGGCACGGCCGTGGGTGACCTTGCCGCCGAGCATGCCGGAAACCGCAATGCGCGCCCGCTCCATGCCGAGCTCGCGCAGGGCGTCGGCCGTCGCAGGGGCCCACTCGCTGAAGAGCTCCGGCCCCGCGGCGCGCGGCTCCGGCACCCAGGCATTGCCTGTGCCGTCCTCGGTGATGACGATGGGCGGCCGACCGTCGGTGGGAAGCACGACGGCGGCGTTTTCGAGGAGGGTCAGATAGCGGCCGTCGGAGCGTGTGCCACGGGCTTGCTCGAGTGAGAGATGCAGGTTGCGGCCGTCGACGCAGAGGGGGACGAGGGTGCAATCGAAGCCGGCCTGCGCTGCCTGCTCACGCACCTTGGCCCAGCGCAGGTCGCGCTCGGCGAGGGAAAAGCCGTTCCACGTAGTGTCTGCGGGGGTAAGCATCGCGCGCCTCCTCAGTCCATGGCCCTGCCTGGGACGCGATACCGCCAGAGGCCGCCGCGTGTCAAGTCGCGCAAGGCGCAGAAGGTACATGGCGGGGACGAGGTCCCCGGCCCCGGACTGGGGTTTAGAGCTCCCAGTCCGGGGCTAGTACCGCTGGGAGCATGTTGCTCGTTGATTGCCGTCGGCTGCACGTCCGGTAGGGCGGGGGCTCGTCCCCCGCCGCGAGCCTTGCTGGGACCAGCAT
>JAXDLH010000194.1:0-3085 GCA_034666705.1 Chloroflexota bacterium
CGGTTCGTCGAAGGTCGATGCGATCACCTCGGCGCGGACAGATCGCTTCATGTCGGTCACCTCTTCGGGGCGCTCGCCGATGAGTGCGACCATGAGGTGCATATCCGGATAGTTCGTGGTGATGCCGTTGGCGATCTGCTTGAGCACGGTGGTCTTGCCGGCCTTCGGCGGCGACACGATGAGGCCGCGCTGGCCGCGCCCGACCGGTGAGACTAGATTGATCAGTCGCTGCGTAACGCCGTCGGGTGTGGTTTCCAGGTCGATGAGCTTGGTCGGAAAGATCGGGGTGAGGTTGTCGAAGTAGGGCCGACGGCGAGCGACCTCCGGGTCCATGCCGTTGACGGCTTCGACGCGGATCAGCCCGTAATACTTTTCGCTGTCCTTCGGCGGTCGGATCTGGCCGGTGATCATGTCGCCAGTACGCAAGCCAAGCCGGCGGATCTGCGTCTGGGAAACGTAAACATCGTTCGGGCCGGGGAGGCACGACGGGCCACGCAGAAAGCCGTAACCGTCGTCGACGATGTCGAGGATGCCGCCGCTGAAGATGTTGCCCTGCTGCTCGGTCTGGGCCTGCAGCAGCTTGAAGATGAGATCTTGCTTACGCATGGTGCTGGTACCATGGACACCGAGGTCGCGGGCGAGGTCCTGCAGTTCGTCCCTGGTTTTGTTCTCGAGTTCACTGAGGTACAACGCTATTTACTCCGTGGGGAAAAGGTACAGAAGGTAACGCCCGGATGCTGCAATCGCCGGGCATCCGGACTGTGGTTGCTGTGACATGAGGCGCGCGCAGACCTGCTGTGACGTAGGGTGATCCTGTCTATGCCGAGCGGGAGCCGGCAGACGTACGCTCAAATCGCGAGTCGACCCTTCAAACGCCGCGAGACGGGGGTAGGTGAAACCGCGGCATTCGGCTGCTGGGAGCGGAGGCGCTTGGCGCGGCCATTATATCCGAGGATTGGCCGACGTCCACATGGTTTGGAAGTGACCGGTGGTGCGAAGAAACGCCCACACCATCTTATTCTACAAAGCGGACGGTATTCCTGCAACCGGCGCGAATACTCCATTCTCTCCCATCGCCTTATGCCAGTCGGCGAGGAAGCGCTCGAGTCCCAGATCCGTCAATGGATGCTTCACCATCTGCATCAGGATTTTGAATGGCATCGTCGCGATGTCGGCGCCAGCCTTCGCTGCCTCGATGACGTGCAGCGGGTGACGGATGCTGGCGGCGAGCACTTTCGTGGCAATGCCGTGGATACGAAAGATCTCTGCAGTATCGCGGACGACGGCCATCCCATCATGGCTGATATCGTCCAGTCGCCCCACAAACGGGCTCACATAGGTCGCGCCGGCCCGGGCTGCGAGGAGCGCCTGGTTCGGAGAGAAGATCAACGTGACGTTGGTCTCCGCCTGCACGCCGTCCCGCCGCAGGGCGTTGAGCGTCTTGAGGCCATCCACCGTCATTGGGATTTTCACGACGACATTGGGCGCCCAGGTCGCGATCTCCCGCGCTTCGGCCAGCATCTGCTCGTGGGTCGTCGCGAGGACCTCGGCGCTGACCGGGCCCGGCACGGCAGCGCAGAACTCGCGAATCGTGTCGCGAAAACTCCGCGCCCCGCCGGCGCTCAACAGCGTCGGGTTCGTGGTGACGCCCGCCAGCACGCCCATCTCCACTGCCTCTTGGACTTCGTGAATGTCACCGGTATCGAGGTAGAGTTGCATGGCGGTTCTCCGAGGGGTGTGGCATGGTCACCATAGAGATTATCGGCCGGCATCGCACCGAAGTTTGGGGTGCTGGGCGACGCTTACCTATCGACCGGGTTGCCTTGTTGCATCCACGCCGTCGTGCCGCCCTCGAGGTTGTAGATCTCTTTGTAGCCCATCATCGCGGCGACCTCGCAAGCGATCGCGCTCCGGGCGCCGACGGCGCATACGAACAGTTGGGGCTGCTCGAGGTCGCCAGCAAGGCTCGTCTGCGGTGCATTGATAATCGACGGGAGCTGGATGTGGGTCGCCTGCGGAATGTGGCCACTGGCCCATTCGCCCGGGTCGCGGACGTCGACGACCCGCACCTTGCCTGAATTGATGAGCTCCTTGGCTTCGTCGACGCCGACTCGCTTGAAAGGCTCCTGGGGTTGCTGCATGGGTTTCCTCCACCGACTGTAAGCGCAATATTGTATCCCAGTCGTAACTGCGTCCCTCGACGCGGCCCCAGTTGGACAAGAAGTGGGACAATACACCTATCGCGTAACACCCTTGTTCAGAAACGCGCCACCCGTTTGATCCTTCTTACGAGGAGTTCGCCGTGGTTCTGCCTGCAACGCGATCGCTGACCGGAGAAGAGCGGATGCTGGCCGCATGCCGCCGCGAGCCAGTGGACGCGACCCCGGTCTGGTACATGCGGCAAGCCGGCCGCTGTCTTGCTGAGTACCGCGAGCTGCGGCGCCGCTACGACATCCTCACGATGGCCAAGACGCCAGAGCTATGCGCGCAGATCACGTTGATGCCGGTGGATACGTTCGGCGTCGATGCGGCCGTGATGTTCGCCGACATCATGCTGCCGCTCGAAGGGATGGGCGTGCCGTTTACGATCGAGCCAGAGGTCGGGCCGATCATCGCGCATCCAATCCGGACTGCCGAGGATGTCGCGAGATTGCGGGTGATCGATGCAGAGGAGGCGACGCCGTACGTATTCGAGGCGATGCGCATGGTGCGAAGCCAATTGGCGGGGCGCGCAGCCCTCGTCGGCTTTTCGGGCGCTCCCTTTACACTCGCGTGCTACATGATTGAAGGTCGGCCCTCACGTGACTACGGGCGGGCCAAGCAGATGATGTTCGGCGCGCCGGAGCTATGGAATCAGTTGATGACCACCGTTACCGACGTCATCATTCGGTATCTGCATGGCCAGGCCGCAGCGGGTGCTCAAGTGTTGCAGATGTTCGATAGCTGGGTTGGCGTGCTCAGTCCCCGCGACTATGAGCGCTTCGTGCTGCCCCACAGCAGTCGCGTGTTTGCGGCCCTACGGCCGACGGGCGTCCCGACGATCCATTTCGGCACGGGCGCCGCCAGCCTGCTGGAGTTGATGGCG
>JAXDLH010000195.1:0-10709 GCA_034666705.1 Chloroflexota bacterium
TCGTGGAGGGCGGCGCTCGGCTGCCCGAGCCCGCTCACCCCGAGCCCGCTCACCCCGAGCCCGCTCACCCCGAGCCCGCTCACCCCGAGCCCGCTCACCCCGAGCCCGCTCACCCCGAGCCCGCTCATCCTGAGCCCGCTCATCCTGAGCCTGTCGAAGGACATGAGCGGGCCCGGGTGGGGAGATTCGGGACTATCGGCGGGCACGCCGGCCGGTTCGTGCCCATTCCGCGGTCCGCACTCCGCGCTCCGCATTTGCGACTCGTGCCCATTCCGCGCTCCGCGCTCCGCATTCCGCACTCCCGGGTCGTGCCCATTCCGCAATTCGCATTCCGCACTCCGCATTCCTAGATTGTGCTCATTCGGCACTCCGCGCTCCGCGCTCCGCAATTCCTCCTCTGGTTTGGCGGCGAAGGCGAAGATGAGGCCGGTCGCGATGGCGACGAGCGCCGTGATCACGACGCGGCCGACGAGGATCGGGCCGAAGCCGAACGCGGCGTAGGTGCTGAGCAGCACGATCGGGTTCAGCACTGGCGAGGCGAGCAGGAAGGTCACACCGGCGGCCATGGGCAGCCCCTTGCTGTAGAGCCGTTGCGTCACAGGTACCACGCCGCACTCGCACACGGGGAAGATAAAACCAAAGAAGGCGCCGAGCACCGTCGCGGCATAGCGGTTGCGCGGGATCACCCGCCCGAGGAAGCTGCTGCTCACGAACACCTCGAGGAGCCCGCTGACCAGCGCGCCGACCAGGAGGAACGGCACCGCCTCAATGAAGATGCCGAGAAAGCGGGTGCTGAAGGTGCTGAGCCAGGCGCCGGCCGTGACGTGCGCGCGCAGCATCGCCAGGGCGAAGAGGGTGACGCCGACCGGCACGAGCACCAAGCGGAGAGCGGCCCAGCCGCGGATCTCCTGGGCGTGGCGCGATGGGCTCTGCAACTGGGCGGGGATGGACACTGGCGCTTCCGTGCGGTGGCCTGACGCGTGACAAGTTTACATGGCGACGAGCCATGGACAGTCCGCGTGAGCAGGTTCCTCAGGGTAGACGGCAGGGCGAGCCGTACCATGCTCACGGTGGCGCGGCGGTTCTCAGTCTAGCTGCGGTGCCACCGGCAAGCGATCTCCTGCGCACTGCCGCTCATGGAGCAGCGCGGCGAGCGCGTCGGCGATGATCTCGGGATCTTGCGAGGCCGGCAGTGCGATGCCGCGGGCGGCGAGGGCCGTGGCGAGCTGCACGAGCTGCGGCGGCCGCACATTGGCGGCGACGAGCAGCTCGTGCATGGCGAACACCTCGTTCGGGTTGCCGCGCGCGGCCAGTTGGCCATGCTCGTCGATGACGTATAGCGTGTCGATCAGCCCGGCCAGCTCCTCGACCTCGTGGGTCGTCAGCACGAGCGTGAGGCCGAGGCGCGCATGCTCCTGCTTGATCAGCGCCACGAGCTCCGCCCGCGAGCGGGGGTCGAGGCCGGCGAACGGCTCGTCGAGCACCAGCAGCGCCGGCTCCGTCACCAGCGCGCCGGCGAGCGCAACTTTGCGGCGCTCGCCACCCGAGAGGTAGTGCGGCGCCTTGGCGAGCAGCGGTTCGAGCCCGAACTGCCCCGCGATGGTGCGGACGCGGTCGTCGATCTCGGCCTGGCTCAGCCCCCGGCCGACGAGCCCGAAGGCGATGTCCTCTTCTACGGTGGGCGCCAGGAGTTGTGCATCGACGTCCTGCAGCACCACGCCGAGCCGGCCGCGAATATCGTCGAACTCGCGGGCCGGGTCCACGCCGAACACCCGCACCTCGCCGGCAGTCGGGCGAATGAGCCCCAGCACCGCGCGCAGCAGGGTGCTCTTGCCGCTCCCGTTCGGGCCGACGAGGGCGATCCGCTCGCCCGCGGCGACCTCGAACGGGAGGCCGCCAATCGTAATGGCGCGGCCGTCCGGGTAGCGGACCTCGAGGTCGTGGGCGGTAACGATCGGGGTCATCGATGCAGGCTCCGGGCGATGAGGGCGAGCAGGATCGGGATGGCGAGCAATGATGCGCCCAACGGGCGGCCGAGCGCCGGCGCCACGCCGAGCGCCGCGGTGAACGTGAGGGCGGCGCCCACGAGCAACGGCACGTCCGCCCGCCGCCAGGCCACGGCGCGGTGCGTTACTACAGGATAGCCACGGAGCCGCATCGCCGCGTATTGGTCGGCGGCGAGCTCGTTCGCGCGCAGCAGCGTCACGCCGCCTACGAGCGCCTCCCGCCGCAGCCGCTGCGTCCACGGCAGGGCGGGGCTGCGCAGCCGGAGCGCGGCGCGGGCATCGAGGGCGCGGCCCAGCAGAATGAAGATGGAGCGGTAGGAGAGGAGCAGCATGTCGGCCAGCACCGCGGGCATCACCCGGCGCAGCAGGCCGAACAGCTCCGTACGCGAGGTCGAGGCTACCAGCAACAGCATCGTCAGGCTGGTGATCGCGCCCTTCTCGACGATGGCCAGCGCCGACTCCCAGGTGCCGCCGAGCCGCGTAATGGCGAACAGCATCGACATCGTGACGGGCAGCAGCGAGAGGCCGAGGACCGCCCGCACCGGCAGCCGGCTGGTGAGCAGTACCGCGGCGAGCGCCGCGTAGATCACGCCGAGCGCCAGCGGATCGCGCGATGCGATCAGCACGGCGATGCAGCCGCCGGCGGCGAGCAGCTTCGCCGGCGTCGAGGCCCGGTGCAGCCAGCTATCGCCGCGCGCCCACCGGTCGACGGCCAGGAGGTCGATCATCGCGCCTCGGAGGCCGCCTGCACCATCGATGGCCGCACGGTCCGTACGAACTGGGCAGTCACGCCAGTCACGATCGCCTCGAGCAGCCAGCCGACGGCGCCGAGGGCGATCACGAGCTCCGCGAAGGTTCCGAAACCGGGGTTCTCGTCGATCGCGCTGTTGATGATGTCCTTCTCGCCGGCGAACGGCTCGAGGTCCACGCCGCTGATGAAGACGATGGCGAGGAAGAACAGCGTGGCGATGGCGAGCGCCACAAAGGTCGCCACGCCGGCGTTCACACCGGTGAGTCGCGGCGCGGGCCAATGGCGCGTCAACGCGCGAAAGATGAGGTAGCCGAGGATCGTCTCGCTGCCGAGGATGACGGTGTTCAGCCCGAGCAGGGTGGGCGCGCCGTCGCCCAGCAGCATGCGCAGGATGTTGAATACGAAGGTGGCGAGGAACCCGTAGGCCGGGCCGAGGATGATGCCGCTGAGCACAGTCAAATGCGGCTCGTAGCCCAGGACGAAGCTGAACGACATGATGATCGTCATCACCGCGGCCATCGTCGCCGCCAGGGGCAGCATACGGGTGACGTCGGTGTTGCGGATGGCGCGCAGGGCAACGGCGATGCCGATCACCGCGAGGACCCAGCCAGTGATCCAGAGCCACGGGGGCAGGACGCCGTCGGGCACCATGATGTGGGTCATGCGCGCGCACCCTCCTGAGATGTTGGCTCGACGCAGCACGGCTGCATGCAGGCATAGGCGTCCTGCAGGCCGGCCATCACGACCCGGTCGGCGTCGTCGAGCAGTTGCCCGACGCTCGCGTCGACGAAGCCGTAGTAGACGCTGCGGCCCTCGGTGCGGCGCGCCACCACGCCGGCGCTGTGCAGGGTGGCGAGGTGGGTCGAGACGCTGGACTGCGAGATGCCGAGCTGCTCGGCGAGGTCGGTGACGCGCAGCTCGCCGGCGGCAAGCTGTTCGAGGACGGCAAGGCGCGGCTCATCGCCCAGCGCGCGGAAGAGCCGCGCCTTGGGAGCCGCGGCATTGGTGGGACGGAGCACGGCATCCCTCCTTACATTCAAGACTGCATGATTCTAGAGCTTCACGCATCGAGAATTCCAGAATACCCGATATAGCGCGCAGCTCCTATCTGCGCTGCATCTTCGTCGTGCAGGGGAGGGGCATGCCCCTCCCACCCAGCGATGCGGTGGGGCCAAGCCCTCGCCCGACCGGGGCGACGGAACCCACGCATTGCTAGGCGAGAAAAGCGGGCGGATTCGTCGTATGCTGGGGGCGAAATCGCAGCGAGGAGATAGGCTATGGAGGAGGCAACCGAGGTCAGGCCCCGCCGGCGCCGCGGGCCGACCGCGTACCAGCAGTGGAAAGAGGGCGAGGGGATCCCGGAGCACACGGGCTCCTACGTGGACGACATGAATACGGTGGCGGTGGGTCCGTGGGCGCGGTTCGGGCAGCGCGGCGCCTTCATCAGCCTGGGCGATCAGGCGCGCGGCGATGGCTACGTGCTCGAGATCGCGCCGGGCGGGCAGACAGAGGTCCAGCATCACCTCTTCGAGTTGTCGCTCTACGTGCTGCACGGCCGTGGTGCCACGACCTTCTGGCAGCACGGCAGCGACCGGAAGCAGACGGTGGAGTGGCAGGGCGGCAGCGTCTTCGCGCCGCCTTTGAATTGCTACTACCAGCACTTCAACCTCGACGGCCAGCAGCCGGCGCGGCTGTTCGGCCTCGGGAACCTGCCGCAGCTCATGAATGTGCTCCGCAGCCCGGAGTTCATCTTCAACGTGCCCTACGCGTTCCTCGATCGCTACAACGGCGAGGACGAGTACTTCGCCGGCACCGGCCAGCACCTCGGCTGGCGGCAGTGGCGCACGAACTTCATCCCCGACATCCGGGCATTCAAGCTCGACGAGTACAAGGAGCGCGGCGCCGGCGGCACGAACATGCACTTCAGCCTCGCCAACAACGCGCTGAGCGGCCACGTCAGTGAGTTTCCGCCGGCGACCTACAAGAAAGGCCATCGGCACGGGCACGGCCCGCATCTGATCATCGTGGGTGGCGAGGGCTATTCGCTCTTCTGGTACCCAGGGCAGCCGCGGCGCAAGGTGCCGTGGCGCGACGGCGCGATCCTCGTGCCGCAAACCATGGAGTTTCACCAGCACTTCAACACCGGCGGTACGCTCGCCCGCTATCTGGTCTTCGGCATGGGCGGCGCCGAGGTGCGCGAGGACGCCGGCGATCGGCCGTTGACCGGCAGCACGATCAGCATCCGCGAGGGCGGCGACCAGATCGACTACGAGGACGAGGATCCGGCGATCTACGATGAGTTCGTCGAGGAGTGCCGGCGGCATGGGGCGGAAGCCCAACTGCCCCGCCCGGCCTACTGGGCCGACCGGGCGCTTCCGGTTTGAGCGGCTCGCCGATGGAGTACGATGGCCGGCGCACCCGCTATGCACGGCGGGTGGTGGCCGTCACCACGCAAAAGAGGATAGACGCATGCTGACGAAGGAAGAGAACGAGCTGCTCACGCACGTCGGGCCCGGTACGCCGGGCGGCGAGTTGCTCCGCCGCTACTGGCTGCCGGTCGCCGTTGCCCGCGAGTTGACCGACGAGCAGCCGACCAAATTCGTCCGGATCCTGAGCGAGGACCTGATCCTCTTCAAAGACAAGAGCGGCAATGTGGGCCTCATCCAGGACCATTGCGCGCACCGGGGCGCCTCGCTGCTGTATGGCCGGGTCGAGGAGCGCGGCATCGCCTGCGCCTACCACGGCTGGCTGTACGACGCCGCCGGCTCCTGCCTCGAGTGCCCGGCCGAGCCCGCCGGCTCCATGTTCCACCTCACCGTCCGCATGCAGGCCTATCCGGTGCAGAAGCACGTCGGGCTCTACTGGGCGTATATGGGGCCGCAACCGGCGCCGGTGATCACCCCCTACGACGTCTGGGCGCGCCGGGATGGCTGCCACACCATCACCGTGCAGCCGCAGCTCGACTGCAACTGGGTGGCGGCGATGGAGAACTCCGTGGACCCGGCTCACAATCAGATCCTCCACCAGCGGCTGACCTACCCGCAGTTTCTGGCGGACGGAGAGGAGGAGCCGCGCGTGCCGCCGAGCACGACCCGCGGCTTCATCGACGACATCGAGTCCTTCGACTGGTATCCGCTGCCGTACGGCGGGATCATGAAGAAGCGGGTGTTCAAGAACGGCATGGTGGACGAGCACCCGATCCTCTTTCCCAACATCCTTCGCCACGGAACGGCCACGCAGATTCGGGTGCCGATCGACGACACGCACACCTGGATCGTCTTCGTCGGCTTCCAGCCATCGCCGGATGGGAGCATCGTCGACGAGGACCAGGATGAGATCCGCGTGCGCTACGTGGCCTCGTACAAGACCCCCGCGGTGGCGCTGCACCCGCACACGCGTTTCGACATGAACGCCGGCCAGCAGCAGGACCACATGGCCTGGGAGACGCAAGGGCCGATCGCCGATCGGACAGTCGAGCGCCTCGCCACCTCGGACCGAGGCGTCGTGATGTACCGCGAGATGCTGCGCGACGAGATCCTCAAGGTGCAGGCCGGCGACGACCCGTTGGGGCTGGTCCGCGACCCGAGCCACCCGATCATCGACACGAACCTGCAGCAGGAGCTCGCCGGTCCGCGGGTGCTGCGTCCGGAGCCGCCCAATCGGCGCTACGTCGAGCGATAAGCGGTAGGGTACCCCGGGGAGAGAGGAGGCGGCGATGGCACGCGCGATGCGGCTCGCAGTGGCATACCTGGGACTCGCAGCCTTCGTCACGGCGTGCGCCGCCGCCCCGCCAGCACCGGGCGTCGCGTCCGGCGGCTCGGCCGCGAGCCCCGCCGTCGCCCCGGCCATGAAACGGGTCGTGGTGGCCGTGTTGGGCAACCTCACCGCGGTCAGCGGCCTGCTCACCCCGGGCGGCACCGGGCAGAACACGCCGGGATCGACGCAGGTCGAATCGCTGATGAGCCCTGGCCTGACCGCCCGCAGCCCGCAAGGCTCGTACGTGCCGCGCCTGGCCGAGCAGACGCCCTCGGTGGACAACGAGCTCTGGCAGGTCCTGCCGGATGGCCGCATGGTCACTACCTGGCACATTCGGCCCAACGTGCGCTGGCACGACGGCGCCGAGTTCACCGCCGATGACGTCCTGTTCACGGCGCAGGTGGGCATGGACCGCGAGGTGCCGGTGGCGCACGACACGCGCTACCGCTACGTGGAGCGGGTCGAGGCGCCAGACCCGCTGACCGTGACGGTGACCTGGAAGCAGCCGTTCATCGTGGCCGACACGATGTTCGGGAGCGACAGCACGATTCCGCTGCCCCGACACATCCTCGGGCCGCTCTACGAGCAGAGCAAGACGAGCTTCATCAACGCGCCCTATTTCAATCGCGAGTTCGTCGGCACCGGCCCATTCATCCTGAAGGAGTGGGCGGATGGCAGCCACCTGACGCTCGAGGCGAACGACGCCTACGTGCTCGGCCAGCCGCACGTCGACCAGATCGTGGTTGCCTTCATCCCCGCCTCCGAGACGCTGATGACCAACCTGGTGGCCGGCGCGGTCGACGTCACCGTGGGCCGCTCGATCTCGCTGGACCAGGCGCTCCAACTGCGCAAGCAGTGGCCGGATGGCCACGTGGACGTCGCCCCGGACCAACCGGTCTACGCTAACCCGCAGTTCCTGATCCCCGACCCGCCGATCATCCTCAACGTCGACCTGCGGCGTGCGCTCTACCACGCGATCAACCGGCAGGAGATGGCGGACACTCTGACCGGTGGGCTGGGTACTCCCGCGGACAGCGGCCTGCCGCCGGACGACCCGCAATACGCGCCGCTCCAGGCCCAGATCGTGCGCTACCCGTACGATCCGCAGCGCGCGAGCCAGAAGCTCGCGGAGCTTGGCTACAGCCGCGGGGGCGACGGCCTGCTCCGCGATGCTGCGGGTCAGCCGCTGCAACTCCCGCTCGTCTCCACCGACACCGATGCGTATACGAAGTCGGTGCTCGCCGTCAGCGACTACTGGCAGCGGGTCGGCGTGACCACCCAGCTCGACGTGGTGCCGCGCGCGCGTGAGAGCGACCTGCAATACCGCGCCACGTTTCCCGGGTTCGAGGTCGTGAGCACCGGGTCCGGTATCGACGCCCTCGATTACTACCGCACGACGGAGCGCCGCACGGCCGCGAACGGCTACAACGGCCGCAACCGCTCCGGCTACGCGAGCCCCGAGCTGGAGTTGCTGCTCGACCGCTACTATTCCACGGTGCCGATCGGCGACCGGCTGAACGTGCTGGGCACGATCGTCCACACCCTCACCGATCAGGTCGTCGGGATCTACCTCTTTACCCAGGGCACGCCCACCGCGATCAACAACCGCCTGGTCAGCGTGACGGGCGAGTTCTCGCGCGCCCAGGAGACCTGGAACGCCGAGCAATGGGACGTGAAGTCGTAGCGGCACGCCGCAGCCCCATGCCTCCGGTGTGCCCGCTCCACGCCTACGCCGAGGTGTCATCCTGGGTCGTCATGCCCCGGCGGGGCGCCACCGCGGCGAGCAATCTGTTTCCGAAGCAGCTCGCATCCGAAGGCCTCGTGGCCCTGTCGTAGGCATGAATCCGCCGCCTGCGCCCCGAATCACCTGGCAGTGGTGCCCGGGGGCATAGCAAGCGGTCCTCGAGCGCTGCGTGCGAGTACGCGGCCCTGGCGCAAGCGGGTGATGTGCGCCGGGGTCTGCGGGCGGACTTGGTGTGCGATGGTCCCGCAGCGATAATTGCCGCTATGGATCGACGGAGATTTCTGCAACTGCTCGGCGCCGGGGCGGCCAGCCTGGCGGTAGGCCCCGCCGGCCTGGTGCGCGCCCAGGAGGCGGGCGGCCTGCTCGTCGCCGGCCGGCAAGCGCGCGTGGCGACCGACATGCTCAACGTGCGCGGCGGTCCCAGCGCCGGCGACCCGCTCGTCGGCTCGCTCGCCGGCGATGCAGCCGTCGATCTGCTCGCCCCCTCAGCCGACGGCGCCTGGTGGCGCGTGGCGTCGAACCAGTTCGTCGGCTACGTCGCCGCCCCATATCTGCAGCCGACCGGCGCGCCGGCGGCGAGCGACGCCTTCGACCTCGACCTCGCGATCCCGTACGCGCGGCAGCTCACGGCGGTCTGGTGCGACCCGGCCGACGTCGAGATGTGGATGGGCTACCACGGCATGATCGGCGACGCGCCGAGCTACGGCCGCCAGCAGGCGCTGTGGGACTGGGAGACCGGCCAGAACGCCGGCTTCACCGTCGACCAGTGGAATTGCTCCCCGTACGCCGTCGCCTCGGCCGCGCGCCAGTGGATGCCCGACTTTGGGTTCGACCACTTCCGCCACGACGACCAGCTCGCCGGCACGCGCCTCCTCGCCTGGCAGCTCGCCAACCCGGCCTCCCGCGAGCCGGCGATCGCGTTGATCTGGCGCGGCGAGCACTACGTGCTGATCCGGGGCGTCCGCGCGCTCGGCGATCCAGGGCAGGATCCGAACGGCGCGCGCATCCTCGGCTTCTACGTCGCCGACCCGAATCGCGGCGACCGCTCCTGGCTCGGCCAGGACCGCTACATCCCCATCGACCGCTGGCTCGGCGAGCTGTTCACGCCCGCCACGTACCGCACGCCCCACACCGGCGTGCCCGGCGACGTCTGGCAGGATCGCTACGTCACGATCCAGCGCACTCAGACCGGCGACGGCCCGACGCTCGAGGGACAGCTCAACGCTACGCCGTGAATCCCGCGGGATCCCGGACTACTCACTGTGCGGAAGGCTACCAACCAATGGTAGAGCGCGGAGCTGCGGAAGCCTCGCACCCACCGGGCGGGCGGACGCTGGAGGACGATCCTGTGCTGAGAGAAGGCATTCAAGGTTTTCTTGCCTGGCTTGACCAGCCGTTTCGCCGGACTCACGACCTGGAGACGTCGGCAGGCAGTGCGCCGCTATCGACCCGTCGCTCCAATCTGTGGTTGATGCGGCGGCGCCGCTGAGCGACTATGCCTGGCAGGTCCGCTACCCGGGGATGGCGGAAGAGCCCATTCCCAGCTCTGTGAGCTCAGCCCTGACGCGGCAGTCGAGGATTTGCTCGCGCTTCCTGATCCGGCGATGGTGGACGAGATGGTCGGACTCGCCTGGCAATGCTTCGATTACGCGTCCTCTTGGTTCGGGCAACCGGCCGCCTTGAACCCGAAGTTCGCAGGAAGCAAGGACATCGAGGGTGCGGATGCGGATCTGATCCTCGGAGATCTTCTCCTCGAGATCAAAACCGTGTCCAAGGTCAGGTCGAGCCACTATCGCGCCTGGCTACGGCAACTCCTTGGCTATGCCCTACTTGACTACGACGATCGCTATCGAATCCGGCGTGTCGGTATCTGGCTCACGCGTCAGCAGCAGATCCTCACCGTGCCGCTTGCGCGTCTGCTTTCAGAGCCGTTCGCCTCCAGGGATCTGCACGAGACCGAGGTGGTCTCCCATCTCAGCCGGCTGCGTCGCCAGTTCCGAGACGAGTTGCTGCGAATTCGCAACACGGCTCCATGGCTTCTCTATTACGACTTGCGGGGCTCTCGGCCCGAGGTCCCCACTCCAACGGCGTGGACGCTACCGCTCTTCGGCTGAGCCCATGATCTAGCTGGTTGGCGGCTGAGGTGAGGTTCTTCTCTCCAGTGGACACGCCGTTTAGTAGCGAAGCAGACGGGCATGATGCTCCAGATTCCCTGATGCGCACGCCGGCGATCTACCCCGACTGATGCGGGGTAAGCCGCTGGATCCCATTGCGAGACCGGTCCCGGCATGGGTCGGTCTCCGCACCCGTTTACACCATGTAATACATGCATTGCATGGTGTACACTGCTAAAGAGAGCCCGGCCGGTGCCAGGATAAGTCATCCCACTGAGTGGGATTGACCCCTGTGCATGCCCCGGGCTCTTGGTATTTCCAGCAATCCCGGGTCGGGT
>JAXDLH010000196.1:0-5034 GCA_034666705.1 Chloroflexota bacterium
GGGGGACCAGCCCCCGCCCTACCAGACGCTGAGGGTAGCCGTCGCAATCTGCACGCCAACTGGGTCCACTGGCTCGGGAGCGGACGGGCGGTATACTGGGCTCAACCAGCCATCTTGCGCCCGCCGGGGGCGTTACAGACTGAGGAGCCGCGGATGTTGAAGGAAGAGAACGAGCTGCTGACGAGGGTGGGGCCGGGCACGCCGATGGGCGAGGTGATGCGGCGCTACTGGATGCCGGCAGTGCTTTCGTGGGAAGTCGCCGAGCCCGATGGGGCGCCCGTCGAGGTGAAGCTTCTGGGCGAGCGGCTCCTCGCCTTTCGCGACACCGAGGGCCGCGTTGGCGTGGTAGCCGAGCATTGCCCGCACCGTTGTGCGTCGTTGTGGCTCGGGCGCAACGAGGAGGGCGGCCTGCGCTGCGTCTTCCACGGCTGGAAGTTCGACGTGCACGGCAATTGCCTGGACATGCCCAACGAGCCCGCCGAAACCAACTTCAAGGACCGCATCCTCCTCAAGGCGTACCCGACGGTCGAGCTCGGCGGCGTAGTATGGGCATACATGGGCCCCGCCGAGAAGATTCCGCCGCCTCCCAACTTCGAGTGGGCACGCGTGGCGGAGACCCATCGTCAGGTCAACAAGACGTGGGAGGAGTGCAACTGGCTGCAGGCGCTCGAGGGGGGCGTCGACAGCGTGCATTCCTCGTTCCTCCACCGCTCCCTCACCGGCGCCCGCAACGGCGCGGGACTGGCCGGCCTGCGCGCGCGGGCGATCTCCGCGAAGCTCGACGTCGATGTCACGGACTACGGCTACCTGTACGCATCGAACCGGTCGCTCGGCGATGAGGGCACCTACGTGCGCACGTATCACTACGTCATGCCATTCACCCAGATTCGTGCGGCCCAGGTCGAGGGACCGGATGGCCTGGAAAAGCGCATCCACGGCCACATGTGGGTGCCGACGGACGACGAGAACTGCATGGCCTGGAACTGGTTCTACAGCTTCGGCGAGGAGCCGCTGCCTGAGCGCGAGTGGCGTTCCCACCAGCCGACTTTTCCGGGCGGCGAGCAGACCGCCGACTTCCGCAAAACGAACAACCGCAGCAACAAGTGGGGGATCGACCGGCAGGCCCAGCGCACCGAGAGCTATACCGGCATCATGGGGATCAACACTCAGGATCATGCGGTGCAGGAGAGCATGGGGGCGATCGTGGATCGCACCCAGGAGCATCTGGGGCAAACGGACATGGCGGTGATCACGGCGCGCCGGCTCCTGCTCGAGGCCGCGAAGACGGTTGCGGCCGGCGGCGACCCGCCCGGCACCGGCGCCAGCTATTACGACGTGCGGGCCATCGAGCGCGTCATGCCGCCCGGCGCGGACTGGCGCACGGTTCTCGGCCCCGAGATCTATCCCGGTCGCCGCGGCGACCTCGTCGGAGCCCGCTAGCCGTCAACGGGGTGCCAGTGGCGCTTACTGGTGGGCGCGCAGCCGCTTCTCCAGGGCCCATAGCGACACGTTGACCAGCAAGGCGACGAGAAACAGAAAGAGGATTACGGCGAACATCCGCTGGATGTTGAGTTGGCCGTAGGCCCGCATGATCAGAAACCCGAGCCCTTCGCGCGAGGCGAACAGCTCGGCCAGCACCACCCCGACGATCGCCAGGCTGAAGCCCATCCGCATTCCGGCGACCAGGGTCGGCGCCATGGATGGGAAGTAGATCTTGCCGACGACCTGCCAGGGCTGCATGCGCAGTACCCGCGCGACCTTCATGTGCGTCGGGCTCACGATGCTCACGCCGACCATCGTGCTCACGATGAGCGGAAATACCGCGTGGACGAAGGCCATCGCGATGCGGGATTCGGCGCCCGTGCCGAACAGCAGCAGGAACACCGGGAACAGGATGATCTTCGGTATGGAGTAGAGCGCGAGCAGGATCGGCTCGAACACGTTCCGCCAGTACGGGCTGCGCCCGAGCAGGATGCCCGCGCCGAGCCCGACTGCCAGCGCGAGGCCGAAGCCGATGAGCACCGCGCCAAACGTGACGCCGATATGCGGGCGCATCCAGCCATCGGTGAACAGCCCCTGGAACAGCAGCCCGAGCGTCGGGAGGGGCGCCGCGACGAGGAACGAGCCGGAGAAGAGGAACCAGATGAGCAGGACCAGCGCAGCGATACCGAGCATCCCGACGAGCACGCCATATTCGACGTGGCGGACCGGTCGGCTCAGCGCGCCCGCAGCCACCGCCTAACCCCGCAGTCCGCGCTCAGCCGCACCCTCGCCGCGCAACAGCCCCCAGTTCACCATAATCGCGATCGCGAGGATGAGCAGCACATAGGCGTACATCTCGGGCGCGTCGAAGTAGTTGTAGTGGTAGCGCACGGCGAAGCCGAGGCCCCGGTCGGCGAGCACGAACTCCATCGCCACCGACCCGATCAGCGCGTAGACGAACCCCATCTTGATGCCGGCGAACAGCAGGGGGCTGGCGGCCGGGAGGACGATCTTCGCGTAGAGCTGGAGGGGTGAGCAGCCGAGGCTGCGCCCCAGCCGCCGGTAGATCGCGCGCACTTCGCCGAGGGCGATGCGCGTATTCACGATGATCGGCACGGCGGCCATCAGCGCCGCGATAGCGATGATCGGCGCGGGCCCAAGGCCAAGCAGTGCCAGCAACAGAGGATAGAAGAACGCGAGCGGCAGCGCGTAGAGCGCGGTCAGGTACGGCTCCGAGATCCGGCCAAGATAGGGTACGCGCCAGAGCAGGAGGCCGAGCGGCAAGCCGACCGCGCAGCCGATGACGAACGCCACGATCGTCTCCAGCAACGTTCGCGCCAAGTGCGGCCACATGGCGCCACCACGCGCCAGCTCCCACAGCGTACCCAGCATGGTCGACGGGGGCACGAAGGTTGTGCGGGAGACCAGCCCGCTGCGGCCGTACGCTTCGAGCGCGAGGATGCTCAGCGCCACGATGACCCACCGCATCGTGGTCGCGCTCAATCTCAGCCGGTGCCCGGTCATTCAGAGCTCACTGGCGTTGCTGCTCAGCGCCAGCTTCGCCTCCGGCGCAAGCTCGCTCCAAAGCTGCGCCGTCAGCTCGTGGAAGCGAGGAGAGGTCAGCATGTCCGCGTCGCGGGGCCGGGGCAGGTCGATCGGCACCACGGCCTTGATTCGCCCCGGTCGGTGGGTCATCACCCACACCTCGTCAGACAGAAAGACGGCCTCGCCCATGTCGTGCGTGATGAAGAGCACCGTTTTCCTGGTGCGTTCCCAGATCTCCAGCAGCTCCGAGCCGATGTAGATGCGGGTCTGCTGGTCGAGGGCGCCGAACGGCTCATCCATGAGCAGCACCTCGGGCTCGAGCGCCAGGGCGCGCGCGATGGCGACGCGCTGGCGCATCCCCCCCGACAGCTCGGACGGGTAGGCGCGCTCGAAGCCAGCCAGCCCCACCAGGTCGACGATCTGCTCGCTCGTCGCGCGACGCTGCGGCCGCGGCACCCCGCGCACCTCCAGCCCCAGCTCGACGTTTTCCAGCACGGTCCGCCACGGCAGCGTCGAGTCCTCCTGGAAGACGACGGCCAGCAGGGGATGCGGCCCGGTCACGCGCTGGCCGAGTACCGTAATCTCACCGCCGCTCGGCTCGCGCAGGCCGGCCACGATCTCCAACAGCGTGCTCTTGCCGCATCCGCTCGGCCCGATCACCGAGACGAACCGGCCGCGCGCGACCTCCTGAGTGATGCTGGCCAGCACGTCGAGCCGGCCGATGGCCCCGGTCGCCGGGTCGCGGATCGGATACCACTTGCTCACGTCGCGAATCGCCAACGAGATGGGCTCGCGCGGATTCGTCACCGGCGGTTCATAGCGGCTCAAATGCTCGCGCGGAGGCTTTCGGGCAGGAAGCTCTGGTCGACGAGTTCCTTCCAGTTCACCGCCTGGTCGATTTGGCCGAGGTCGCGCATCGACTTCTCGATCGCCTGCAGGGCCTCGGGATCGAGCCGCAGCGTCCAGTAGGCTGGCTTCGTGTCTTTAAAGGCTGAGGCGATCAGATCGGCCTTGTCTCCCAGGTCGACGGCCTGTGCCCAGACGCGCCCCGCTTCTTCCGGGCTCTGCTTGATGTACTGGTCGCCCTTGTCATAACCGGCGAGGAACGCCTGGATCACATCGCCGTTCTTTGCCGCGTAATCGGCGGTGGTGGCGAGCACCGTCTCCATGAACTTGGGCGCATATGTATTTGTGTCCCAGAGCACCCGCACCGTGTCCTTATTGAGCGCAGGCGTGGGATCGGCCGCCCACGTCGCGTCGACGATCCCAGTGCGGAGGGCGGTGATCGACTCGGTGGCGCCGCCCACGGCGACGACCTCCGCCTGCACGCCCGCGACCCGCAGCGATTCCTGCGCGAGGAAGTGCGAGTTCGAGCCAGGGGTCGAGAAGCCGATCTTCTTGCCGGCGAGCTCGCTGATAGTCTGGTACGGCGCGCCGTTGAGCACGACGAACTTGATCGTCAAGCCGCCAAATGAGCAGCCAATGAGGCGCAGCTTCTCACCCTTGACGAACGCCGAGATCACGGCGGTTGGGGCGGCGACCGCGTAGGCGTTGGCCCCGCTCGTAATACCGCGGACGACGTCGCCGCCGCCGTCGTAGGCGGTGAACTCCTGCTTCAGGCCGTATTCATCCCAGAAGCCCCTGGCGTTGCCAACCGCGAGCGGCGCCGGAGAGAGGATCGACTCGAGGTGGGGCCCGGCCACCTTGGTCGACGTGTTCACCTTGGGGGCCGGGAACGAGGCGCTGATCGCGGGACCGCCGGCGGCGCTGGTCGACGCTGCGGGCGGCGCGCCGGTCTTCGGCGTACATGCCACCACGGCAAGGCCGCCGCCGGCGATCACGATGGCGCGGAGGAACTCGCGTCTGCTCAGCTCGGGTCGCCGATCGCCATTGAAACGGACGGCCATCTCGCTCACCTCATTCGGACGGTGCTGTTTCCCCCCAGCACGCCCCTCGTCCCAGTATAGTCACGCCTCCCTCGGGACGCAGCCACCTGGCTTGGTCAAA
>JAXDLH010000197.1:0-16109 GCA_034666705.1 Chloroflexota bacterium
GGCTGTCTTGAAAACAGTTAGGCGATGAGCCTCGGGGGTTCGAATCCCTCTCCCTCCGCCCTCCCGTTGCAGGGTCCCGCGCCAATCTGGAGGAGTCGCATAGTGGTCTAGTGCGGCCGCCTGCTAAGCGGTTACGGGTTAATACCCCGTCCCGGGTTCGAATCCCGGCTCCTCCGCCATGTGAGGGCTTCCCAAGACCGGGAGGCCTCTATTCTTTTCTCCCATTCCTCCGCTCGTTCATTCACGGCGCAGAATCGGCGCGGTGCTCCTGTTCGGTCGGGCATGGCTCGCGCTGCGCGTGCCGTGTGCATCTGGCGCGTGCATCTGGATCGAATGCGGCATACGTCGTTGACGCCACGGACTGCAGCCAAGTGGCACTGTAATGTGTGTAATGTGTCGTAATATCATCCGTAACACTGGAGCAGGAGCCACGTCCGCAGGGAGGTCGATTGGGCCCATTTCTCGAGCGGCCACCGACGGTGAGGATTGGACGAGCCTCCGCGAGCCGCGCGAATCTGCTCGTGATCAGCAGCGATCCCGACGTCGCCGACGCGGTGAGCGCCGGGCTGCGAGCCACCGTGTATGCCATCCGGGTGGCGCACGATGCCTCGGCCGCGCTGGCGCTGCTGGATTCGACCCTGATTGACGTCGTCTTGCTCGACCTGGATCTGACGGATGCGGCTGGGCTCGCACTGTGTACCGAGTTGACAACCCGGTCCGCCCTGGCGATCGTGTGTTGCGGCTCCGAAGATCGGCGCGCCGACGGCGTGCGTGCGCTCCGGGCTGGGGCCGATGATTTCCTGGTGAAGCCCTTTGACCCCATGGAGCTCGAAGCCCGGATCGGGGCGACGCTCCGCCGCACGGCCGCCCTGCGTCCGGCGAAGCCGCGGTGCGCTGAGCGCGACGCCTATTGCGTCGGCCAACTGGTGGTCTACCGCGCTCAGCCGCGGGTGCTGCTCGGTGCCGATGAGCTCCAATTGGCGCCGAGCCACTACCGTTTGCTTGCTACGCTGGCACGCACGCCGGGAACACCAGTGCCTCAGGCGGAGCTTATCCAGGCCGTCTGGGGCCCTGGGGAGGCTGATCATCGCCGGGCGCTCTATCAGCACGTCTGCCAATTGCGGGCCCGGCTTGCGGAGGGCCCGGTTGCGCCTCCACCCATCATCCTGGTGCGGCAGGTTGGCTATCAGCTTGGCCGGGATGCGCAGGACCCGCAAGCACCGCCGGCCTGAGGCCATCGGCTCACTCCCGGCCTATCGCACCGCCTCGTTCGGCAGGTCGAGAACCTTTTCCGCCATGAGCGCGAGCATGCTCCAGCCGCGCGGATGAGCCTGCGTCACCGCCAGCTCCCCGGTGTTCCAGTCCAGGATGACGTGCTCCGCGCCAAGCGCTTGCAGCTCCACGAGATCGGCGTGGATCTGCTCGAGGCTGCCGCTGCCGGGCACCCGCTCGCCCTGGATGGCGCGCTCGTGCAGGTCGAGCCGAATCCGAGGACAGAACGCCGGGAGGGGGCGGTTCTCCTGCTCCGCCGCCTTGCGAAGTCCAGGCAGGCCGCTCTGCTTGACGCCCTCGAGTGAGCGCAGGATCGGATGCCAGCCGTCGCCGAATCGCACAGCGCGGCGCCACGCCGCCTCGCTGTTGCCGCCAACCCAGATCGGCGGATGCGGCTCCTGATAGGTCGCAATACTCGAGACGTCGTCGAAGTCAACGAGCCGACCATGAAAACTCACGGGGCCATCACCGGTCCATAGCGCCGTCATCGCCCCCAGGCACTCGTTTGCCAGTGCGCCGCGCCGGGCATGCGGCTGGCCAAGCACCTTGAACTCATCTTGGGGGTTGCCTACGCCGACCCCGAGAATAAACCTGCCACCGCTGAACTGATCGATGTTCGCCACCAGCCGGGCGGTGAGCACTGGGTGGCGGTACGGCAGGACCGCGACCGTCGTGCCGAGTTGGACGCGCTTCGTGTGACCCGCCAGCCACGAGAGCGTCGCGAAGGTGTCGTAGAAGGGCTCGGGATACCGTTCGCGAACACTCGGCGTAATGGCGACGTGGTCCGAGATCATGAGCGAGTGGTAGCCGAGCGCCTCCGCGATCTGCGCCCACTTCAGAAATGCGTCCGGGCTGGCGCCAGGGCCGAAGTTCAGGATGTTTACGCCGACGCGCAAGAGCCGCCCCCTCCGAGAAATTGCGACGAGGATGGGCTAGTAGCGATCCCAGTGCGCGAACTGATCCATGGGTTTGCGCGGCTGGGCAACCGGCGGCCGGGCCCGGCGTGCTTCGACGTCGGCGTGGCCGATGGCGACGACGGTGAACGCGCGGCGCTCTTCGGGGATGCCGAGCAGTTGCTTCGCCGCATTGATGCCTTCGCCCTTGATCGTGCAGACCGTCGACCCCAACCCATGGGCCGCCGCTCCCAGGAGCAGTCGCTCGGCGAGCCGTCCCTCGTCGAACGCGGCGCCCTCACTCGTGCTCACGATGAGCAAGGCAACCGCGGCGGTCGCGGCGGGCTGGGCACCCCACTCACCGAACTTCGCCTTGATCTCAGGGTCGCGGACGACGACCACTTCCCACGGCTGCTTGTTGGACCCACTCCCGGACCAGCGTCCAACCTCCAGGATCTCCTCGATCGCGTCTTGCCCGACCGGCTGGGCCGTGAACTTCTTGGTCGCCCTGAGCCGGCGGAGAAACCTCAGTCGCTCATCGTTCGTCTGGCTCATCTTGCCCACCTCCAGATGGATCATCCTACCCAAAACCGCGTGGCGATTCCGGCACAATTGGGGGGCGGCCCACCCTGCACTTCCAGCCGGCCCCTGTCTTTTTCGCACTTCAAGACTCGAGAGCTGTCGGCATCTCGGTGTCTCCCGGGGAGCCCAAGTTGGCGATTGCACCCGCCCGACCGCCGCGTCGGGGTAGGTTTTTCTATGGATGGTGGATCGTCGCCTCGGGCGTCGCCGCCCAATTTGCCTACTCGATGCAGAACAACTCGACGTTTGGCGTCTTCCTCTACTACATGAACGTAGAGCTCGGTTGGAGCCGCACGATCCTGTCGGCGCCCCAGTCGCTCGGGCAGATTCCTGCCGCCATCACCGCCACCCTGGTCGGTCCGCTCGTCGATCGGATCGGGGCACGCTGGATCGTCGGCGTCGGCGGACTCATCCTCGGCGGCGCATTCCTCGCCCTCGCCACGATTCAGGAGGAGTGGCAGTTCTTCCTCTACCGTGGGCTGGTCAGTGCCATCGGCGCGGTGTGCGTGGGAAGCTTTATCGGCGTGACGATCTCCAACTGGTTCGTCCAGCGGCGCGGGCAGGTGCTCGGCTATATGGCCATGGGTGGGTCGCTTGGCAGCGCCGTATTACCGCTGGCGATGGGCTTCGTCATTACCCTCTGGGGCTGGCGCACCGCGTGGGCGGCACAGGGGGTGCTCGTCTGGCTGCTGGTGATTCCGGCCGTGGTCTTCGTGCGACGCAGGCCGGAGGACGTTGGGCTGTACCCGGACGGGATCGAGCCGGGCGCACCAGCGACGGCCAGCACCGGTGGCGATCGCACGGCCCGGCGCCGGGCCGTGCTGCTGGCGGCTGACGTGATCTGGACGCGCAATGAGGTGCTTCACACCCGGGCATTCTGGATCATGACATTCTCGTACGGGATCGCGCAGATGGCGTGGACCGCCACCAACCTGCACATCGTGCCGTACCTCCAGGATCTCGGCTACCCGCTGACGGTCGCCACGGTGGGCGTGAGTTTGCGCGCGATTGTCTCACTCGTGGGGAGTCCGGGCTGGGGCTATGCGATGGACCGATTGCCGGTGCGCATCGCCGCGGGCCTGCCGTTCGTCGCGCAGGCTGGGGGCATGCTCGCCTTCCTGCTCTGGCCCACGACGCCGGGCTTGGTCCTCGGTCTGGTGCTGTATGGGCTTGGCAACGGCGGCACCGGGGTCGCCCAGGAGTCGATCTGGGCGTATTATTTCGGGCGGCTCAGCCTCGGCGCTGTGCGCAGCACCGTGACGGCGATCCAGATCCTGATGGGCGGCATCGGCCCGATCGGGATGGGCCTGTCGTATGACCTCTTCGGCGGCTACCAGAAGTCGTGGTTCGTGCTGTGCTGCGGATTCATCCTCGCCGGCGCGCTGATTCAACTCACGCGGCGCCCGACAGCGCCGGTGGCGCGGCCGGCAGCGTAACGTGGCGCTTCTGCGCTTAGCCGGACCCGATCAGTTGCAGGTGCACGCCTGCTCCAGTACGATGCCCGCAACCTGATCGTCCTTCGGGAGAACGTTCGATGCTGCGAATTCCTGGTCTCATCCTGGCAGTGTCGAGCATCGTGATGATTGCGAGCTTCTTGGCACCCGCGGTCAGCACGCTGGCCCAAACTGCCACCACGTGCGATCAGCGGTCGGTCGATCAGTCGATCACCCTTGGTAGCTCAAGGATTTGGGTACTGTGGTGCCATCCCATCCAGTTCAACGCTGCCCTGGGCAACGGCTCAGAATCGATGAGCGATGGGGCTCTCGGCGACTGGTATATGGTCGAGGGCCGGTCCGGGGAGTGTCTGCGCATCGGGATGCAATCGGACCGATTTCCGCCGCAGATCCAGGTGTACGAAGACGGCCCATTCGCCGGCGAGCTGGGGTTCGATTGGGCAGCGACGGGTCAGGAAGTGTTCTACAACGTGCAGATGAGGCGGACCGAGATCCTGTACATTCTCGCGACCTCGAATGGTGCCGGCCAGCAGGTGGGCGCCTACCAGCTTCGCGTGGTTACGGGCGCATGCGCCGGCGCGTAGGCGTTACCCGCCGCGAACCCGCGAGGTAAGCACCGGAGCGGCAGCCGTGCCTCACGACGTATTCATCAGCTACTCACACGAAGACAAACTCACTGCGGATGCGGTGTGCGCGCGGCTGGAAGCGAAGGGGATCCGATGCTGGATTGCGCCGCGCGACGTCATGCCCGGCGTGGAGTACGGCGAATCGATCCTCGACGGGATCAGCGAGAGTCAGATCCTCGTCCTCATCTACTCGGGGAACTCGAACCAATCCACGCACGTCCACCGCGAGATCGAGCGGGCGGTGAGCAAAGAGATCACGATTCTCCCGTTCCGCATCGAAAACGTGCCGCTCTCGAAGTCACTCGAGTATTTCATCAGCGCGCCGCACTGGCTCGACGCATTGACGACCCCGGTCGAGCTGCACATCGATCATCTGGTAGCGACCGTGGCGATTCTGCTTGCGAGGAAAGGCATCGGGCCCGAGCGTGAAACGGAGGTCGCCGAGCCGGTCGCGGCGACCGGCGACGAAACGGTCACCGAGGCGGCACCAGGTCCCGCCGTGGATACGGCGCAACCGCAGGGCTTGATCGACCAGGCGTCGGACGCGATGGAGCAGGGGCGCTACGACGAGGCGGAGCGCCTTGCCAGCGAGGTCCTGGCGCTGGAGCCGACTCACCCCACAGCGCGGGCCCTGCAGGCCGCCGCGCGGCGCATGACTCAACTCGATACTGACCTTCGGCAGGCGCGGAAAGCGGCCCCCGTGCCGGTCGCCCCGGGTGCGGTTCCGGCGCCATTGGTATCCACCGTTTCGGCAGCACCCCGATCTACTGGCGTGGTGCAGACCAGCGGGTCGCCGAGTTGGCTGCAGACTCACGTCGGGGTGGTGTTCGGGGCGATCACCGGTGTGGTCTTGCTCGGAGGCGCGGTGATCGCGCTCTTCGTCGCCCTCAGCGGCCAGCGCAGTGGGGCTACGCCACCTCCGACCCCATCACCATCCAGCCTCTTGGTCGCATCGGCCCTGTGTGCCAATCCGAACGAGTCCGGCTGCCCCTTGCAGCTCGGCGTGCCGGTTCACGGAGTTCTGGCCAGCACGAGCGAGAAACAGCAATGGTACGTCGACGTGCCCGCCGGAACCGATTTCTGGATCGCGCTCACCAATCTTCCCGTCGATTACGATCTCACGGTGCGCGGCCCAAACGGCTTCTCGAGCTCCTCGAGCAACTCCAGTGTTGAGGACGAGGTCGTCCAGATCAATCGCGCCGCCGGGGGGCGGTATCAGGCGGAGATCTCCGCCTGGCTGGACGTCAGCCCGGCGCCGTACACGCTCGCGGTGACGCGTGGCGTCGTCGCCTCCACCCCTGTCCCTGCTACGCCGACATCCTCGCTGTTTGGCGGCTCGTCGCCATTCTCCTCCTCGGACGGCTGCTCGTCGATGGGCGCACCGCGCCGGATGTTGACGTTGGGTCAGGCCGGATCCGATAGCTTGTCGTCGTCGGAGCGAGCCGAGACGTGGCTGCTATCCGTGCCGCGTGGCGGGAGCACGCTTCACGTCGAGCTGGGGAACCTGAGCACCGACTACGATCTGTACGTCCGCGGCCCGAATTCGTCATGTACCTCGTCGACAAACTCCGGGACCACGATCGACGTAGTAGACGTTCGCAACGCCCCCGCAGGAATCTATTTCATCCTCGTATCGGCCGTTGGCGACACGTCGCCACGCCCGTATGGCCTCATCGCCACGCTCCGCTAACCCCTCAGTGAACGAGCGCCTGTGCTCGATCAATGACCCACGCGCCGACTGTAGCGGCGTGCGCGCAGCGTTGACCTGACAAGCCGGGGCAAGGCACGGTAAGATCGGTTCATCGAAGCGACGTCGAGTGGAGAAGATCATGGCAGCTACCCCAACCCAGGCCTCCGCGCGCGGGCGGGGCCAAACGAGCGTGTACGAATCATGGATCGCGAAGCAAGGCATTCCGATTCACCGCGCCTTCTTCATCGAAGACCTGCGGACGGTCGAGGTCGGTTGGTGGGAGCTCCGCCAGTGCAATGCCGCCTTCATCGTGCTCGCGGGCCAGGAGGACATCCAGGAGTCGCGCGTCACCGCCATCCGGCCGGGCGAGACGATCCCACCCTCGAAGATCGCGCTCGAGGAGATGTGCTACTGCGTGCAGGGCCACGGCATGTGCACAGTGTGGGCTGGCGACAAGCCGAAGAAGCAGTTCGAGTTCCAGAAGAACAGTCTCTTCATGATCCCGCCGAACTACAGCTATCAGCTCAGCAACGCCCGGGGCGACCAGGAGGTCCGCCTCCTCCAATGCAATTACCTGCCGCTCGCGATGCTCATCATGCCGATTCCAGAGTTCTTCTTCAGCAATGACTACGTCGACTACAACATCATCTATAGCGACGACGAGTCGGAGGCGTACTCCAAGGCCGTGCGGGTGGAGCGTGACGATCCAGGCGAGCGCGGCGTGCGCGCCCTCTGGGTCGGGAACTTCTTCCCGGACATGAAGGCGTGGGAAGACCTCGAAGCCCACCGGCAGCGCGGCGCCGGCGGCAGCGTCGTCGATTTCCGCTCCCGGACCGGTCGCGGCGGGCATATGTCGGTTTTCCCGGTCGGCACCTACAAGATCGCGCACCGGCACGGACCGGGCACCGTCATCGTAATTCCGGACGGGGAGGGCTTCAGCGTGCTGTGGCCGGCTGGCAAGGATGAGGAGAAGGTCTTCGTGCCTTGGGGCGAGGCGAGCGTCTTCGTGCCGCCGAATCAGTGGTATCACCAGCATTTCAATACCGGCGGCGTGCCGGCGCGCTATCTGGCCATTGCCCGTCCCGGGGCGGTGTTCGACACCGAGGAGGGACTCCACGAGCGCGAGATCGTGTACACGAAAGAAGACCCGGAGATTCGGCGGCGCTTCGAGGCCGAGCTGGCGAAGAAGGGACTTCAGTCGCGGATGCCCGATGCCGTGTACACCGACCCGAACTACACGTTCAAGTATCGAGGCGACGACTGAGTCGCCTGAATTGACTCAGCGGGTCCGATAAATGGACCCGCTAGACGGCAGGGCGGGGGCTTGCCCCCGTCCTGCCGTGCATGCAGCCGACTGCAATCAATGGGACGGGATTGAATGGACGCCGCATACTTCCGCACGCTCTTCGCATACAACCAGTGGGCGCGCGAGCGCATCCTCGAGCAGGTGGGCAAGCTCAGCTTCGAGGACTACACCGCTCCACGGGTGTTGGACTACGGGAGTATCCGCGCCACTCTCGTGCACAACCTCGCCGCCGAGGCTGGGTACATCGCGCGGCTGCAGGGTCTGCCGCGCGATAGCTCGATCGACGAGGCGAACCTGCCGACCCTCGACGCCTTGCGTTCGCGATGGAACGCTGAGCAGGGGAAGCTCGATAGCTTCCTCGCCGCGCTGACGGACGCCGACGTCAGCCGGGAAACGCGGGTAGCGTCGACGCGTCCCGGCGGCGATTTCGTGCATCCGCTGTGGGCGTTTCTCACCCAGAGCATCAATCACAGCACGCAGCACCGCAGCGAGATCGCGCTGACGATCACCCAGCTCGGGCTCTCGCCGGGCGATCTCGACTTCATGCTCTACCTGAGACAGCCCGCCGCGGTCGACAGCCGGGCCTGAGCAAAACCGGCGTAAATCGCCAGGATTGCAGCGAAGCGCGGAGCTGGGCCCCGGTTCTTCTGTGGGCCCACCTCCGCGCTTCGTTATGGGACCGGTTGTGGTCCCTCCGGGTGAATCGGCACGGGTTTGCTTGATGCGTTGTGCATTCGGTCAGTCCACCCGGTAGAGCGCTGCGAAACCCGGAGTCAGGCGGCGACGTTGCCGGAGTCAGCCGGGGTTTCTGCTGCGTTCGGTTCCACTGGCTCCTCCGATTCCACGCGGCTCGACTGAAGCCAGAAGAAGCCCAGTGATAACGGGAACCCAGGGAAGAAGCGGCTGTGGAGCTTGCCGAGGTACAGGCCCGGCTCGACCTCGACGACCTCGTCGAGGATGGCGCGCAGCCAGAGCGGGTTCGTCGGCAGGTCATAGTCGATCTTGAGGACTTCGATGTCCGGATCTTTCAGACCGGGGCCGGTCCAGGTGCGGAAGGGATACTTGGTGACCGTGCTCTCTCCATCCTGACGCGCCAGCACATTAATGCCCGTTGCGGCCGCCGCGTTGAATTGCTTGCCCCTCCACGACACCTTGATTGGTGACCCATCGAGCCACCCCCGGCACATGCCGTCCGGCCGCGGATCGGGGGCGTGCCCCTCGAGAAAGCGTCGCTGCCGCGGGTCGCGTTGCACCATCCGGTTGCGCGCGATCGTGAGCAGCGTTGCGGCCAGGAATCCAGTGACGACGAAACGCACGAGGCCAAATAGCAGCTTCATCAACCCGCCTCCGCCGGCCAACGGTCAGCCGTCGACCATGCCGCCTGACATATAGCACAGAATGGCCGGTGTTCGCTCAGGCCGACTTGAGGCGTGCGGTCGAGTCGAGGTACATGCGGAACCACGCGGTGGCCAACGCCGCCACCCGCTCGAGCGTTCCACGCTCTTCGAATAGATGGGTGGCGTGCGGCACAATCTCGAGCCGCGTGGTGCACGTAAGCGCGGTTCTCGCTCGCTCGTTGAGGTGCAGGACCTCTGGATCGCTTCCACCTACGATCAGGAGCGTGGGGGCGGTGACCCGCGCAAGTGCTGAACCGGCGAGGTCCGGCCGACCGCCTCGCGACACGACGGCACGCACCAGGCGAGGCCGCTTGGCCGCGGCGACGAGAGCCGCGCCGCCGCCAGTGCTCGCCCCGAAGTAGCCGATATCCAGCGACCTCGTCGTCCATTGGTCAGCGGCCCAGTCGGTGGCAGCTACGAGTCGATCCGCGAGGAGCTCGACGTCGAACCGCAGACTCGCATTCTGCGCGTCGCGCACCTCCTCTTCCGCGGTGAGGAGGTCCATCAGGAGGGTGGCGAATCCGCCGGCGTGCAGCAGCCTGGCCACGCCACGGTTGCGAGGACTGTGCCGGCCACTGCCGCTGCCATGGGCGAAGACCACGAGCCCGAGCGGATTGCGCGGCTCGCTCAGGTCGGCATTCAACTCGACGCTGCCCGTCGGAATGCGGACGCTATGCTGCACCAATGATTGGCGGTTGCGGGGTTGCATACGCGGTGCCTCAGGCAGCGATGGTGGGCCGATCGGCCGCTCGTTGGAGGAGCTGGCAAACCTCTTCATCGGTCGTCTCTTCGAAATGCTCGTACCACTCGCCAACGGCATGGAAGCGCTCCGGGGTGAGCACACACACGACCTCGTCGACCTCACGACAGAGGTCGGCGCTCGCATGCTCGGCGGCTACCGGTATGGCAGCCACGAGCCGCTGGGGGAGCTGCTGACGCAGCGAGGCGATGGCGGCCCGCATCGTCGATCCTGTGGCAAGTCCATCGTCCACGAGGATCACGGTCCGGTCACGTACATCGAAATCGGGGAGCGTGCCGCGGTATGCGACGGCGCGGCGAGCCAGTTCGCGCTCTTCGGCAGCCGACACCGCCTCTATGCACGCTGCAGGGATGTTGAGCGCCTGAACCACGCCCCAATTGATGATACGCACGCCACCCGCCGCAACCGCGCCCATGGCCAGTTCCACGCGCCCGGGAACCCCGAGCTTGCGGACGGGAAACACATCCAATGGCGCGTCGAGCGCTAGGGCTACTTCATATGCAACTGGCACGCCGCCGCGGGGCAGCGCCAGCACCACGACATCCGGTCGGCCCTCATAGGCGCGCAACCGATCGGCGAGCATCCGTCCTGCATCTGCGCGGTCCCGAAATCCTTGCATCAGCGTTCCATGTGCACCAAAGCACTACCATATGCTCACATCGGCGGGATACCGGCGACGTTGCTGCCGGTCACATCGCGGTCAACGCCACGCATCCCTGAATTGCTGAAATGCCCGCGCGGCGGCAGCGTAGGAAGCCACGTCTCGCCCACCCGTGCCCTGAGCTGATGTGTCGGAGAGCTCCGGACTGGTGCTCGCAGATGCCGGGTCGTCGCTCTCTTCGCCCGCCATCGCAGCGAACGGCTCGAGCGCCGCCAGGAGCAGGGCCGTATCGCCGAGCAACCGCTCGACCAGGGCGAGAAGCTGGGGCGCGTATGTTTTGCCGACCTGCGAGACAATACGGGCGCGCTCGAAGGCGTCGCCGCTCTCCTCGTAGCGGCGGAACGCATCGTGCACATTCTCGAGTAGCTCCGGATCGAATCGCACCGTCGCTGGGTCAGGTTGCTCCATTGCACTCCTCTCGGGCCTGCGTGGGTCGACCTACGCAGCGCGCGTGGCAATAGTTTGGCATAGCATCGCCTCATGCGACGGGAGATGACCGCGAATGTTCGAGAGGGCTTCTGATCGTATCGACGTCCCATCAGTGCGGCGCGCCGGCTGGCTTGCGATGTGGGCGGTGATTGGCTTCATCGGTCTCACGATCGTGGTGGAGACCCGGAGCCTCGCCGCGCGCGACCTCGCGATCACGATCAATATCCAGGTGCTCGCGGGCACCGGTTGGGACGCAATTGGCGGGCTGGCTGCGCTGCTCTTCAGCAGCGAGGGCTCGTTCATCCTTGCGGGTGCGATCGCGCTGGCGCTCTGGCGGAGAGGAGCCGGCTGGTGGGTGCTCGTGCCGTTCGGCTTCGTCCTGCTCTACCCGGTGGAGCTGGGCATGAAGCTGTGCATCGATCAGCCCACAGTGCCAGCGCCGCTGCAACGCGAGATCTCCTATCCCCTCTTCCAACTCACGCTGCGGGGAAGCTTTCCCAGCGGCCACGCGCTGCGCACCGGTTACCTGTGTACGCTCGTGGGTGTTCTCGTCGCGCCCTACCTCGGACGACTGGCGTCTCCTGCTGTTGTCTTCGTCGGCGTGCTGATTGGCGTCATGGGCTTCACGCGCATCTACCTCGGCTACCATTGGACGAGTGATGTCATCGCCGGACTATTGCTCGGTTGGGCGCTCGCGCTGCCGCTCGCCATTGCGGCAGGCTCGGCCGTTTATGATTCCAGCGTCGTGCGCCGGGACGACGCTGAGGTGTGTTGATGGACGTCTTGGAGCTGCTGGACTGGCGGCGCGCGGTGGCCGAGTTGTTCGGGGAGCTGCGCAGCCGCACGCCAGACGCAGTGACTCTTGCCCGGTTCCGTGCTGAGAAAGACGCCCTCTTCCGCCAGCACCCGCAGAGCCCGTTGCCGACGACGGCGCGCGCGACGTTTCCGGGTCTGGCGTACTGGCCGTGGGACCCATTGGCGCGCGTGGTGGCGCGCTTCGGCGCCGAGGCTGACGGGCCCAGCTACCCCGGCTTTCGTCGTATTGGTTTTCTCGAGTTTGTCCTCGGCGGTACCGAAGCTCGCCTCGCCGCGTACTGGATCGACGGCTACGCGGGCGGGCTGTTCGTACCGTTCCGCGATGCAACTTGCAGCAACGAGACCTACGGCGGCGGCCGCTACGCGCTCGATACGATCAAGAGCGCGGACCACGGTGGCGACTGGCGGAGCGACAGTGTAATTCTGGATTTCAACTACGCGTACCATCCATCGTGCGCCTATGACGCCCGCTGGGTGTGCCCGCTTGCCCCTCCAGAGAACTGGCTGCGATTCCCGATTCGGGCCGGCGAGCGCAGCCTCGAGGCTGCGCACTGATGCCCGGATCGCGTGGGGCGTCCGTCGAGTTCCGCCACGTCACCAAACGCTACGAAGCGAGCAGCCACGAGGGTGCCGGCCCCGGCGCCGTGAATAACCTGAGCCTGATTGTGCCGCCCGGTGAAATCTGCGTGCTGGTCGGGCCGAGCGGCTGTGGCAAGACGACGAGCCTGAAGATGGTGAACCGCCTCGTCGAGCCCACGAGCGGTCAGGTGCTGATCGACGGCGAGGATATTGCCTCAGTCGAGCCCACCCAGCTTCGCCGCCGCATCGGCTACGTCATCCAACAGATCGGCCTCTTCCCACACCGTACCATCGCCGACAACGTTGCAACCGTGCCGAAACTCCTCGGCTGGCCGCGCGAGCGCATCCGCGCCCGCGTGGACGAGCTGCTCACCCTCATCGGGCTCGATCCAGGTATCGTGCGCGACCGCTATCCAGCGCAGCTCTCCGGCGGCGAGCGGCAGCGCGTCGGCTTGGCGAGGGCACTCGCGGTCGAGCCGCCGGTCATGCTGATGGACGAGCCATTCGGCGCCGTCGACCCCATCGTGCGCGAGCGGCTCCAGAACGAGTTTCTTCGCCTCCACGAGCGGCTGGGCACGACGGTGCTGTTCGTCACGCACGACATCGACGAGGCGATCAAAATGGGCAGCCGGGTCGCGGTGATGCAGCAGGGCGGTCTGCTCGCCCAATACGCGCCGCCGGCCGACCTGCTCATGCACCCGGCCAGCGACTTCGTCGCGCGCTTCGTCGGGGTGGACCGGGGCCTGAAGCGGCTCGCGTTGAGTCGAGTCGGCGAAGTCGAGCTCGCCGAAGCGCCGCTGGTCCGCGAGGGCGAATCAGCCGAAGGCGCCCGCATGCGCGCTGGCGACGACGCCTGGGTACTCTTGCTCGACGCTGAGCGACGGCCCATTGGCTGGATTGATGTGCGCCGACTGCCGAGCGGCGGGTCAGTCACCGCCGATCAGAGCGACCCCTCGTCGCCGTTCTTCACGCGGGAAACGACGCTGCGCGATGCCCTCTCGCTGCTGCTCGCCACAGCGGTACAGACCGGGGTCGTGGTCGACGATGCCAGTCGCTACCTCGGGGTGCTCACGCTCGATGCCGTTGCGGCCGCACTGCGGCAGGCCGCAGTCCAGCCGGTGGGCGCGACGCCATGACTCCTGACGAGCCGCTGATTCGACCGGAGTGGCTGCAGACCCATGCCCTCGACGTTCTGCAGCGCGTGCTCGAGCATCTGGAGCTTACGGGCATTGCGGTCGGCGTGGGCTTCGTCATCTCGTTCGCGCTCGGGCTCTGGATCTCGCGTCGTCCAGGGGCATACGCGCCCATCACCTGGGTGACCGGCATCCTGTACACGATCCCAAGTCTGGCGCTCTTCGCGCTGCTCATCCCGTTCACCGGTCTCTCGCTGCTCACCGCCGAGATCGGCCTCGTCAGCTACACCCTGCTTATCCTGATTCGCGGTATCGTCGGCGGGATCAGATCGGTGCCGGCTGAGGTGCGGGAGGCGGCAATCGGCATGGGGTACACCGGGAATCAGCTCTTGTGGCAGGTGGAGCTGCCGCTCGCAACGGTCGTCATCATCTCGGGCGTGCGAGTGGCGACGATCACGACGATCGGCCTCGTGACGGTCACCGCGCTCATCGGCCAGGGCGGGCTTGGTTTCTTTATCCTCGATGGCATCCAACGCCTGTTCTCGACACCGCTCATCGTCGGGGCCACGCTCTCCGTGGCGCTTGCCGTGGCCGCCGACGGGGTGCTCGTGCTGCTGCAGCGTTGGTTGACGCCCTGGGCACGAGGAGAGTGACCGGGTGAATCTCATTGTGGCCGTCGTCGCCTGGTTCTTGAACCCTGCGAACTGGCAGGGTCCGAACGGGGTACCGATTCGAATCGGCGAGCATCTGCTGGTGTCCGGTTTCTCGCTCGCCGTGGCGGCGCTTATCGCCTTGCCTGCTGGAGTCGCGCTCGGCCATAGCGGGCGCGGTGGCTTCCTGGCGCTCAACGTGGCGAACGTGGGGCGGGCGCTGCCGTCGCTGGCGATCCTCGCCTTCACCTTCCCCATTGCCCTGCGGGCTGGACTCGGGTTCGGGTTCTGGCCGACGGTGTTCGCTATGGTCCCGCTCGCCATCCCACCGATGTTGACGAACTCATACGTGGCAATGCGGGAGGTCGATCCGGATGCGGTCGAGACGGCGCGCGGCATGGGGATGCAGGGGCGCGAGGTGCTCCGCGAAGTCGAGTTGCCATTGGCGCTGCCGCTGATCATCGCCGGCGTGCGCAACGCGGCAGTTGCCGTGGTGGCGACAGCAACCCTGGGCGCGATCGTCGCTGGGGGTGGGCTCGGCCGCTACCTCGTCGATGGCATGGCGCTGCAACAGTACGATCGTCTCCTGGCCGGTGCGCTGCTCGTCGCCCTTCTGTCGGTCGTGACCGAGATTGGGCTGAGCGCCATAGAGCGCGCCGCGGTGTCACCCGGCATTCGGGCCGGAATCGGGCGCGCCGAGTCATCCTGAGGCACGCCGGCCGACGGATCCGCATCCCTCGCGTCGCGGCGCGGGTTCGTTTGCTGCACCCGGGATGGCGACGCCCTTGCCACAAGCCGTGCCAGGCGGCGTATGCTGTGCGCAGTGCCGGCGGCGCGTGGCCGCTCGCCGGCCATCGGAAAGCGGAGAGGACTATGCGATTTCAGCGGCTCTTCCTCGCGATGACAGTCTCGGCCTTATTCCTGGGCGCGTGCACCCCTTCGAGCGGAAGCAGCTCGGCTCAGAAGCCGCCGGTAACGATCGGGTCCACGAACTTTAGCGAGCAGGTCCTGCTGGGCGAGATGTACGCGCAGGTGTTGGAGGCGAACGGCTACACGGTCACTCGCAAGTTCAATCTGGGGAATCGCCAGATCGTCGAGCCCGCCATCGAAAACGGTGAGATCGACATGTACCCTGAATACCTGGCGTCGATGCTTCTGTTCGTCGACAAGAACGCTACGGCGCCTACCGACGCCCCGGGCGCGCAAAAAGCGTTGCAGACAGCGCTGACGCCGAAGAACATCACCGTGCTTGACCCCGCGCCCGCGATCGATACCAACGGCTTTGTCGTGACGAAGGCGACGGCCGACAAGTACAAACTCGCGAAGATGAGCGACCTTACCCCGATTGCGAATCAGCTCACGCTCGGCGCCGCCGCTGAGTGTCCGCAGAATGCGTTCTGCATTCCTGGCCTCCAGCGTGTGTACGGCCTGACATTCAAGGACTTCAAGCCACTCGACCCGGGCGGTTCGCTCACGGTGGCGGCGATCGACTCGGGTCAAGTCGACGTCGGCGAGCTCTTCACCACCGATGCGACCATCTCGATCAAGGGCTACGTGCTACTCGACGACGACAAGCACCTGCAAGCGGCGGACAACGTGGCGCCGGTCGTGCGGAACGATTTCCTCAGCAAAGCGCCCGCCGACTTCAAGACACTGGTCAATAGCCTGACCACAAAGCTCACGACGGCCGAGTTGACCGACTTGAATAAGCAGGTCAACATCGACAAGAAAGAGGCGAAGGACGTCGCCACCGTCTGGCTCAAGTCGAAGGGCCTCCTGAAGTAAGTAGAACAAAGGAGGGCCCTAACCCCCCGCCCCCTTCCCGACGCGGGAAGGAGAAGTCATGAACGGCCGCAGGCCC
>JAXDLH010000198.1:0-7271 GCA_034666705.1 Chloroflexota bacterium
ACGGCAGCAGGTGAATGGCCAGCAGGTCCTGGTAATTGGCGCCGTCCTCGCCCAGGATCAACTCACGGACGCATTCGCCGTGTCCCAGGAACTGGCGACCACTACGCCAGCCGGGCTAGCACCGCGATCGGCGCTTCTGGCGGATCAGGTCGTCGGCTCGTACGACGCACCGTGGGGAGCACACGTGGAAGTCATCCCGCAACAGGCGGTCGACCTCGTCGGTTGGCCAGGCAGTACCGTGCAGCTCGAGGTGCAACTCGACCCGCTCCGCGCGCCAGCAACCGCGGGCACGCGCGTCGGGAGAGTCACGCTACGCGCCGGTGCGCAAACGCAAATGGTGGACCTCGTGACAACCGCCCCGCTCAATCCGCCTGACGAGCGCTGGCGATTGCTGCGACCGTTCCAGAACCCAGAATAGCCCGACGCGCCGACCGCACGCTATCCCCGATAATGGGCGTACCGCACGCGACGTCTGAGGGAATGATGAAACCTGCCTTCCGGCTCGCCAGCTTCGCGCTGTCCATTGCGTTCTTCTTCGCCGCGTGTACCTCCCGACAGCCGGCGGCGACGGAACCCAGTGTCGTAGCCGCCGTCGACACGCCGGTGCCGACGGCCATCGTCCAGCCAACGCCGGTCTTGCCCGACCTGAAGGTGCTGGACACCGCCGGTTGGCACCGCGAGGCCGGCAACGTGATCTTCGAGGGCGACGTCCAGAACCAGTCCGATCGGAGTCTGCGTAATATCAGCGCCCTCGTGACGTATTACACGCAGGACCTCCAGCGAGTGAAGCAAATCGACGGCCCGATTGCCACCGACCCCCTTGCTGCTGGTGAGACGGCGCACTTCGCCATCACCTCCTCAGACGATCCGTCGATCACCCAAGCCACCATCGAGTTCCGAGGCCCGGGCGGCACCATCAGCACCCAGGAAGGGTAGCTCGACCGCTCGCGTGCGACGAAGTCGGGTTGGCGGTTCCACCTCCCGCTGGGGATAGGTGCCAGTCGACTGCGAAGTAGTGACAGTTTCTCGGTAGAATTGATGCACAATCCTTAAAGCAATGCCGGTTATGCAGCGCGATCATCACGGATACCGGTCAAGCAGAACGCCCGTGAGCGAGTGTGACGCTGGTCACAGTCATCCAAGACGATTTCTCAACGGCTGCACGGTGCGTTCCGCAACTTCACGTAGATACATTCATGGGGTCGCAGGGTGCGACGGGCCTGTCCCGCCGCAGCTGCACGAAGGAGCCCCATATTGGACGTCACGTCCCAGTACTCGCAGTTCGACGAGGAAGCTGCGCCGCCCGGACCAGCGCACCTGCGCCGGAGCACGCGCCGCAGATTTGTCACCGGTGCAGTCGCGGCAGCAGGAGCGCTGGTTGCAGCGGGATACGTCAAGCCGTCCATCCAATCGCTGGGCGTTTCCACCGCGCTCGCGGCTGTCTCGGGGACTGAGCCCGGCCCTCTCCGGCCAAACAACTTGATCTCGACGTCTACCCGAACTCCTGAGCCATCCCGAACGCCGACGCCGAGTCGCACGCCGACAAACACGCGGACGCCGGAGCCAAGCCGGACGCCGACTTCAACCCGGACCCCGGAGCCGAGCCGCACCCCGACGAACACGCGAACTCCGGAGCCGACCAGGACGTCGACGCCAACGAAGACTCCAACCTCCACGCGGACACCCACGGCCACCCGGACACCCACGGCTACCCGGACTCCGACCTCGACCCGTATCCCGGAGCCGAGCCGTACGCCCACGCCGACCCACACTCGCTGATAATGAGTGCGACAAGGTGAAAGGCGGGCCCGGCATCATGGAGGATCGACCACAACTGCATTCGGCGCTCGCGAGCTACGAACTGGACGACGATCTCATCGTCTATGACGAGCAAAGCAGTGAGGGGTTCGTGCTGAATGCGACCGCGGCGCACATCGTCCAACTGCTGGACGGGTCGCGGACCGTGGCGGCGGTGGCGCGGGTGATTGCCCAGGAATACGGCGTCGAATACCAGCAGGCATTGACCGACGTCCGCGAGCTCATTAGCGAGCTGCGAGAAGCGAGCCTGCTCGCGACGGATGTGGCCGCCGCGAACCCAGAGGATCGTGCGGCACTGGTTCCGGGTGCGATCCACCGCGACTAACTCGACCTACACGATCGACGCGCTCGGCCTCCGCGTCGCGTTTTCCGGGCCGCGCCGCTATCTAGCGGCCACGAAGCTCCTCTTCCCACGAGCCGGACGGGCACGCCCGCTCAGCAGCGGCGAGCCCATCACGCTGCAGATCGAGGAGTCTCCCACCGGCTCCGGCCATTGCCGGGTGACTATGGACGGATCGCTCGTGACCGCTACCAGTGGAGACGCCGAGGTATTGCCGCTCCTGGAATCCGCGGTTGCCCAGGCCGTGATCGATCGAGTCCAGGGTCGCTACTTTCTGTTCCATGCCGCGGCTGTTGCCTATCAGGGTCACGGCCTGCTCATGCCAGGAGCATCCGGCAGCGGGAAGAGCACGCTTGCGGGAGCCCTGGTAGCTGCGGGTTGCCAGTACCTGAGCGACGAGATCGCGGCCCTCGACCCAGAGAGTCTGCGGCTCACCCTGTATCCGAAAAGCGTGTGCGCGAAAGAGGGCGGCTATCAGGCGCTCGCCTCGGGATGGCCTGGGCGCGCAACCCCGACGCCACAGCTTCGCGCGAACGGGGAGCGCATCTGGTATCTTGCGCCGCCCGCCACGTCGTGGGCGCGAACGCCGGTCCCTGTCCGCCACGTCGTGCTGCCACGGTTCGTGCTGGGGGCAGACGTGTCGATCGCGAGGATCCCGAGAGCAACAGGACTTTCCCAGCTCATCGAGCAAACCTTCGCGCCCGGCCCGCGGGAGGCGTGGGGCGTGGCCCGGCTCGTCGAGATGTTGCGGCAGGCAAATTGCTGGGAGCTCCGTTTTGGCGATACGCCGCAGGCCGCGGCGCTGCTCCTGGCAACTATAGCTGACCATTCAGACACCGACAGGCGCCGCTCATCTGATGGCCGGTAGATTTTCACCACGATTCATGTGGAGAGCCGTGCAAGGCGACCCACATTGACCGTAATCGCAGAAACAAGGGGCCAGCCACCTGACACCAATGTAGCTGATTCGTGTACGTTAGCGTCAGGTAGCTGGCTGCCACCTAACGACGAACTGCGCGCGCCGCTGTCTGGCTGGTCTCTCCGTCTGCGCTGAGCGCCTCCAACAATTGACTGCCAAGCACCCGGTATGCCCGGCCCACGCGAGCACCTCGGATTTTCCCGCTTTTCAACCAGCGGCGCATCGTCGCGTCACTGATCTTGAGAATTCGACAGACTTCGGCGAGCGTGTATACCGCGTTGGGACGAATTTCGAGGTCAGAGCCAACCATGGTTACTCCTTGTCTGGGGGTCCGCACATTCTAGCGTTATCCGGTCGCCGCGCTAAAGCCTGCCGACTCGGGCGAACCGATGGCAACGCGTGCTGGGATCAGAAGCGGTGCTCCCCCCGGACAGAACAAGCCTATTGGCAGCTCATGGATTCGAGGTCGAGCGCGGGGCTGCTCGAGCGTCGCCGGCCCAGCCGCACTCGGGACACTGATACCAGGACTCTTCGAGCTGCTCCTTCAAGAACTCGAGATTGCGCGTGCTCGCCTGGCACCGTGGGCACGGTGCTCCTCGCGACCAGCCAAGCCGCAAGGCAGCCACCACGAGCGAAGGCTCGATACCATCGGCAACGAGCGCCGCGCGAACCTCGTCACGGCTGCGTCCCTCTCGAAGCCCTGCGGCCACCCGGGACGCCGCCTCGTGTTCCCTGCCGCCGCCCAGCCGCCAGTCGCCCCCGCCACCGCTCATTCGGTAGAGCTGCCATGCGCCACCGACCAGCAACCCAACCGTACCGAGGGCGACTGCGGCCTCCCCGACCCAGTCGATCGGGTTCGCCGGCTGGATGCGAACGCTCCCCATGCCCCGGACCTGCACCGTCTCCGCCTCGGACCCGGGCTCCAACACCTGCACAAGGCTCATCACGATCAACATGGTGACGCCGAGCGTGAGCAACATCAAAGACGTCATGGCCAGGCGCCCGGGCGCACCGACGCGGGCCATGAGCCAACGCAGTCCGTGGCCCACGTTCGTCAGCATCCCGTCCAGTGCGACGTCATCTGCAACTCTCCTGAACGAGGTTCGCCCGCATGAAGCTGCCCGTTGGAGCAGCGAGCGAGCATAAGGTACGAGTTCGAGATAGCATACTCGCCGCGCCCGCTGGCGCCTGAACGCCGCGGCCCTCAACGGTCACTGACAGGCACGCTCTCCATTGTCGCGCGGCCAACGAATTGACGGCCGGGCGCCTCGCCTCAGATAATCGCTGGATGCCATATTTACAGATCGATCTCCCGGCCAGCTATCCGACCGCTACCAAGCGTGACCTCGCCAGGCGGCTGGGCGACCTGTTCGCCGAGATCATGCAGACCACCCCCAGCATGGTGAACGTCGCCTTCCGCGAGTTGGGCGCGGGGAACCTCTATCGGTGCGGCCCCGGCGAGCCGGAGCCGGCCGCGGTCATCCAATGCGACATTCGCAATGGACGACCGGCATCACAGCGTCTCGCGCTGGCCCAGGCCCTGGTGACGGCCTGCACTGAGGCCCTCAACCTCCGCATCGACCGGGTCGTCGTGGAGTTCACCCAGCACGGCGGCGACGAGATGTACCGCGACGGCTCATGGACGAAAAGCTGGGACCCCGGCGAGGCTGAGACGGGTGGGGGCACGCCCCGCCACGACTGAGGCGCGACAGCCCGACGCGCTACGCCGCCGCCCTGCGAAACGGGTACAGCATGAGCCCGAGCAGCACGAACCCCTGCGTCTGGCAGATCAGGACACGTCGTCTAACGGGTGCAGTCGCGCGGGCATTCCGTATTGCCGGCCCAACGCGCCGCAGCAACTGCACCCGCCGATAAGACAGTATGCTGATTGAAGGAACTGCTGTAACGCAGAACCCTTTAAGGAGCGCTCACCATGGACTGGAACGACTTCAACCGTAAGAACATCGAGGAGTTCCGCGCGAATGGCGGAAAGCTCAGCGGATCGTTTCAGGGAGCCCCGGTGCTGCTGCTCACCACCACTGGAGCCAAGAGCGGCCGGCCCTTCACCACCCCGCTGATGTACCTGCCCGATGGCGACCGTCTCGCCGTGTTCGCCTCGAAGGGTGGGGCGCCGACCCATCCCGACTGGTACCACAACCTCGTGAAGAACCCGAGGGTCACCGTGGAGGCTGGTCCCGAGACCTTCGACGCGAACGCCACGGTAGCGAGCCCCGAGGAGCGCGACGCACTGTACGCGCGCCAGGCTGAGGCGTACCCGCAGTTCGCGGAGTACGAGCAGAAGACGAGTCGGAAGATTCCCGTGGTCATCCTGGAGCGAGCCGCCTAACCACACCTCTTGCCAACGCCAGTCGCGGACTGCGTCCCGAATCAGCATGCCCCGCCCACCTCCACTAGCGGATCAGGTCTCGTGATCGTCGCCTTGGCGTGGGGTCCGTCGTTCCGGTAGGGCGGGGGCTTGTCCCTCGCCGCATGGCCCCGCGCCACCATCGCCGGGCGGGAGGGGCTTGTCCCCTCCCCTACCAGACCAAGGCCATGCACGGAGAAGCTGACCTACTAACGGCCTGGATTCGCCACTTCCGGTATCGTGATCTCGACGAACGTCATGAGCGGCTCGCGGACCCGCGGAAACCGCTCGGAAAGGTCGAGGTTACGAAATGGCGGAGCCAGCAAACGCAGCGGCAACGCAAACGGCCAATCCAAGAACACTGAAGTTCGGCGTGATCGGCATTGGCAATGCCGGCGGCGGCGTGTTGTCGATGATGCGAGCGATGCCCGAGATCGACATCGTGGCCGTCGCCGACGTGCGCCCGCACGCCCTCCAGGCCTTTGAGCGGGAGTTCGGGGGCCGCGGCTACGACAGCGTCGAGAAGCTGTGCCAGGATCCAGAGGTCGAGGCCGTCTGGGTCGCGACGCCCAACCCGTACCACGCCCCACACACCATCATGGCGGCCCAGCACGGCAAGCACGTCGTGGTGGAAAAGCCGATGGCCTTGAGCCTCCAGGAGGCTGAGGCGATGATCGAGACAGCGGAGAAGAATCAGGTCAAGCTCTTCTCGGGCCATACGCGAGCCTTTGATCCACCAGTCCAAACGATCGCCCAGATCGTCAAGTCGGGCGAGGTGGGGCCGATCAAAGCGATGAACGTCATGTCGTTCACCCCCTGGATGCTGCGGCCTCGGATGCCCGAGGAGGTTGAAGAAGCGCGAGGCGGCGGGGTGGCCTTTCGCCAGGCGCCCCACCAGATCGATACGCTCCGCTTCCTCGGTGGGGGACTGGTGCACAGCGTGCGGGGGATGACCGGAACCTGGATGGAGGGGCGCATGGGGGCGCCGGGTTACTACACCGGCTACCTGGAGTTTCAGGATGGGACCCCAGCCAGCATTACCTACAACGGCTACGGCTATTTTCTGGCGAGCGAGCTGCTGCCCTGGGTTCGAGACGGGCGGGATGGCTCGGCAGAGGAACGCGCCCAGAGTCGCAGCGTGCTCCGCACGGGCACCTGGGACGAGGGGCAGGCCAAGGATGAGATGCGGTTCGGCGGGGTGCAGCGCCAACCCGACGGGGCGCGGCTGACGACGGAAGCCGGTCCTCGAAGAGCTCATTTCATGAGCGACCTGGGCCTGCTCATCGTGAGCTGCGAGCGCGGCTTGCTGCGCCAATCACCGGAGGGGATCTACGTTTACAACGACGAGGGGCAGCGGGAGGAGCCGATCCACGACCAGCCAGGCGCCACCCGGAACGACCCCACGCTCCAGGAAGTGTACGACGCCATTGTGCGAGGCCAGCCCATCTTTCACGATGGGCGATGGGGCATGGCAACCCTCGAAGTCCAGCTCGCACTCATGGAATCGGCGCGGACGCACCGTGAGGTGACGTTGAGCCACCAGGTGGCGGTGCCCGCTCACCTGCATGCGTGACGCGTCCTCCATTGCGCGTCGCTGGTTCTCGCCGATGCGAGAGGGGCGAGAGGCGGAGACCCGCGCAGGATAAAATCGCGGTATATTGGCGCTACCAGATCGAGTGAGTCAGCAGAGAGGGAGAGCCCTATGGTAGAGATCTATCGACCATCGAAGCCGCTAGTGGACGTGGACGCCGGCACCGTGAGCCGCGAGATCTTCTGCAACCAGGAGATCTACGACCGCGAGCAGGAGCTCGTCTTCAACCGCTCCTGGC
>JAXDLH010000199.1:0-7622 GCA_034666705.1 Chloroflexota bacterium
CAGTTCGTGACTCCGCAGACCGGTAGCCTCGCCGTTTCGGCGGCCGCATTGCAAGCGCGGCCAAGAGGGGCGGAGGCCCTCCCTGCCACACCGCGCATGTTCCTGAGCGTGAAGGATCAGCCAGTCACGACCGACGGCGTGTTCTCGCTCGACCTGAACGTCGATACGAGCGGCCAGCAGGTAGATACACTGCTGGCAGTGCTCGAGTACGATCCCAACACGCTGCAATTAGTCAACGCCGCCGGCACGGCGATTCCGCTGGGCAGGATGGTCAATGCCGTCCAGCCCGCGCAGCCGGGCGCCACGTCGAGCGGGCTCTCGCTGGTCGGGAACAACGACCTCGCCAGCCGGTCGCCCTCCGTGAGCCACATCACCTACAGCGCGCTGAACACGAGCGGGTCTTTCCCCTCGGGAATAAGCACGGCGGGAACGCTGTACTTCAAGGTTCGCGCCGCCGGCGGTTCCAGCACCGTGGTGCGTCTCGCGCATGACGCCGGTAATGCGGATGCCAATACCGACCTCATCTACCGAGGCGCTCGCTTGAACGCCACCCTCGCCAGCGCTACGGTTTGCAGAGGTGGCTGCGGGCCCCACGCGGACGTGGCGACCCTGGAGCCAACCAATACACCGACGACAAGCCCAACGACTACGCCAACGCCGTTGGCCGTGGCAAGCAAGAGTACCAGCGCACCAACGTCAGCGGGGGCACCGCCGGCGCTCAACCGCTCGTAAGCGGCGGGGCAATCACCTCGCCCCGATCGGGTAGTCTTCGGTGCGCAGCGGGGAAGAGGCACCGGCGCGGTCCCCTTTTTAGTCCGGTCTGCCTAAAGCTCGCGTATGGCGCCATGAAAGTACAGCGTACGAGGATGCATTGACCGAAGAGGGTGAGCGCACCGTGCTCGATCGAGCACAGATCATGGATATCCTCCCCCATCGGGATCCGTTTCTCTTCGTGGATCGCATCGTCGAGCTCGAGCTCGGGAAGCGCGCCGTCGGCATCCTCGACGACCTCCTCCAGGCGAACCATGCGTACTGGGTGCGAGGCCACTTCCCAAGCTTCCCTGTCATCCCCGGGGCCATCCTCATCGAGGCCCTCGCGGAGGTTGGCGCCGTGGCCGCGCTTGGGCTCCCCGAGAACAAGGGGAAGATCGCCATGCTGACGGGCGTGGATAAGTGCCGCTTCCGCCATGCAGCGCAGCCGGGCAAGCTAATTCGCCTGGAGGCCGAGCTCACCCGCATGCGCAGCAAGTTTGGCACCGGTCACGTCCGCGCTATTACGGAGGACGGCGTCATGCTCGCGGAAGCGGACCTCTCATTCGCGATCGTCGATCCACCGGATGGCTTCCCCGCCGCCTGACCTGCGGCGTTGGAGCCGTGTGACCCCATACACAGCGGTTACCGAAATGCGTGGGGCTGCGCTCCCGAGCGCCGAGCGTCTAGAATGAATGACCGTCGCCACGGCGGGATGTGCGAGCCCAGCCCGCGGGGCACCGGCCACTCGCAGCCACTCCACCGAACGCTCAACCATGGGGGACCTGTATGCCGACGTCGAATCGTACGCACTCGATCCCAACGCTCGCCGTGATCCTGACCGGGATCGTGGTCTTCGCCCTGGGCCTCGTGGCCTCACTCCGCGCCGCTCCGCCCACCCGCGTCCACGCCCAGGATGACACCGGCGCTAGCTGCACCCAGCCAAGCGACCAGGGCTGCCCGATCGACTACAACACACCGGTGCAGGCAGCCCTCAACGATTCAGCCACCACCCACAATTGGCTGATCGCCGTGCCGCCGGGCGTCGACCTGAATGTCACGCTGACCGACCTGTCGGGCAACTACGAACTGCTGGTGTACGGCCCCGAGCCGGACTTCCCGCTGCTGGGCCAATCCGACAACCCCGACCTGCAGGACGAGACGATCGCGGCGACCAACGTCGGAACTGGTACGTACTGGATCACCATTGACAGCCCGAGCGGCGACGCCAGCGACGCGCCGTACACGCTGCTCGTGCAGCCGGTCATGCAGACGCCAGCATTGGTCGGCACGCCTGAGCCAGTCCCAACGGCTGGGCCCACGCCGGCGCCGTTCAAGGTTTATGGCACGCCGGTCGCACGGCCAATCCTGCCGTACTGATCGATCGCGCCCCGACCCGGTTAGCGAGCAGATTCTGGCGGCCCAACCTCGGTGTCCGGTAGGGCGGGGACTTGTCCCCCCCCGCGAGCCTTGTTGGGGCCCGCGCAGGCGGCGGGGGACAAGCCCCCGCCCTACTGAGCGATAGCGCCCTGAGCGCCGCCACGCACCGGGAATCGGGCTCAACAATGCGCGCCTGCGTGCCGATACTCCTAATGCGCGACCCCGCCCGCAGGTCGTCTGCAGCGCGATGCCGCGACCCGTACGCACCACTGGGACATCCCCATGCAGGCCTACGTCGCTCGGCAGCCCATCTTCTCCGATCAGCGCGCGCTCTATGGGTACGAGCTGCTGTTTCGCGCCGGCCTGGAAAACTGTTTCCGCAGCAGCGACCCGGATGCGGCGTCGCTGCAAGTGCTGGACGATAGCGCATTTTTCTTCGGCTTGGAGACGCTGATCGGCACGAAGAAGGCATTCGTCAACTTCACCCGCGATACGCTGGTGGGCGGCTACGCCGAGATTCTGTCGAGCAGCCAACTCGTCGTCGAGATTCTGGAGGATGTGGCGCTGGATGCGGAGGTTCTCCAGGCGTGTCGCGACCTCAGGGCAGCGAGATACCCTCTGGCCCTCGACGATTTCACGCCGGGATCGGCACCGCAACAGGCGCTCCTGCCGCTGGTCGACCTGGTCAAGGTCGACTTTCTCCAGACGACCGAAGCGGAACAGCGGGAGATCCCGCGGCGCTATGGGCGGCCCGGGCTCGCGTTCCTTGCCGAGAAGGTCGAGACCGAGGAGGACGTGCGGCGGGCGCTGACATCTGGCTACGAATACGTCCAGGGGTTCTTCTTCAGCAAGCCGGTCACGCTGACCGTCGCCAAGCCCGAAGGGATCAAGGCAAACCATCTGCGCATCCTGGATGAGATCCACCGGCCGAGCATCGACTTCGATCGGCTGAGTGCACAGATCGAGCTCGAGGTCGGGCTGGTGTATCGGATCATGCTCTTCATCAACTCGGCCGGCACCGGCCTCCGCAACCGGGTGACCTCCGTGAAGCACGCGCTCCTCATGTTGGGCGAAGCAGGGGTGCGGAAGTGGGTGGCATTCATGGTGCTAGCCGACCTGGGGACCGGCAGGCCAACGGAGCTGATTCGCACGTGCGCTACCCGAGGTCGGTTCTGTGAAGAGGTGGCGCTGATCGCGAATTGGCCGGAGCGAGCGCACGAGCTGTTTCTGCTCGGCCTGTTCTCGCTCATCGATGCCGTGGTCGGGATACCGATGGAGGATGTGATCCAGACGCTGCCGCTGCCGCGCGAGGTCACCGATGCACTGCTTGGCAAGGAAAATCGGCTGCGCATCGTCCACGACCTGATGGTGGGATGCGAGCGCGGTGCGTGGGAAAGCGTCGATCGCTGCGCCGGCGACCTGGGGCTCGGCGAGGCGACGGTAGCAGGGGCCTATCTGCAGGCCGTGCAGTGGGCCACTGGCGCGCTGCGGTAGATCACTCCGTGGGCACCGCGCCGGGCCTCGGCCAGAAGCGGCTCTCCACGTACAATCGGGTGCACAGCTCGCTGAAGCTCTGCCGGTGCCGCACGCTCACGAGGCGGTGCCGACGATCAGGAGGGCGCCCAGTGCCACATCGTTTGTTGGTCCCCCTCGACGGCTCGGATCTCGCCGCTGAGGCAATTCCCTGGGCGGAGGCGCTCGCCCGACAGCTCGCGGCGACGATCGAGCTCGTCAGCGTCATAGAGCTGGATCTGCCGAGCCAGTCATCCGAGACGGCGGCCTCGTTCAACTGGCATTCCAGTCTGTCGGCTGGAGCCGATACCGCTATGCCCCACGATCCAGCGGAAGCCGCGCGCATCCGGAGCATGGAGGAAGTCCTCAACCAGGTGCACGCCTCTCGCGAATGGTCCGGGCCGGTGGACGTGACCGTGCTGACGGGCGATCCCGCCACCGCGATCGCCGAGCACGCCACGCGGGTGGGCGCGAGCCTCATCGTCATGGTGACGCACGCCCGTCGGGGACCGGCGCGCGTGCTGCTGGGCAGTGTGGCGGGTGAGGTGATCAATCATACCGCGGTACCGGTATTCGCCATGCGGCCGGGGCTCCCGCCGCCGGTCAGCCTCCCGCAGCGGGTGCTCGTCCCGCTGGATGGCTCAGAGCTGTCCGACGCGGTGCTCCCGGCAGTCACTCCACTCGCGCAGCAGTTGGGCTGGAGCCTCGTGCTATTCACTGCCGGCGAGCTGCCGCCGCCAACCGTACCGGTGCAAGGCGCCGAGATCCCCCTTGGTCTGGCGCCTGCCACGCCGCCGGCGCAACTCGAGGAACACCTGGAGCGGACCGCCGCCAACCTTCGGAGTACGGGGGTGTCGGTGGAGATCCGGGTGGCGTTTGGGAGCCCGGTCGACACGATTCTCCAGGCGGCGCACGAAGCCGAGTGCGGCCTGATCGCGATGAGCACGCACGGCCGGCGCGGACCAGCGCGGTGGGTGCGCGGGAGCGTCACCGATGCAGTGTTGCACCGCGCAGACACGCCGGTGCTCGTGGTGCGTCCCCAGCACGCACCGGCGAAGGACGCAGAAGGTGTGGCCTAGCTCAGCGCAGGAAAAATCGAGCGTTCCCTCTGCTCGTCGGCTGCAGTCCGTACATCGTGGCCAAGCGCAGTTAGCACCTGGTGCAGCGCCTACCAGGGTTTTCGTCGAGCTTGATTCTCATCCGGTCGGAGGCAGCTCAACGACCGCTTCGCGTGCCGCTTCAGCGCCATAGGCGATGCAGGCCAGTACGTCGAGCTGGTCGATGCCGGGAAATTCGTCGACAACCTCGCGCGGCGTCATGCCGTCGGCGAGAAGATCGAGGATGAGCGCGACCCAGATGCGAGGCCCGCGGATGCACGGCTTACCGAAGCAAATCTGCGGGTCAACCGAGATGCGGGCGAGCAACTCCGTGCGTATCGCTATGGCGCCTCCCGCCACGATTCTACGTGCTCTCGGGCAACGTGCCGACGCAATAGACGCGAGGAAGGGCTTCCCGAACACGCACCGAGCGCGCTGTTTCCGCGCGGTCGATTGCCATCAGGCGGGCAGTGGAGGTGGAGCGCTATCCTGGGCGGTGGCGGGCGCGCTGGAGCCAGGCGGGGGTGACCACGTGGCCGCGACGCACGGCCAGCAGCAGCATCGTAATGCCCGCGGCGAGGCTCACCACCAGCACGATCGGGCTGGCCTCGATGCCGAAGGCACCACCGGTCCAGAGCTCCGGGCCGCTGATCGCCGGGGTGATGAGACTCTGCTGGACGAGGTTCGATCCTGAGATGTTGATGCCAAAGACAGAGCCCTGAACGAAGTTCCACGACACGTGGATGCCGATCGGCAGCCAGAGGCTGCGGGTGAGCATGAAGGCGGCAGCGAGCAGCACGCCCGCCTCCAGCGCGATGGCAATGGCGCCCCAGAGGGTCGCCTCCGGATTGGCGAGATGCGCCAACCCAAAGATGGCCGCGCTGAGGACCAATGCCGGCCACGAGCCGAGCGCGTCCTCCAGGTCGCGGAAGATCACGCCACGAGCCAGCCCCTCTTCGAACGCGCCGATATTGAGCTGCAGCACGAGGCCGGATGCGAGGAGCGCGAGCGCCGCAGCGCCGGGCTCGACGGCGGCGACCCGGTACCAGCCGGCGAGCGCGAGCACGCCGACGGAGACGCACATGAGCCCGGCGCCGATAGCGAAGCCGACGGCGAGGTCGCGCACGCCGCCTTGCCGGCGCAGACCGATCGCCGCGGGCGGGCGGCGCTCGACGACGCGGGCGACGAGGAGCAGCGCGGCGTAGATACTGATGAGATTGACGAGCTCGACAGTGAGAAACGTACTCGGCGCGCCGAGTACGCCGAGCACGAGCACGCTCAGGCCGAAGGCCAGCACTGCGAACAGCACGATGGTGAGGACGAGGCGCACCAACGGCCAGTTGAGCACCCGCAGCACGCGCGCCATGATGGCCTCCAACGCAGATCGCTTGGACCGGTGTACATGGTCCGCAGGTGGCGCGGTACCAGGGAAGGGAACCGGGTGATGGCGTCGTATCCCAACCGGGGCGATAGCGGGGTTGCGGCGGGCAAGGCGTGCCTCGCCCCTACGGGTGGGGCGCTGAGCGCTTGAATCCGGGTTGGTCGTGGCGGCAGGGCAGGCGGGCCTCAGGTCTGGGCGGCGACGGCGGACCCGATCTGGTAATCGACTCGCAGGATCTCGAGCGGCTCGTCGCTCGTGCTCTCGAACCAGTACTTCGTGCCAGCAGGGAGCAGGACGCCCTCGTGCGTGCCGAGCTCGGCGATGACGATGTCACCTTCGCCGTAGAAGATAGCGGCGCCCGCGAGCACGATCCACACGCCATCCTCGGTGGCGTGCGAGTGCAGGCTGTTGTGGGCACCCTTGGCCATAACCTGGATCTCGCTCACGACGCGATCGGTCTGGCAGAGATAAAAATGTTTGCGGCGCGGATCATCGCGGCCGTCCTCTGCGTCGCGGCCGGGATAGCGGAACCGAACGATAGCATCAGGCATGGGGCGTTTCCCTCCATCTATTGAGCTATTGAACCGACTATTGGGCCGAGCGAGCTGCCGCCCGGGCCCTGGGACCATGGTCCCTCCGCGCTGGGTGACGAGGCGAGCGTACGCGCCGGTGCGACACCTGTCAATTTGGGCCGGCAGCGGACGCCAGCTCAGATTCGCCGGTTACCAACCAGTGGGTCAGTTCCTCCGTGCAGGGCCATCGTGCCGGTAGGGGAGGGGCTTGCCCCCTCCGCCCGGTAATGGTGGCGCGGGGCGGTGCGGCGAGGGACAAGCCTTCGCCCTACCGGAACGACGGTACCCACGCCAAGGCTCCGATCATGCGCACTGACCCACAGATGGACAATCACCGTTTGGTATGACCTTTTGGTCGTATGACCTTTTGGTCGGGCGATGCGGTTGCACCAGCGGGAGCACCGGGGCCGTGAGCGCCCGTCTGAAAACTTGGTGGCGGGCGGGAGCAGCTCGCGTTGCACCAGTGGGGTCAACCGGGTCGCGAGCGCCCGTGCTACGATGCGGCGATGCGATGCATGGCCCTCGCGCTGGCGCTGATCTGGGCGGCAAGTGCGCCCGTTGGCAATGGCTCGCCCGCCTGCGACCCGCGCGTCGACGGGGCGGTCGGGGACGGCGTGGCGGCGGACACCATAGCGCTCCAGGCCACGCTCGACCGCTGTGTCGGCGGCACGGTGCGCGTAGCGCCGGGGACATATCGAATTGGCCCGATTGCACTCCCGTCTCGCACGACCCTCGAGTTAGCGGCCGGGGCCACCCTCCTCGCATCGGGCACCGCCGGCGACTACACGCTCCCCAATGGCCAACGGCGCGCGCTCGTCAGCGCAAGCGACGTGACGAACGTGGCCATCGTCGGCGCCGGCACGATCGACGGCGCGGGTGCGCCCTGGTGGGAGCAGTTCCGAGCCGATACCGAGGCCGGCCGCGCCCCAC
>JAXDLH010000200.1:0-4186 GCA_034666705.1 Chloroflexota bacterium
TGGGAGGAGTTCATCCGCCGCAACAACGAGGAGCTCGTCGCGACGTGGGGCAATCTGGTTCACCGCACCCTCACGTTCGCGGTGCGCAACTTCGAGGGCCAGGTACCTGAGGCTGGTACGGACGTGGCCGAGCTGGTCGAAGCGCGTGCGGCCGAGACGTTCGCCACCGTCCGCGAGCTGCTCACCGCGTGTCATTTCAAGGAGGCGCTGCGGGAGATCATGGCGCTCGCCCAGTTCGGGAACCGGCTGCTCGACGAGCGGGCGCCCTGGCGGCAGATCCGGACCGACCGCGAGGCCACGGCCGCCACGATCTATGGTCTGCTCACGCTCATCAACGGCATCAAGGTGCTAACCTACCCGTTTCTGCCGTTCAGCAGTGAGAAGCTGCACGGCTTACTGGGCTACGAGGACGAGCTCCTTGCCCACGGCTTTCGGCTCGAACGGCTGGTGGCGGGTACGCGTTTGCCTGATCCTACGCCGCTGTTTACGAAGCTGGAGCGCGAGGCATAGCTCAAGGCCCTCGTGCTCGCGCCGTCCTCGTAGTGGTAGCGGGAGCGGTTACCGACCGATGGTTGTCGAGGCGAGCCAGCCGACCGCCCCGTCGGCGGTCCGTACCTGGTACCAACGGAACGTGGTGCCCGGCGCGGTTGGACCGATCAGCTCGACCCGGGCCCCGTTCTGAAGGTTACGCACGACGCTCGCGGTGGGGCTGGGCGCCGACCGCACCACGGCGCCGCTAAAGCCGGGCGGGGCGATGATGGTTGCGAATTCTGCAGTCGACGCGGGCGGTGCCGTGGTCGGCTCGACCGGCACCTCAGTCGGCACCTCAGTCGGCGCAAGCGTCGGTGCCGCGGTCGGCGCACTCGTCGGACGGGCCGTGGCCGCCACGGTTGGGGCTGCGGTGGGTGCGGCCGTCGGTGGCGCAGTCGGGACCGCGGTTGATGGCACGGGCGACGATGCGGCGGGAGACGGGGCTGCCACGGCGATCGTGACTCGCGCCTCTGGAGGAATCGCCGCGACTGCTGACGTTGGTGGCGCTGATCCTGCGCCTCCACCGCCCAATCGGACGAGGCCAGACTCGGTTGCGGCGACGACGCCAAAGGCGAGAATTCCAATGAGCGCCAGCGCGGCGACCAGGATGCGCATCGAGCCCGGCCGACCCGATGTCGCTGGCACGACGGGGGGCTCTTCGACCACCGTCGGCGTGGCCGACTCTAGCGCAACTGGGCTCTCGATCACGGGCTCCGTGGCAAACGGCGGCTCGACAACGGGCTCCTCGGCCATTGCCTCTTGAACCGGAGTCACCGCTGCTTCTGGCTCGCCCTCGACCGCCAGGACTGGCTCCGGCTCGACCGGTGGGGGCGACGCTGGTTCTGGTTCGACGAAGGGTGCTGGTTCCGGCGCGATGACTGCAGTCGGCTCGGGGATCTCCGCTTCTTCCTCTACGAGCGGGGGTAGGCCCACCACAGTTGAGGCGGCCTCCGGCTCCGGAGTTGGCAACTCCTCAGCTTCCTCGATGACTGGCGGCATGCTGGCAATAGTTGCCGCTTCGTCCGGCTCCGGAGCTTCCGTTTCGATGATTGGCGTTGCGCCGACAATGGTGGCGGCGTCTTCTGCCTCGACCGGTGCCTCGACCGTGGCTGCGTCGTCGGCAAGCGTCACCGCTGGCATATCGTGGACGGTTTCGTCGGAATCCCAGGCTGGTGCTGCCGCGCCAGGGGGAACGGGCGGGATGACCTCGGCGGCGGCAAGCTCACGCTCGCGCGCCTCCAATTGCTCCATCTCGACGCGTTTGCCTCGCAGCTCGTCGCGGGTCATCGACTCTCGCAGCCGCTGCACCGAGCGGTACGCATCGGGCGTATCAGAATCCTCGTCCGCCGAGCGGGCTACCTGCTCGAGTTGGTCGATCTCCATGCGGAGCTGCGCGATGCGACGGCGGAGATCGTCGAGCTCCTGCCTGCGGGGGTTCCGTCCGAATGGGAATCGCACCGTCGCCCCTCCTCAGGATGCCGGGCTTCGATCAAGTGTACGTGCCAGGCCTACGGGCTACCGCCAGGATTGGGCGACGTGGCGAGCGCGAACGCAATGGCGCACGGGTAGCGTACCCCCGGCGCAGCCGCATGGCAATGTGGTGTATCGCACTTATCGCGCATTGCCTGTTGGCTGTGATAGACCTGTGATCGGCGTGAAGCCCAGCGACGGTGCACTCACGCCCGCCGTCGGTGTCACGCTTGGTGTCAGGGTGGGCGACGGCGTCGCGCTCGGCCCGGGCGTGCTGGTTGGCGCCGGCGTGCCAGTCGATCCGATCTGCTGGGGGACGCCTGTCGCCGTAGCCGTGGGGGAACCGGTGGTTGGCGTTGCGCTCGCCGCCGGCCGGCTCGTGGCGGCCGGCGTGCTGGTTGCACTGCGGCCAGTCGGGATCGGCACCACAGATGCGGATGATGGGGCACCGACCGGAACCGGCGTCGCGGTCTCTGCTGCTGCCGTTGGCTCTACTGTGCTCGCACTCCCAGTCGACGATGATGTTGTCGGCGAGGCATCGGCTGCACCAATTGTCGTAAATCCACCGGTTGCGACCGGCGCGCCGATGTTCTGGGGAATCGGAGTCCCGGTCGGTGAGGGCGCGCTGGTGGTCGTGCCCTGGACAGATGGCCGCGCAGTTGACGGTGCGGTCGCGGCTGCGTTTGCCCCCGACGGTCCCTGAGCGACCGTGTTGGAGGGCGTGGCCTGGCGGTCGTCGAGCACCCGGGTGACGGCATCATGGGTGGCGCTCGTCTTCTCGATGACGGCCTGCACCTGCGGGTCTGGCACCTGGTTGGCGGCTACCCGCGCGTCGTCCAAGCGCTTGCCTGCGTCGTTGTTGGCCTGCCGAGCCTCGACAAGTTGACCATTATCGGCGAGCTTCCTGGCCTGGTCGTCGTGTTGCACCGCTTGCTCGGTGCGGAGCTTCGGCCGCTCAGATGGCGGCGAAACGGCCACCTGGACGTCTTCGACGAAAAGCTTCACGGGATAGAGGGGGCTATTCGGGAGGGAGGCAGCAGAGCTAGCAACGGTGCCGTACCCGAAGAGTACGACGGCGAGCATGGCGGCGACAGCCCGACTCGCCACGAAGGTCCAGTTGCGCCAGGCGAAGTGCGGCTCTGGAAAGAGCGCGCGCCGCTTGGGCACCGGTGTGGCCAGTGCACGATGCAGCCCCGTCTGGCGCAGGCTCGCCGGTGCAGTCACGCTCCGCAGCGTGCCCAGGTGTTCGGCAAGCGCAAACAGCCCGGCGGCTTCACGCTCGGCTTCGGCATCAGTCGGTCGGTTGCCTGGCCGGCCCACGGATTCGCCAAGAAGCTCTTCGAATGCGTCCTGGGTTTCGCGAGACACTCGCGCTATCTCCCTAGTTCTCTAGAAGCTTGTGCAGGGCGCGAAGCCCCCGCACCTGGATTTGCCGCACGGCGACGACGCTCTTGTTGAGAATCTCCGCCACGTCTGAATGCGAGTATCCCTCGATGAATCGGAGGATGATGACGTCTCGCTGATCGTCGGGTAACTGTCCGATGGCGGCGCGCAAGGTTTCCGCACTGATCTTCTGAGCGACCTGCTCGTCAGGCTCCAACTCACCGCTCGGCGCTTCGGCCAGATCGTCGATCGACTGGGTCGGGCGCTTGTTAGCGCGCCAATGGTCGATAACGACGTTCCGCGCAATACGCAGCAGCCAGTGCTGGAACGGCAGGTTCCGCCACTGGAAACGATCAATGCTCTCCCACGCTTTCGCAAATACGTCTGAGGTGAGGTCCTCAGCCAGAGTCCGATCACTGACCTTGTAGTACACGTACCGAAATACGGTGTTCAGGTGTTCGTGATACAGATGGCCGAAGGCCTCGGTATTCCGCTGCGAGGCAAGGCGCGCGAGCTCCTGGGGGTCCAGTTGGTCCATGCCACTCGCGCCGCCGGGTCACAGCGGCTTCCCATCTAGTTGAACGGCCTAGCGACCGGAATGTGACAGCCCTGTCGCAGGGAAAAACCGCGCCGCATGCTGGCCCTGGACGATGGCATGCGGGTGAGAGCGACCGTACAGCCCTTGCTTGCCGGTCGATAGGGCTCCTATGATACGAGCACGACTCCGAGCACACAACGCGCAGCGCAACTTTGCCGCTATGGGGAGGACACGCCGTGATAGATCAGGACCTCCTCGAGATCC
>JAXDLH010000201.1:0-4249 GCA_034666705.1 Chloroflexota bacterium
CCAGCCAGCAGCATACCCTGCCCGGGGCGGCCACCCCGGTCACCACGAGCTCCACCTACGACAAAGCCGACCGCATCCTCACCGCTGGCTCCTTGAGCTATGCCTTTGATGCGGACGGCAACGTGCGGAGCCGCACCCCGAGCGGCGGCAGCGCGACGACGTACGCCTACGGCCAGGCCAATCGGCGCACCGGCGCTACGGCAGGCGGGGCCATCAGCAGCTACGGCTTTGACAGGGACGGCAAGCGGGTGAGCCGCACCTCAGGCGGCACCACCAACAGCTACGTGTACGACACCACCGGTGGGCTGCCGATGCTGCTCGACGATGGGCAGCGGAAGTACGTCTACGGCCCGAGCGGGGTGCTCTACGAGGTGGACAAGGCCTCGGGCAGCCCGTACGTGTTGCACACCGATGCTCAGGGCTCGGTACGGGTGATCACCGACAGCCTCGGGAACGTGGTCGAGAGCTACTACAACGACGAGTATGGCAACCCGCTCATCACGCTCTCGGCCAGTGCGCCCAACAACGTGGCCAGCCAGCCGCTGCAGTACACCGCCGAGCCGCGGGACAGCGAGACCGGGCTGATCTACCTGCGGGCGCGGATGTATGACCCGAGCCTCGGGCGGTTCCTGCAACGAGACCCAAAAGGTTTGACAAGCTGCGACAAGACGAGGCCGGGCTCGCTGAACATGTTCACCTACGCCGAGGACAACCCGCTAACCATAGGGGATCCGACCGGAATGCAAGCTACGGGCACCTTCTGGCCCCCGCGCGGTGACTGCGATCAACTCCGACAGCTAATCTTGGCGACATACCAGGATCTGCATGACCGATATTACGATCTAATCGAGGATCCACGCGGCCTTCGAATTGCGAATTGGGATCTTGGCCACGCAGACCCTCAGCACCCCGAATGGGGGACGGTGGAGGGGCACCGACTGCAATTTGAGGGCCAACAGAACCGCCTGCGGTCACTCCTGCCGCAATGGTACACAGATTCGTGCGATCTTAAGGGCGGACCGCCACTCCCCTCGGATGTCTGGACATGGGCCTGGGAGGTAGAGGCGCCGACGCCACTCAATCAGGGTCGCCCTCGCCAGCCGCACGATCCGGCACCGCAGAACGAGTCCACGGACGCGGGCTACGACTGGTCAAATTTCGTGGGGGATCTCAACAGGGCGATCGAGCGCAACCGATTCCCCGCGCCATTTCCGGTCCCGATACCGGTCCCAAGGCCGGCGTTTCCGTGACGTTGATGTTCGTGTGTTTCGCGCAGCCGTGCGAGCTCGCTCTGGAGGAACCATGCAGGCCCCACGCAGCCGCAGGTGAATCGACCACGAAATTGAACTAATGGCCGCGGGCGCAAGCCCGGTTTTGGAGAAACTAGCGTGGAGTTCCGGATTAGAGATGGTCCGCAGGCATCCGGGGATGACGTCATCAACTGGGACGTGGGGATCGCATTGCTAGCCACGAGGCGGACCCAGTCACTTCTCACCGAGGCCGGGATCCCGGCCATCATCGCCGGCGATCCGCGGCGACTGCGAGTGGCGGCCGCTAGATACCTCGAAGAGCGGCGGGGAACATCCACCTTGGCCCATTGGGGAAAATGGGTCGAGAAACTCCTGCAGGAATTCTTTGACCAAACCACAGCAGACTACGGTCGCGCACAATCAGAGGCGCTGTACGCCTGGCTACGGCGACACTTTGTCTCAAAGCCAGATGCGTCGACGTGGTGGCTTTGGAGCATCCTCTTGCCCCGGCTCGCTGGTGCCCATGACAACCCGCCTCGGATTCCGAGCCCATTGTCCCCCGCGGCGCAAGATCTGCTACGGGCAATCGTCCTGCCACGATTCGGGCAGGCGGCGCGTGAGTCCCTAGAAGCGGCGCTTAGTGGGGCCTCCGCGATCCCTCTAGAACCCGACGAACGCCGCACTATCTCCTTGGAGGTGGTGCGACAGTCCGACGAGCCCGAGATCGATGTGGTCCGAGCGATGGGACAGGCGATCCTTAGCCAACGTACCTGGCTCTCTTGGCGGGACCTATTGGAAAAACTCGAGCCGAGTGAGGTTCAGAGGCTGGTGGATTGGGCGAGGCAGGAAGCGAGAGCGGCGAACATGCCTTCGGATTGGATCGAATTGCCCGACCCCCATTAGCGTTGATCGGAAAGCCCCGCAGTTGGTCGTAGCTGATAGTCGCCGCCTCTACGCGCAGCTCAGTGGCATGACTGATTTCATAACCCTGCCTCTTCGGGATATCTCCCGCCGAGGTCGTGGATGTCGTGTTACACGTGCGACCGGAGCGGACCACTGCGAGCGGTCCGCTCTGGCCAATCCGCGATTCACTCCGCCCCCACCACGTTTGCGGCGGAGGCGCTGGTTCTCGATTTCGAAGCCCCGTCGCTCGAAAGCAAGCTGACGAAATATGTCCTGAACCTAGACCATGAGAGTGGTCAGCACAAAGCCGTACTGTTTCGGGACTTACTCGGGATCAGTGCTTCAGATTGGCGCTACCTCCGAAATCAACTCGTCGCTGGCCTGGCCAAGGCTGCAGTTCAAGAGGTACGCACCGCAGCATACGACGGCGCGAATTTAGTCCAGTACGAAGCCATGATCGCAGTCTATGGGCTCAATGGCAAAGTAAAGCCAGTCCGAACTGCCTGGAAATTTGCCGAGGATGGCCTAATCGAGCTTGTGACGGCCTATGTAGATGATCAGAAAATTGACTTAAGTGAACTCGCCCCAGCCACGAACCCGTGGTTACTCAAAGGAACCAGGATCGTAGATGACGACTGGCGCCAGCTTTATCAAGAGGCTCATCAAGCAGCCGTGATAGCGGCCGAGCTTTGGACCCCAACTCCGATAACAATCAACGACGTGGTAGAGCCCGAGGGAGTCGTAGGCTGGGCCTCGGTTTGGTTTGTGAAGGCTCCTGCCGGGCTCGAAATGTGGCTCCTGAGGAATCGGCTTGCGCGCCGCAGGCGGTCGGGGGTAGAGCTGGCTTTTGTGCACCGCACTCAGTCACTGGAGCGAGCGGAGTCCTACGTGAAGCGATTTGCAGAATACATCGGAGTGCACGGCGTCCCCTGCCAACTGCATACTTACTTAAGGTGAATTGTTGCCTGACCTCGTCCCAATAGTAAAGCGATCGCCGAATATCATCGACATCGTTTGCCAAGCAGCCTTTAATTCCTTCATGACACAGAATGGGACGCTTCTGTGTCAAGAGTAGAGCGCATCGAGGTTGAGCATCGCAGCCTGCGGGTCACTGCAGGGCCTACGCTGCTTGTGTTGCGGCCTTGATCTCGTCGGTAGCCTGCGAGCTCGCGAGACACCGTTTCCACGCTTGCCAGACTGCGCGCGCCAGGTAGCGCTTGAGCGCCCGTAGGGCTTCGCGGCGGGTTTTGCCTTCAGTCAGCCGCCGCGCGACGTACTTTTTCGCGGGCTCCCAACAGCGGAGTTGGGTGATCGCCATCATGTGCAGGATTGCATTGAGGCGGCGGTTGCCGCTGCGGTTGAGCCGGTGGCGCACCGCCCCCGCGGACGATGCCTCGAGTGGCGCCACGCCCGCATAAGCGGCGAACTCCGCGTCGGTGCGGAAGCGACAGCCAGGGCCGAGTATGCCCGCCAGGGTGCCTGCGGTGAGCAGGGCTACGCCGGTGATCTCGGTCAGCGGTGCAAACCCGGCGTCCTTTGTCATCTTGCGGATCTCGGCGGCTAAGTCCTTGGCTTGCGCCAGGCCGAGTTGGAGCCGCTCGACGAGCCGGCGCACGGCGGTCGCGCGCGCCTGTTGGATAGGGGTGGCATCGGGGGCCTCGTAGTGGGCGAGCGCTGCCTGGCCCGCGGCTGATTCGAGGGGTGGGAGTCGCTCCTTGTACTCCGGGTCCAGTTGGAGCAAGAGCGCATGGAGCTGGTTCCAGAGCCGGCTCGTCTCGTTGATGACGGCCTCCCGCTGGCTGGTGAGCAGATCGAGGACGGCAGTGACGTCATCCGCCACGACGGCTGGGAGGTGCGGTGCTTCCTGACGGACACAGCGCGCCACCGCGCGGGCGTCGAGCCGATCGGTCTTGCCGGGGCGGCGGGCCTGCCGTCGTCCTTGCGCAGTCCAGCGGGGGTTTACCTCGTAAACGATGTGGCCGGCAGCGACTAACTGCTGGGCTAAGCCGCGCCCACAGTTCCAGGCGCCCTCGATCCCCCACTGGCACGGACCGGAGTTGATGTTGGCGGCCCACTCCCGCAGGCTTTGCCACCCG
>JAXDLH010000202.1:0-5012 GCA_034666705.1 Chloroflexota bacterium
AGAAGAGGATCTCTATGAATTGCCGCAGGTAATTCCCGAATAGCAATTCCGACATCAGGCAAGAGACTCAGCGAAGATTGCGCGCCCGATGCGCACGAGGGTTGCACCCTCTTCGATGGCGGTCACGTAATCGTCGGTCATCCCCATTGATAGCTGGAGTGGCGGCTGATCCGGATATGACTCGTCGATCCGTGCCGCGCATGCCCGCAATGTGCGAAACACCGCGCGCGTGCCAGCCTCGTCGAGCCCGAGCGGCGCTACCGTCATTAACCCAGTGACCTGCACGTTTGGGAGCGCGGCCACTGCCTCCAGCCCCTCTCTTACTTCGTCTGGTGCGAAACCGAACCGGTCCGGCATAGCTGCGAACTGGACTTCGAGAAAAACCGGGAGGGGATGCGTGGCGAGGCGCGACAGGGCCTGCGCAATACGGACGCTGTCGACAGACTGAATTGTATCAAAGAGCTGCAGGGCGGCCTTCGTCTTATTCGATTGCAGATGGCCCACGAGGTGCCAATGCGGCTTGGCTCCCGCGAGCCGCTCCACCTCCGGAATCTTCGCCGCGGCCTCCTGCACCCGGTTCTCGCCGACGTCCTGCAGCCCAGCGGCGACGGCGTCGGCGATCTCCTCGGCAATATGGCCCTTACTCACGCCGACCAGCGTCACCGCGGCGGGCGACCGACCCGAGCGTGCCGCCGCGTCGGCGATGCGCTCGCGGACCAGCTTCAGCCGGTCGGCAACTCCACGTGCTGCGCTCACCGACGCGGGTCCGACCCGCCCCTCATCCAGTCCGGCGGCTGCGGCACGTTGTCGTCGTTCGCGGGCCGGCGGCGGAAGGATTGGCGCAGGGCGGGTGGCACGTCCAGCGCATCCTCGTCCGACAGCGCTGCGGGCGCACGCTCCGGAGCAGCCCGCTCGGCTGGCGCAGTGTATGGGCTGGGCGATAACGGCGAGCGCGGCGCCGCGCTGCCAAATGGGTGCTCGCCCGACTGCCGTGACAAGCCCGCGTCGAAGCCGGTCGCGATCACGGTAATGCGCAGCTCGTTGCCCATCATCTCATCGATCACCGCGCCGAAAATGATGTTCGCGTCCGGATCCGCGGCGTGGCGCACGATGTCGGCCGCGTAATTGATCTCGGCAAGCGAGAGGTCTGGACCACCCGTGATGTTGAAGAGCACGCCGCGCGCGCCCTGCATCGAGAGGTCGAGCAGCGGACTTGCCATGGCCATGCGGGCGGCTTCGGCCGCGCGATCGTCGCCACTCGAGCTGCCGATCGCCATAAGCGCGATGCCGGACTCGGACATGACGCTCTTCACGTCGGCGAAGTCGAGGTTGATGAGACCCGGGCGTGTGATCAACTCGGAGATACCCTGAATGCCCTGGCGCAGCACATCGTCCACCACAGCAAATGCCTGGTCGATCGTGGTGCGCTTGTCGACGACCTGGAGCACCCGGTCGTTCGGGATGACGATCAGGGTATGCAGATGTTTCTGAAGGGCGGCGAGGCCATCTTCTGCATTGCGGCGGCGGCGTGAGCCTTCGAACGTGAACGGCTTCGTGACGACGCCCACGGTGAGGGCGCCAGCCTCACGGGCGATCTGCGCGACGACCGGGGACGCCCCGGTGCCGGTGCCGCCGCCCATGCCAGCGGCGATGAACACCATGTCCGCCTCGCGGCAGACCTCGAGAATGAGATCGGCCGACTCCTCGGCGGCCTTCTCGCCGGTCGCCGGGTTGCCGCCGGCGCCGAGGCCGCGGGTCAGCTTCTCGCCGATTCGAATTCGACGTGGGGCCGACGAGCGTTGGAGCGCCTGCTGGTCCGTGTTCAGGGCAACGAAGTCGACGCCATGGACCTCCTGCGAGATCATGCGCTCGACGGCGTTGGAGCCTCCGCCGCCTACTCCGAGCACGACGATCCGTGCCCCGCTGTCGTGATGGCCGTTCGTCATGCTCGTCCTCCGCTCAGCCGAAAAAGTTGCGTAGCCAGGTGATCAGGCTGGAGCCGATCCGGCCGACGCCCCCGCCGGCATGCTCATGTGCCGCGGGGCCGAGTTGATCGCCGCCCCACGAGAGAAGTCCCACGCTCGTGGCGAATGCGGGGCCGCGTACGGCGTCCGCCAGTCCCGTGAGCGACCGAGGCGCGCCAAGCCGCGCCGGAACGCGAAAGATTTCGCCCGCGAGTGTCACCGCGCCCGCAATCTGAGCGGAGCCGCCCGTCAATACGATGCCGCTGGGGTACGCGTCGGCGTAGCCTGCCTGAGCCACCTGATCTTGCAGCAGCTCGAACGTTTCGGATAGGCGTGCGTCGATGATCTCGGCAATCGTGTGTCGATCGACGCATTGACCACCTTCACGACCGTACCCGGGCAAGGTGATTGGCTCGTCGTGCTGGCCGACCCGGTCAATCGTACAGCCGTAGCGGATCTTGATCTCCTCGGCAGCGGGAAACGTGGTGCGCATGCCGAAGGCAAGATCATTGCTGATCTGATTGCCGCCGACGGGCAGGACGCATGCGTGCACCACGCTGCCATCGTTGAATACTGCCGCATCCGTGGTGCCACCGCCCATGTCGATCACGAGCACGCCGAACTCACGCTCCGATTCCGTGAGCACGGAACGGCCGGCGGCGAGCGGCTCGAGCACCAGGTCGTCCAGCTCCACGCCGACCTGCTCAATGCAGCGTCGCAGATTGTGGATCGAGGTAATCGAGCCGGTAACGATGTTGGCTTCCACCTCCAAGCGGCGCCCCACCATGCCCACCGCGTCCTTGATGCCGTCGTTACCGTCCACGACGAAGTGGTGAGGCACGACGTGGAGGATCTCCTGGTCGGCGGGGAGTGGGATGACGCGCGCGCCATCGATCACCCGCGCCACGTCCTCATCCGACACGACGTCGTCGGGGTGGCGGATCGCGACGATCGCATGGCTATTCGTCGACAGGATATGGGAGCCCGCGATGCCCACAAAGGCGTTGGTCGCCTTGAAGCCAGATTGCTGCTCCGCGCGATGCAACGCGGTGGCGATCGCCTCGACGGCCGATTGCACGTCGACGACGACCCCCTTCTTGAGCCCCTGAGATGGGCAGATGCCAACACCCAACACCTCTGGCGTATCTGAGCTGAGCTCGGCGATGAGGGCACAGATCTTCGTGGTTCCTACATCGATGCCGACGACGATTTGATCTCGAGCGATGGTGTCACCTCCGACGTGCGGTCGGCATGATATGGCGAGGCTCAGCTCGGTCGGATTCGAGCCATGAGGCCGCGTCGAATAATCGCGAGGTTATTAAACGATCGGACTCCGAAGGCCACGATCGCCGCGAAGTACAACTCGACGCCAATGCGGTCACCCAGGTAGGTGAGCCCACCGGCGAGGAACATATTCGAAGCAAGGCCGGCGAGGAAAATGTCGTTGCGGTACTCCCCGTTGAGCTCTGCCACCACCGCGCCGAGCAACGAATCGAGAGCCGCCAGAATTGCCATGCCCGTATACCGGGCATAATCCGCCGGAACGGAGACCGATGATACCAGACCGATTGCGACCCCGAGCAGGAGTCCGGCGAGCGGTAACCACATCGTATGCCACTTCTGATCGACGTTTTCACCGATTCGCCCCCCTGAGGGGCGTCACCGGCCGAAGCGTTGCCCGCCAGACACCGCGCGCAGTTTACTTGCTACACGGCGCAATCGTCTGTAGGTCATTTGTTCCAATTTGGAACGTTTCTACCGGTAATACGGCCGGTCGAGGAAGCGGACGTCGACGAGCTGCACCGCGGTGTGTGATTCATCGAGATAGCGACGGATCGAGCGGTACGCCGCGAGCTTCGCGGGCAGGTCATTGGCGAAGCCAAGCAATACCTGCTCTTTCCCTGGGCCTTCAAGCGTGACGCCGCGGTCCGGACGGTACTCGAGCCAGCCACCAGTGTAGCCGAGTGCGTCGAGCTGTGGGCCAATCGCCTGCGCCATATGCACGGCATCGGCATCGACGCGTCCGCCCGGATCCGTGATGGGGCCCTCCGGCGCACGGACGGTCGGCAGCGGCTCGATACCCTCGCGAAGCGCGAGGCCGGTGCCATCGGTCAATAGCTGGCGATCGCCGGTGTCCCACACGACCGCTGGCTGACGCTCCACAATTGTGATGCGTACGGCGTTCGGCAAGACCGGCTGGACATGGGCGCGCTGGATCAACGGATCGTGCTCGATCAAGCGCTCCAGGCGCGGGCCTCGCACGCTGAAGACATTCTGGCCCTCCAGGTCGAGCTGCTCCGTGATTTCCGGGGCGCTTGCCAGACTGTTGCCGACGATAGTCACCGACGCCACACGGAGCTCCGGCGCCTGGATGCCGCAGGTGACGAGCCAGGCACCGCCGGCGAGCAGGCCGATGGCGAGCACCTTGGAGAGGAGCCAGGTGCTGAAGATGCGGCGGGCGATCCGTCCGGCGCGGCTCGGTCCCTTCGGCACGGCGCGGGCGCGGACCTCAGCGGCGCGCGGGGCCGAGCGAGCGAGGCGGCGTGCGGGGCGCGCCACCGGCAAGGCCTGCGTGCGTGCGTGGCGGTAGTGGGGGGCAGGTCGGCTCACGACTGCATCTCCGCGGCCGTGCCTGCTGGTGCGCGCAGCTCCGCCAGTGCCTGCACCTCCCAACGGCCGAGCAGTTGCACCTCCGGCGTCAACCACACGCCGGTAAGATCCCAGATTGACCGCTGCACGTGATTGATGAGTGCCAGCACGTCGCTCGCAGATGCCTTGTCTCGATTCAGGATGAAGTTGCCATGGAGCGTGGAGATCTCGGCGTCGCCAATGCGACAGCCCTTGAGGCCGGCCGCGTCCACGAGCCGCCCGGCGGCGTCACCCGGTGGGTTGGCGAAGACGGAACCGACGCTATACCCCGAAGGCTGGGTGCTGCGCCGGGTACGCTGGATCTCGGCGACGCGGTTGCGGAGCGCCGCGGGATCTCCGGGCGCAAGGCGGTAGGTGGCGGAGAGTACGGCCGCGCGCAGTTCGCCGCGCTTCAGGCGG